>NZ_JAMPLW010000030.1:0-34887 GCF_028477805.1 Providencia sp. PROV268
CCCCTTTTTATCACTTTTTTATTCGATTGCTGCATTCCACAGCAAAACGCACCTTTATACAGATTTACCCACAAAGTTATCCACAACCATAAAAATAATTAAAATATAACGCGCATTACGCAAACGATTGCGTTACAATTAGCATGAAAATTCATCGTTGATTTTATTTTTATGTTCTGAAATTGTTAGTGGCTTATCTCTATCTATTGATATTTTGATGTGATTAAACAGTTACAGCAGAAATAGGTATATATAAGAAGCGTCGTTTTTACGCTTTAAACTAACTCTTACGGTTTTATTGCTTTCTTATCCAAGGGATCTATCTCATGCAACAGCTTCGTCCTATTCGTCGTGCCCTGCTCAGTGTTTCTGATAAAACAGGTGTTGTTGAATTCGCTAAAGCGCTTTCACAACGAGGTGTTGAACTGCTCTCTACAGGTGGAACCGCAAAACTACTTGCCGAGTCAGGGTTAAAAGTCACCGAAGTTTCAGACTATACAGGGTTCCCTGAAATGATGGATGGTCGTGTTAAAACACTTCACCCAAAAGTTCATGGTGGCATTTTAGGTCGTCGTGGCATTGATGATGCCATTATGCAGCAACATAATATCGAACCGATTGATATGGTTGTTGTCAATCTGTACCCCTTTGCACAAACCGTCGCTAAGCCTAACTGCACCCTAGAAGATGCTGTTGAAAATATCGATATCGGCGGCCCCACAATGGTGCGCTCAGCCGCTAAAAACCATAAAGATGTCGCGATTGTTGTAAACAGCAATGATTATGAAAAAATCATTGAAGAATTGGATAACCACGATAACTCTTTAAATTGGTCTACTCGTTTTGACCTTGCTATTAAAGCGTTCGAACATACTGCCGCTTATGACAGTATGATAGCCAACTACTTTGGCGAATTAGTCACCCCTTATTATGGCGATACAACGCAACCATCGGGACGTTTCCCTCGTACGTTGAATTTAAACTTTATCAAAAAACAAGACATGCGTTACGGTGAAAATAGTCACCAAGATGCCGCTTTTTATATAGAAGAGAACCCAAAAGAGGCATCAATCGCCACGGCGACACAGCTGCAAGGTAAGGCTCTCTCTTATAACAATATTGCTGATACAGACGCCGCTTTAGAATGTGTTAAATCTTTCGAAGAGCCAGCCTGCGTTATCGTCAAACATGCCAACCCTTGCGGTGTTGCTATTGGTAATAATATTCATGCAGCTTACGATCGCGCGTTTAAAACGGATCCAACGTCTGCATTTGGTGGCATCATTGCCTTTAACCGTCAGCTTGATAAGGCAACAGCAGAAGCGATTATTGAGCGCCAATTTGTAGAAGTTATTATTGCACCAACGGTTGCCGATGATGCTCTTTCAGTATTAGCGACCAAGCAAAATGTGCGTGTTCTTACATGTGGTGAGTGGGATAAACCTGTTGCAGGATTAGATTTTAAACGTGTTAACGGTGGTTTATTGGTCCAAGACCGTGACCTTGGTATGGTTGAACCTGACGAGCTACGTGTTGTGACTAAACGCCAACCCACTGAGCGTGAATTTAAAGATGCCCTATTCTGTTGGAAAGTCGCTAAATTCGTTAAGTCGAACGCGATTGTTTATGCCAAAAATGATATGACTATTGGCATTGGTGCAGGGCAAATGAGCCGAGTGTATTCTGCGAAAATTGCAGGTATTAAAGCCGCAGATGAAGGCTTAGAAGTTGCAGGTTGTGCAATGGCCTCCGACGCATTCTTCCCGTTCCGTGACGGTATTGATGCAGCGGCAGCCGTTGGCGTGACCTGTGTGATCCAGCCAGGTGGTTCAATCCGCGATAGCGAAGTGATTGAAGCGGCTAACAAGCACGGCATCGCCATGATTTTCACTAATATGCGCCATTTCCGCCATTAATCATGTGGAGTTAAGTATGAATATTTTAATTATTGGTGGCGGTGGTCGTGAACACGCCCTAGCATGGAAAGCCGCACAGTCACCACTTGCTGACAAAGTTTATGTGGCTCCGGGTAATGCTGGAACTGCATTAGAGCCTAATCTTGAAAACGTGGCTATCTCAGCAACGGATATCGATGGATTATTAAAATTTGCGAAAGAGCAACAAATCGGCCTAACGATTGTTGGCCCAGAAGCACCACTGGTCATTGGGGTCGTTGATGCGTTCCAAAAAGCAGGGCTAACCATTTTCGGTCCGACTCAAGGCGCCGCACAGCTCGAAGGTTCGAAAGCTTTTACGAAAGACTTTTTAGCTCGTCACAAAATACCGACAGCCGCTTACCAAAATTTTACTGAAATCGAACCTGCTTTGGCGTATCTGGATAAAGTCGGCGCACCGATTGTTATTAAGGCTGATGGTCTTGCCGCAGGTAAAGGTGTCATTGTCGCGATGACGCTGGCTGAAGCTAAAGATGCTGTGCACGATATGCTTGCTGGTAACGCATTTGGTGATGCAGGTCACCGTATCGTGATTGAAGAGTTCTTAGACGGTGAAGAAGCAAGTTTTATTGTGATGGTGGACGGCGAAAATGTCATTCCAATGGCAACTAGCCAAGACCATAAACGTGTTGGTGATGGTGATACAGGTCTTAACACGGGCGGCATGGGCGCATATTCACCGGCGCCCGTTGTGACAAATGAAATTCACCAGCGTGTCATGGAACAAATCATCTATCCAACAGTAAAAGGTATGGATGCCGAGGGGCATCGTTATCAAGGTTTCCTCTATGCGGGTCTAATGATTGATAAGGCTGGTAACCCTAAAGTTATCGAATTTAACTGCCGTTTTGGCGATCCTGAAACTCAACCTATCATGATGCGTTTACAATCTGATTTAGTCGAGTTGTGTCTTGCAGGGGCAAAAGGTGAGCTAGCAGGTAAAGATTCCTTATGGGATGAACGCCCTGCTCTCGGTGTGGTAATTGCTGCCGGAGGTTATCCAGGTGATTACCGCCAAGGTGATGTGATCCACGGTTTGCCGACCGAAGAAATGGCGGATAGCAAAGTATTTCATGCTGGCACTAAAATGAAAGATGATAAGGTCATCACTGCCGGAGGCCGTGTTCTTTGTGTCACAGCACTCGGTAATGATATCGCCCAAGCTCAACAAAAAGCCTATCAAGCCGCTGAAAATATTCATTGGGATGGCAGTTTTTACCGTAAAGATATTGGTTATCGTGCCGTCGCACGCCTGAAATAGCGAGCACAGAAGCTAAACTCACTAAGCTGATAAACAGCCGCTTTATCAGCTTTTTTATTTCTAACAGGCGAAAGCGCTGAGTATTTCGTAGCCTAACTAGGCGACAAAGTAATTTATCCTCGGGGGTATACACAAATATGTGACTGAGGTGAGTTGCTGAAGCCAACAACGTTAGGATGCGAAAGACGACGAGCGGTGAGATTACAATGAATCTTTACTAGGCTGCCAGCGGCAAAAATCGGTATCCGCAACCATCAAAAGTTGATTCCCTTCAGGGGATTCTAACCAAGCAATATTCAGCTGTTTATGCCAAACTTTTGTTCGGCTTTCTAACCAATTTTGTGCATAAGGTTCAAATTCGACTTTTTTGACATCACCGCCACAAGTGACGACTTGGTTTTGTGACCAACGGCCTTGGTATAGTTTCACACCACCGACTACCAAAGCAGTATTAATATCTAAAATACGTTTTGCTTCAAAACGCCAACGGATAATGTCATCGGAAGAAAGTGCGGTTTTGCGATCTTTTTCGACTCGTTGCATAAAGATCACATCATCGTTTTTGTTAAAACGGAGTTGTTCCATCATTTCTTGCTCACCCGCATTTAAGATTTGGCTACGAATTTGCCAAAGCTGGCCTGCTCGGTACTCGAAGAAATTAACGGAAGTATCAGTGCCTTTGTAAGGGCTGTAAACAACCATAAGCACTTGAGGGTCATTTTTTGCGTCATTAAGACGCCACATACGGATTACACCATCATCCGCAATAAATCCACTCGCACTAAACTCGGGAAAGTTGTTACGAGAAGAACAGGCGCTGAGCATTGAGATGGCTCCCAATACCAGCAACCCTTTCCGAATGAACAAAAGGGGTCGTTGACTACCCCCCCTGATAATTCTAGTTTGCAACTTAATTATTTTACCGCTTCTTTCAGTGCTTTACCGGCAGAGAAAGCAGGAACATTAGTTGCTGGGATAGTGATCTCTTCGCGAGTTTGCGGGTTACGACCGGTACGCTCTGCACGGTGGCTGACTTTGAAAGTACCGAAACCGACCAGTTGTACTTGCTCGCCTTTTTTCAGCGTTTCTGAAATAGCATTCAGAGTTGATTCTAATGCTGCTTTAGCCTGTACTTTTGTCAGGTCTGCTGATTCTGCGATAGCATCAACTAATTCAGTCTTGTTCATAAATTATCCTTACACAGTGTGTTTATCGTTTGCAAAGCATCGAGTGCGTCGGATATGCCAAATTGACAGCCCCTGATACACGCCCCCGATAGCCACTTCTCTTCTTGCCCCTAAATGTAGACCAGTCTAGGGGCAAATGTGAAGTCTTAGTCATCAGCATTACTGCGCTAAGTCACGTTTTCATCAATGAAACGCTAAAAACTAGCCTACAGTAATACCAATATTGCTAACCCCCGCTTCACGGAGGTCAGATTTTAATCCTTTAATTAACTCTAAGTCTCGCTCTTCACAGGCAGCCAGTAAACGGAAAATTTCCCACTGGATATCCCACTCTTCCTCAATAGAGGACAATTCTTTCAGCTCTTCCTCTGACATTTCCCTACCAGCTTGGGTCATTTCCAGCATCGCAACAGTACGAATCGATGTTTCGCTAACCGCAATAGCATGGCTCAGTGTTTCGCCACTTAATTTTGCATGAACCACTTCACCTAAAGCGATACAAGCATCGATGGCTGGATAAACACCGTAGAAATCAAAATCATCTGCTGACGGTATAATTTCTTCTAATTTTTCGAGCTGATTGTCGAAATTAATTTTACTGTCTTTAACGACCAGCGTTTCCCATACCAAATCAAGTATAGACCGATAAACCTTTGCGTCAGTAAATTCACTTTGCTGACAAAACATTTGGTAGTTGGGGTACATTCGTTCGCACAGGCATGCCATAAAAGTAACATGTTGCCAGCTTTCTAGTTTTTCCAACCTCAAATGGATGGGATTTCTTAACATAATTTCAGACTCATCAATCTCAATACATCGCAGTTTACCTGAAAATCTGCCAATACCACATATTTTGCTGATAATTAGCCGGATTTCTCTTTCATTCGCTCAAAAAACGACCTATTAGAGGCTATTCCATCAGCAAGTCGCGTTGGCTCAGGTAGCCGATACCCCTTTAAACAGCGTTCAACCCACTCACGAGAAGCACTGACACTCATCTTATGACCCGGTGAAATAAACAAAGGATTGCATCTTTTTTTACTTCTCAGCACCCAACCAAGCTGATCTTCGCCATGCCGTAATGGTTGAAAACTTCCCGGGGCTTCATTCACTGCTTCATAGTCACCGTACAATCGACTTTTTGCGACTCCAATGGTTGGCACATCAGCCTGTAAGCCAAAGTGACACGCAACACCGAAACGACGAGGATGGGCGATCCCTTGACCATCAACTAACACTAATTCAGGTTTATGATGCAGTTGTTGCCAAGCTGCCATCAATCCAGGCACTTCACGAAAAGAGAGCAAACCCGGAATATAAGGTAATTGTGTGGGTATTCGCGCAATCTGATACTCAACCAATTGCAAATCGGGCCATGACAGAACGGCGATCACCGCACGAGTGACAGTACCTTGCTGCTCAAAGCCCACATCAGCACCACCGATAAAAATCGGCTGTATATTGTTTTCATTCAATACAATAAGCTGTGCTTTATCTGCTTGCTCTTGTCGCAACAATCGAGTGTCTATGGCCATGATGTGCTCAATACTTATTATGATTAACGATTAATGATAGAAGATAACAGCGTACTTACAAGGATCTGTGAGTACGCTATCAAAAAACCGATCAGTTATTGATGGTATTGGCGGGAAAAACGGTGGACGGCATCAACAAAAGCACCTGCATGCTCAGGGGGAACATCTTGATGGATACCATGACCTAAATTAAAGACATGTCCATTACCTTGCCCGAAGCCTGCCAAAATATTTTGTACTTCTTCTTCAATGCGCGGTATCGGAGCATAAAGCATTGATGGATCCATATTTCCCTGTAGTGCCACTTTGTCACCGACTCGACGACGGGCATCCGCAATTTCAGTGGTCCAATCAAGACCTAGAGCATCACAACCTGTTGCAGCCATCTCCTCTAGCCATTGCCCACCGCCTTTTGTAAATAGGGTCACAGGCACACGGCGGCCTTCATTTTCACGTATTAGGCCATCAATGATCTTATGCATGTAATGAAGAGAGAATTGTAAATAATCACGTTTAGTTAGCACGCCACCCCATGTATCAAAAATCATGATGGATTGAGCCCCTGCCCGAATTTGCGCATTTAAATATAAAATCACGCTATCAGCGAGTTTATCCAGTAATAAGTGGAGCGCATTCGGGTCTTCATACATCATTTTTTTAATTTTTGTGAACGCTTTACTGCTGCCACCTTCGACCATGTAAGTGGCTAATGTCCACGGACTCCCCGAAAAACCGATAAGAGGTACATCCCCCTTTAGCGCTTTACGGATTGCTCTTACCGCATCCATAACATAGCCCAGTTCCATTTCCGGATCAGGTACTGGTATGTTTTTTATATCATTTAGGCAAGTGATTGGCTTTTTGAAACGAGGCCCTTCACCCATCTCAAAATAGAGGCCTAGCCCCATAGCATCAGGGATGGTTAAGATATCAGAAAATAGGATTGCGGCGTCTAATGGAAAACGACGTAACGGTTGAAGTGTCACTTCACACGCTAACTCGGTGTTTTTACACAGAGAAATAAAATCACCAGCCTGTGCACGCGTTGCTTTGTACTCCGGTAGGTAACGCCCTGCTTGACGCATCATCCATACAGGGGTGGTATCTACAGGCTGACGTAGCAAAGCACGTAGATAGCGGTCATTTTTCAACTCAGTCATTATTTACTCCATTATAGTCAGTGGCCGCCGCAAATGGCTAAGGGCCGCTATTGTAGCATGTTACACACAACAATATCAGCGCCTAAGCAATTCGCACGTTTAGGCGTCCTCTTGGCGACATAAAGCCACCGTATCTTCAATTAATCGCCTTGCGATTGTGTCACTCGGAGGAATTTTAGGTAATTCATTGTAGTGATACCACGCGGCACTCACGAGTTCATTCGGGTCAACCTTAATTTCGCCACTGTCATAGTCAGCCAGAAACCCCATCATTAATGAGTGAGGGAAAGGCCAAGGCTGAGAAGACACATAACGAATATTACGTATTGTGATCCCGCTTTCTTCCATGACTTCTCGTGCTACCGCTTCTTCCAGTGTCTCACCCACTTCAACAAAACCCGCAAGTACGGTAAAGAGAGGGTTTTGAGTATGGCGGCGGTGCTGTGCTAGCAATATATGGTCACCACGACGGATGCCAACAATAATGCAAGGCGCAATTTGTGGGTAATAGCGTTCATGGCAATGGTCACAAAGACAAGCCCACTCAGTCGTACTATGACGCATTGCGGTGCCGCAATAACCGCAGTAACGATGGGAACGATAAAACTCCGCTAACTGTACTCCACGTCCAGCTAAACGAAATAATCCCTCATCTTGTGATGCTAATAAGCGCGGTGAAGCCATATCTGTTGGCATTTTTTCAGCAATTAGCCAAACAACCTCACCTTGCCATTCACCAATCGGTGTTGCTATCTTCCCAGACAGTGACCAATCTTTTGCACTCCCCCTAGGAGCATCTCCTTGTGGTAACCATAAGCGCCCAGCAAAGCAAACAAACCACCAACCTTTCTCTGTTCCAGTTAATGTCACTTTTGTCATTTTTTACATCTTTTATTGGTATAAAAGGATTTCATCTTTTTCTATAAAGATACGCTTTTTTCACAAAATGTAATCTAGTCGTTGTACTTAATCATTTTTAGTTAGTGTTTTTGACACTTTTTAGACAGTTTTTTCCCTAAAACATCGAAAAAGTGTCACAAAACCGTCAACTCACTGTCACCTTGGAAAATTAGCATACTAACTAACCAATATAACTCCTCTATACAGTGAGAGATAAAATGAAAACGATTGTACCCGCAGTTTTACTTTCATTAACCGCGTCAAGTGCTGCTTTAGCAGCCGATAACGATTTAACCGCCTTGATTGAAGCCGCTAAAAAAGAAGGTCAAGTATACAGTGTTGGAATGCCAAATACTTGGGCTAACTGGAAAGGAACTTGGCAAGATCTCGAAAAAACCTATGGATTAAAGCACCAAGATACGGATATGAGTTCAGCGCAAGAGATTGCTAAGTTTGCCGCTGAAAAAAATAATGCTACCGCAGATATTGGCGATGTCGGCGCCTCCTTTGGCCCTGTTGCCGTACAGAAAGGCGTTACCCAACCTTATAAACCAACCACATGGTCACAAATCCCTGATTGGGCAAAAGATAAAGAAGGCCATTGGGCACTGGCTTATACGGGCACCATTGCTTTCATGATCAATAATGAGCTAGTTAAAGATGCGCCAAAAAGCTGGGATGATTTGCTAAAAGGTAAATATAAAGTCACTGTTGGTGATGTTGGTATCGCAGCTCAAGCTAACAATGCAGTATTAGCAGCGGCCTATGCGCGCGGTGGTGATGAAAATAACTTACAGCCAGCTATTGCGTTTTTTGCTGAACTTGCCAAGCAAAAACGTCTTTCCGTGAATGATCCAACCGTTGCAAATATTGAAAAAGGCGAAGTTGCCGTCGGTATTCTTTGGGATTTCAATGCGCTGAATTATCGTGATCAGATCAATCGTGACCGCTTTACCGTTGTCATTCCTTCTGATGGTTCAGTTATCTCAGGCTATACCACTATCATTAATAAATATGCCAAAAATCCAAATGCCGCGAAGTTAGCACGTGAATTTATTTTTAGCGATCAGGGGCAAATTAACCTAGCTGAAGGCTACGCCCGCCCAATTCGTGCTGAATACCTCTCCCTCCCCGAAGAGATTAAAGCCAAATTGTTACCGGATGAGCAGTACAAAAATGTTCGCCCAATTAACGATGCGGATGGCTGGGAAAAGTCGTCTCGCAAACTCCCCAAAATGTGGCAACAGCAAGTGTTAATCCACCAGCAGTAATGTCACTTAGGAAGAAAATATCTTATGTCTGATAAAGTGATCCTTGTTGTTCTCGATGGCTTGAGTTACCCAGTAGCCCATGATTGTATGGGCTACCTCAATGGACTGATCGAAGCTGATCGAGCAACGCTCTATAAAGTGGAGTGTGAGCTACCCTCTATGTCACGCCCTTTATATGAATGTATTTTGACGGGAGTTTCCCCTGTCGATAGCGGTATCGTTAACAATGACGTCGTGCGACTCTCCCACTTTGATAGTATTTTTTCTTTAGCCAAGAGAGCAGGTAAAACAACGGCAGCCGCGGCTTATTATTGGGTCAGCGAGCTATATAACCGAGCACCTTTTGTTGCGACTCGAGACCGTTTTACCAATGATAAGCAACTCGCTATCCAGCATGGCTGTTTTTACCAAGCAGACCATTATCCAGACAGCCACCTATTTATGGATGCGGAATACCTACGCACTCAATACTCGCCTGATTTTTTACTGATCCATCCGATGAATATTGATGATTCAGGCCATAAGTTTGGGTTTGATTCCTCACAATATCGTAACGCGGCGCGGCAAGCCGACACTATTTTGTCAAGTTACTTACCTCAATGGATTGAGCAAGGCTATCAAATTATTGTCACGAGTGATCATGGCATGAACAGTGATCATAGCCATGGCGGTATATTACCTGAAGAGCGCACTGTTCCTCTGTTTGTTATTGGCGAGCAATTTTCACATCAAGAACAGTGTATGGTGAAGCAAACTGCGATTTGTGGCACGGTTTGCGCCTTACTCGGAATTGAATATGGCGATAAAACAGTCTGTCACACATTATTGGTAGGTGATAATTAATGGCCGACGTTAGCGTACCTTGTGAACAAGCAAACCACCAACAAGGGAAAGCCGCAATGTTAAAGAAACACTTATCACGTTTTCATTGGGGATCAGCCTTATTAACACTGCCATTTATTACATTGTTTTGCTTGTTTCAAATCGCCCCTATGATTTGGGTATTTATCAATAGCTTTATTTATGAAGAAGCTTGGTCAGTCGACAACTACCTTGATATTTTCACCAACGATTTTTATCTGCAAGCCTTTGAGAACACCCTCTGGTTATCGATTGTCTGTAGTGTCATCGGGCTATTCATTTCTGCATTAACGGCATTTTCCATCTATAAAATGCAAGGCAGAGTACGCAGTATGATGATTTCCTTCACCACAATGGCGAGTAACTTTAGCGGTGTTCCCCTTGCCTTTGCTTTTATCATCATACTTGGGGTCAATGGCGCAATTACCCTGCAATTGAAATCTTGGGGAATTATTGAGGATTTCGATATTTATAGCGCAAGTGGGTTAATGCTGCTGTATATCTACTTTCAAATTCCTCTGGGTATTTTGTTGCTTTATCCTGCCTTTGATGCGTTGAAACCAGAGTGGGAAGATGCGGCTAAAACCATGGGAGCCAGTAAATTATCTTATTGGCGCAACGTTGCTATCCCCGTACTCGCTCCCGCATTACTTGGTACTTTTATTATTTTAGTTGCTAATGCCGTTGGGGCTTACGCGAGCACTTACGCCCTGATGAGTGGCAATTACAATCTAGTGACCATCCGTATTGCCAGCTTAGTCTCCGGCGACCTTTATTTAGAGCCTAATTTAGCAGCAGCATTATCCGTTTTACTGATTGCTATTCTTGGATTTATCACTGCCATCCATCATTGGCTATTAAAACGGAGTTATCATGCCAAGTCATAATCTTACCGCCAAGCCAAATGGCTCTTCCGGCCTTTGGCTACATAAATTCATTCTTATTAGTGTTGTTTTGTTATTAGCTCTACCTATTGTTGCCACTTTTATTTATTCAATTTCTACACAATGGGGAGCGACCGTTTTACCGGATGCCTTATCGATAAAATGGTATTTACAGTTATGGCAAGACCCTCGATTTCTGTATGCTTTTGGGCGGTCGCTGCTCATCTGTTTTAGTACTTTGTTGGTTAGCACACTGGTCATTTTACCAATGGCATTTGCCGTGTTTTACCGCTTCCCGAAATTAAAGGGGCTGATGGATTTACTGATCATCCTGCCTTTTGCTATTCCCCCTGTGGTGTCATCGGTGGGTCTATTACAAATATTTGCTGATGAGCCATTTATGTTGGTTGGTACGCCATGGATATTAATTGGTACTTATTTCACTATCACCCTACCTTTCATGTACCGTGCACTCGCTAATAGCTTCCAAGGCATTAATTTACATGACTTAATGGATGCCGCACATTTACTCGGAGCAAGTACCTTTAAGGCTTTCTTATTAATAGTATTACCGAATATTCGCAAAGGGTTACTGGTCTCATTACTGATCTCATTTTCATTTTTGATGGGTGAGTTTGTGTTTGCCAACATTTTGGTGGGAACACGTTATGAAACATTGCAAATCTACTTATTTAATATGCGTCAAACCAGCGGTCACTTTACCTCTGCGTTGGTGATGTCTTATTTCTTATTTACCTTGTTACTCACATGGCTCGCCACGCGGATGAGCCGTTCGGGAGATGAATAATGAGTTATGTTATTGCTGAAAATTTGAGTAAATCATTTGGTCAAAATCAGGTGTTCTCTAATATTCAATTCACAATAGAAAAAGGCGAATTTATTACCCTGTTAGGGCCTAGCGGCTGTGGAAAATCGACCTTATTGCGCTGTATTGCTGGACTCGAACAACCTGATAATGGTGACCTGTATATCAATCGCCAAAACATCACGCACCAAGCAGCCCAGCAGCGAGGCGTTGGCATGGTCTTTCAAAGTTATGCGTTATTCCCGAATATGACAGTTGAAGACAATATCGCCTTCGGCCTAAAAATGCGTAAAGTCAACAGCACTGAGCGCAATAAAGCGGTTGCAGACGTTATTGAAATGGTTGAGTTGCAAGGTAAAGAGCAGCAATTTCCTCACCAGCTTTCGGGTGGACAGCGGCAACGTGTCGCCCTTGCTCGTGCATTGGTGATGAAGCCCCAAATATTGCTATTGGATGAGCCACTTTCGGCATTAGATGCGCGTATTCGTAAACATCTGCGCCAACAGATCCGTCATATCCAACGTGAGTTAAAATTGACGACCATTTTTGTTACTCATGATCAAGATGAAGCCATGATCATGTCTGATCGCATCTTTTTAATGAATAAAGGGGCGATTATCCAGAACGATACAGCTGAAAATATCTACACGCAACCAGCCAATGAATTTGTGGCGCGTTTTATGGGCAATTACAACCTTGTGGAGGCTGACAAAGCCAATGCGCTACTCGGGCTTAATTTGCAAGGTACGCTCGCTATTCGCCCAGAATCCATCTATGTTAAAGAAGCAGGGCGACATTACGGTGAGCATATTTCACAGCCCGTCGATGCGATTATTTTAGATCATCAACTGTTAGGTAATATTATTCGTTATTCCGTCAATACCGCGGCAGGCAATATGACAGTTGATTTGTTAAATCGCTCATCTGAAAGACTATTTGAACCTGGTACACGCCTTGAGTTAATGTTTAATAAGAACGAAATTCGCGCACTAAGTTAGCAAACGAGATAAAAGAGGCACAATGCAAAACAAATTGGCGGTTTTTGATTTAGATGACACCCTAATTCAGGGTGATAGCAGCGTACTGTGGACACAATACCTGTGGGATAAGCAAATTATCACCGACCCGCGTTTTGTCGAAGCCGACAAACAAATGATGGCACAATATAACTCAGGCTCCCTAGATATGGCGACTTACCTGCGTTTTAGCCTGCAATCGCTATCTGGGTTCAGCATCGAGCAAGTTGATCTCTGGTTAGATAATTTTGTTGAGAGCATGATCGTGCCACGCATATATCCCGAAGGGATCCGTACAATCGAGCAGTATCGAAAGCAAGGGATCCCGATCATTGTGATCTCTGCAACCGTTTCTTTTATTGTGAAAAAAATAGCCGAACGATTCGCTGCTGATGTCGTGATGGGAATCGACATCAAGCAGAAAAATGGCGGTTACAGCACCGAAATAGAAGGCATTGCGACTTTTAAAGCAGGCAAAGTCAAACGCCTGCTTCAGTGGATCAGCCACCAGCCAATTACCGATGCCTATATTTATTTCTATACCGATTCCGCCAATGATCTGCCCATGTGCCAATTTGCCGATGAGGTGTTTATCGTAAATGGTGACGCGCGTCTTTGCCAAGTCGCCACCGAACAACATTGGACACAATATCACTGGGAAGTTTGAATATTTTTTTTGCACCTCTTATACTAGGTCCATCTTGTCGGAGTGCCTAGTGGCGAAAGCTACGGGCTGAGACCGTTAATTCGGGATCCGCGGAACCTGATCGGGTTAATACCTGCGAAGGGAACAAGAGTAATCATTCAGCGTAACAATTTTGGTTATTTGCTTTTGCATATTTAGGCTGACAACTCATACGCAACACAGCAAACGTCACCTAACAAAATGAACACGCAACGCCATACCATTACTCCATCCGAACTCCAGACAAGCAACTTTCTTACGATAAACCTGAGTGCTACGCCCATATACGCGTAATCGCTCGTGACAATGTCAGGAAATTGCTATGTCCCAAAATAATATTATCCCTACAAGCGATCTTTCTCCTAAAGCGGCGCCTGCAAGAACGCGCAAAGCACAACGTGATGCGGCCGAAAACTTTATCAATACGGTTTCTGGCGTATCCTTCCCTAATTCAAAACGTATCTACCTAACAGGTTCAAGAGACGATATCCAAGTGCCAATGCGAGAAATCCAGCTCTCACCAACCCTCATTGGCGGCGATAAAGATAATCCTCAATTTGAAGATAATGAACCTGTTCCTGTTTATGATACTTCAGGCCCCTATGGCGACCCAGCCGCAGAATTAAATGTTCATAAAGGATTAAAAAAGATCCGTGAAGGTTGGATCCGCGAGCGTAATGATACTGTTCCGGTTGATACCCTCAGCTCAGATTTTACGCAGCAGCGACTTGCCGACGCGGGTCTCGATCACTTACGATTTAATCATCGCCCCCACCCATTGAAAGCGATGAAGGGTCGCTGTGTAACACAGCTTCATTATGCACGCCAAGGTATTATTACCCCTGAAATGGAATTTATCGCCATTCGCGAAAATATGGGACGTGAACGTATTCGTGGTGACGTTTTAAGACAACAGCACCCCGGACAATCATTTGGTGCAAATCTGCCTGAAAACATCACGCCGGAATTTGTCCGCCAAGAAGTTGCCGCGGGCCGTGCCATCATCCCAGCCAATATCAATCACCCTGAATCTGAGCCAATGATTATTGGTCGCAACTTCCTAGTGAAAGTGAACGCCAATATCGGTAACTCATCGGTGACTTCTTCCATTGAAGAAGAGGTTGAAAAACTGATTTGGTCTACCCGCTGGGGAGCCGATACCGTTATGGATCTGTCTACTGGTCGTTATATTCACGAAACTCGTGAGTGGATCCTACGTAACAGTCCAGTGCCAATTGGTACTGTGCCTATTTATCAAGCACTCGAAAAGGTTAATGGGGTTGCCGAAAATCTTACATGGGAAATGTTCCGCGATACACTGCTTGAACAGGCCGAACAAGGGGTCGATTACTTTACTATCCATGCAGGTGTGCTCCTGCGCTATGTCCCTATGACGGCGAAACGTTTAACCGGTATTGTCTCCCGTGGTGGTTCGATCATGGCGAAATGGTGCCTCTCTCATCACCAAGAAAACTTCTTATATGAAAATTTCCGTGAAATTTGTGAGATTTGTGCAGCCTATGATGTCTCACTGTCATTAGGTGATGGTTTACGTCCAGGGTCAATTCAAGATGCTAACGATGAAGCCCAATTTGCTGAACTGCATACCCTTGGTGAGCTTACAAAAATTGCTTGGGAATATGACGTGCAAGTGATGATTGAAGGCCCAGGACATGTGCCAATGCAGATGATCCACCGCAACATGACGGAAGAGCTTGAACATTGTCATGAAGCGCCGTTTTATACCCTCGGCCCACTAACTACCGATATCGCTCCCGGTTATGACCATTTTACATCAGGTATTGGGGCAGCCATGATCGGCTGGTTTGGCTGTGCAATGCTCTGTTATGTCACCCCAAAAGAGCATTTGGGCTTACCAAATAAAGAGGATGTTAAGCAAGGGCTAATCACCTATAAAATTGCGGCTCATGCTGCCGACCTCGCGAAAGGGCATCCCGGAGCACAAATTCGTGATAATGCTATGTCTAAAGCGCGTTTTGAGTTCCGCTGGGAAGATCAATTTAACCTAGCTCTCGACCCAGATACCGCACGTGCTTATCACGATGAAACCCTGCCACAAGCGTCAGGGAAAGTTGCCCATTTCTGCTCTATGTGTGGTCCTAAATTCTGCTCAATGAAAATTTCACAAGAAGTCCGTGATTATGCGGCGCAAAAGGAAGCTGGCATGGAGCAAATGTCCGAAGCTTTCCGCGCTCATGGCAGCGAGTTGTATCACAGTGCCGAGGTCGTGTCCGATGAAAAAATTGCCTAGCACTCCCTTTGCTCCCACTGAGCAACGATTGGGGCTTTATCCTGTGGTCGACTCTGTAGAATGGATTGAACGCTTGCTTAATGCAGGCGTAACGACTATCCAGCTACGTATTAAAGATAAGCATGATGATGAAGTGCGTGATGATATCCAACAAGCGATTGCTCTCGGTGAAAAGCATCATGCGCGGCTATTTATCAATGACTATTGGCGCTTAGCTATCGAGCTCGGTGCCTATGGTGTTCATCTTGGGCAAGAAGATCTGGAAACCACCGACCTATTGGCTATTCATCAAGCTGGGCTACGTTTAGGCATCTCAACTCATGATCAACATGAGCTTGCTATCGCTAAATCCGTGCGCCCTTCTTATATTGCGATGGGGCATATTTTCCCAACAGAAACCAAGAAAATGCCCTCAGCACCTCAAGGATTGGAGACACTCAAAACCATGGTAGAAGCGACTCCCGATTACCCCACGGTCGCGATTGGCGGTATCTCTATCGATAGAGTGCCAGCAGTGCTCGCAACCGGTGTTGGAAGTGTCGCCTTAGTGAGTGCAATTACCAAAGCGGATGATTGGCTAGAGGCAACAAAAACCCTTTTACGCCTCGTAGAAAATCACTGATTACCTGAATCAAACCCGCCCACACGCTCTCGTGATGGCGGGTTAATTCGAGGAGTTCATCATGTTAAATGACCATGAATTTATGCGTTATAGCCGCCAGCTACTGCTTGAAGATATCGGCCCTGAAGGACAAGGCAAACTTAAAACGAGTAAGGTACTGATTGTTGGCCTTGGTGGTTTAGGCGCACCGGCATCACTTTATTTAGCAGCCGCTGGCGTCGGTGAGTTATGGCTTGCGGATCACGACGAGCTACACCTTTCTAATCTACAGCGGCAAGTTTTATATGGCACTGAGGACATTCCTCAATCTAAAGCCAAACTTGCCGCAAAACGACTACAAGATCTTAATCCACTGATCCATACCCATGTCTTACAACAAAAGTTAGATATTCACACATTGCTTCCCTTGGTTGAGCAAGTCGATTTAGTTCTCGATTGTTGCGATAACATGGCCACTCGCCATGCCGTTAATGCGGCCTGTGTCATGGCAAATAAAACATTGGTTAGTGGCAGTGCCGTGGGGTTTGGTGGGCAGCTTATGGTGCTTGAGCCACCCTTTAATCACGGCTGTTACGCATGTTTATACCCTGACCAGACGGAGCCTCAGCGTAACTGCCGTACCGCTGGTGTACTTGGCCCTGTCGTGGGGGTCATAGGCACATTGCAAGCCTTAGAGGCCATCAAATTATTAGTCGGATTGCCTTCCTCGCTAAGCGGTAAATTGCGTTTATTTGATGGTAAACAGCAGCAATGGAATACCTTGCAACTGACACCGTCCATTCAATGTCCAATCTGCCGAGAAGAAACATGCGCCTTATAATTAACGACCAGCCAATGGAGTTTGATGCGCCATTAACCGTGTCTCAATTACTCGCTTCTCTAGAGCGCAGTACGGTCGGCACGGCTTTGGCCATCAACCAAGTGATCATTCCTCGTCATCAATGGGATTCACACCTCGTGAATGACCAAGACAATATCTTATTGTTTCAAGCTATCGCTGGAGGCTAATCATGTTAAAAATTGCCGATGTGACTTTTCAGTCACGCCTCTTTACTGGCACAGGAAAATTTGCCAATCCAACATTGATGCAAAACGCAATCACTGCATCAGGCAGTCAGCTTGTTACCATGGCGATGAAACGTATAGATTTACGTGGCAATGACGATGGCATTTTAAAGCCTTTGCAAGAGATTGGGGTAAGACTGCTCCCTAATACTTCTGGTGCGAAAAATGCCCAAGAAGCTATTTTTGCCGCACGCCTTGCCCGTGAAGCGTTGGGAACTCATTGGGTTAAACTAGAAATTCACCCCGATGTGAAATATCTCTTACCCGACCCCGTCGAAACCTTAATTGCTGCCGAACAACTCGTAAAAGAAGGGTTTGTGGTACTGCCTTATTGCAGTGCTGACCCTGTGCTGTGTCGTCGTCTCGAAGAAGTCGGTTGTGCAGCCGTAATGCCACTTGGTGCACCGATTGGCACCAATAAAGGTTTAGTCACCAAAGAGATGTTACGGATCATTATTGAGCAATCGACGATCCCCGTAGTGGTTGATGCTGGGATTGGCGCACCTAGCCATGCGATCGAAGCGATTGAAATGGGGGCCGATGCCGTACTAGTCAATACCGCCATCGCTGTAGCAAAAGATCCTGTGCTTATGGCTCAAGCTTTTAAAGTCTCCCTTGAAGCCGCAGAGCTTGCCCGACGCGCTGGCCTTGCTAGCCCGAAACAACATGCTGAAGCTTCAAGCCCATTAACCGAGTTTTTGGGAGCATTACAATGAACAGCAGCTTTCGCCAACGCTGGCAGCAGCTAAATTGGGATGACCTAACCTTACAAATTTATGCCAAAAATACACGAGATGTTGAGCAGGCTCTTGCTAGCGATACTTTAACACTTGATGATTTTATGGCATTGCTCTCCCCTGCCGCTCGCCCTTTTATTGAGCAATTAGCGCAGAAAGCCCAAAAGCTAACACGGCAACGTTTTGGTAATACCGTGGGGTTCTATGTGCCACTGTATTTATCAAATCTATGCGCTAATGATTGTACATATTGTGGTTTTTCAATGAGTAATCACATTAAACGAAAAACGCTCGATAAAAACGAAATCATTAATGAGTGCGAGACAATCCGTAAAATTGGTTTTGATAGCCTGTTGTTAGTCACAGGGGAGCATCAAAATAAAGTGGGCATGGATTATTTTCGTGAGCATTTACCCACAATACGCCGCTATTTTAGCGCCTTGATGATGGAAGTTCAGCCACTGAGCACCGAAGAGTACGCTGAACTTAAGACATTAGGACTAGATGGTGTGATGGTGTATCAAGAGACTTACCACGAGCCAGCTTATCAACTACATCATTTGAAAGGTAAAAAACAGGATTTTCATTGGCGGCTGGAGACCCCTGACCGTTTAGGGCGGGCTGGTATCGATAAAATAGGACTTGGAGCATTAATTGGTTTATCTAACAGTTGGCGCACCGATTGCTATATGGTGGCGGAGCACCTGATTTATCTCCAAAAACACTATTGGCAGAGCCGTTATTCTATTTCATTTCCTCGTTTACGCCCTTGTGCTGGTGGTATAGAGCCGGCTTCTTTAATGAGTGAAGCTGAACTTGTGCAGCTTATTTGCGCATTTCGTTTATTGGCGCCAGATGTTGAGCTATCACTTTCAACCCGCGAATCGCCTTATTTTCGCGATCACGTTGTGCCACTTGCCATTAATAATGTCAGTGCGGGTTCAAAAACACAGCCGGGCGGTTATGCCGATGACCATGCTGAATTGGAACAATTTGCACCGCATGATAATCGTAGTGCCGCACAAGTTGCAGAATCTTTAATTCGTTCGGGGCTACAACCGGTCTGGAAAGATTGGGATGGCTATTTAGGGCGTTAATTTATCCGATAAACTTCAAGGAGGAAGTTTATCCCTTTTTTGGCTACTTTTACGTTTCATTTATCGGGCTATACTCCGTTCTCTGTTCACGACAAATGAATCATATATGATGACCCAAAAATGGTTTTTTCTACTCTTTGTCTTATTCTTTTCATTATTAATGAGTGGCTGTGCCAACGTTCGTTGGAAGCATCCAACGCCTTCGCGTGAAATCATCCAATTAATGATGTCGGAAATTCAGGGAGCCAGAAATATTGATGAAGAAGAGTTCGCCGTAGAAGAAACGCTTGCCCGATTAAAAGCACAAAAAGTATCTCATGGCACTCGCCCTTTTCAGGTCGTATTATTCGGTAAAGATCATGAAATACGAGTTGAAGGCTATAGTGAGTATTTTGATTCATTTGGCATAATTTCCGATGCCGATTTTGCGCGTTTTTCTATCCCAAATAAAAACAATATTCAGGGATACTACTACTCCTACCGTGGCACAATGAAAGCTGTGGATTACAGCCTCCCTCACATGGTAAGGGATTCAAACAGTAAAGACAGCTTAGTTTTATATACCAAACCACTCACAAACTACCAGATCACCGTGATCTATTTAGAGGGTGCCCAATATCAATTTAACTACGGCTCAATGCCAATATCAATCGGGATTTTTGGTCCCGCTAAGTCCTATAAGAATAGTTTTGATGGCCGGTTTTATATCTCACCTAGCGACAAAACAAATCGTTACCAACTCCGCTCGCCAATGTACTAATGCGTGATCTAACCTCATTATAAACGCTACATAATGAGGTTTTTCTGTATTCGTTAATGAATCTTATCCCACTTAATACTGTTTTCGAGGATCAACGACAAAATGATCCCCATTAACAAACCATTCCCTAATAATGAACTAAACATCATTGGTAATGAATCCATGACAGCATCGGGGGCTGACATTAAAAAAATACCGATAAATAATGGTAGTGCTAAACGATAAATATTGCGGGCGTTCAGTTTAATTTCGGCTAGAAATGAAAAAGAAGAGAATAATAATGGCAAATAAGTTGCCAACATCACCGCGCTACCAATCGCTAACGGTAATGAACGAAAAAACTGGGTCAATACGGCAACTGCACCAACGAATAACAGCAGTAAACTCCCAATCGTAAAAGAGACCCGCGAAGTATCCTTGGTCTGTGTAATCAAACCAATGGATGAGACAAACGGTGAAAACGGCACAACACCTAATGGTGCTGAAAATAAAGTTAAAACACCTGACGTCACAAAACTCCGCCGATAAATAGATTTTGTCGACTCTTTTTGCGGATAAAAAACATCACTGCCTCGTATCGCACCAAAAGTGTTTGAGGTATTCAAAATACCTGCCAGTATCGCAGTGATCACAATGCTTGGTTGAATATCATCTGCCCGTCCTAATGGAAAGAGTAGCCATTTAGCCTCTGAAACTGTGGAGATTTGTCCATGAAATAGCAGGCTGTAAGCCCCCCAGCCTAGAACAGTTCCACAGAGTAAAGCGTATTTGCTAATACTCGGGGGTAGAAAGACAATCATAGCGATAACAAAAATCAGCACTGCAAAGGCAAGAAAAAAAACTGGATAATTAACGGTAACGCTAGGATCTGAAACCCCAAAGGGTAGCCCTAACATCCCTTTTAGGAAAATTGAGACTAACTGAGCGCCAAGTAAAAACATAAATACGACTAAGACACCCGGTTTAAATAAGCCAGAGAGCCAGTTACCTAGTCCTGTTAGCCCTATTAATATAGTAACAATACCTGATAAAAAAATACCGACGGCGAGACTCCAACCAATAATTGCTAAAGAGGTTCCTTGCATCGACTCTGATAGCGTCACGGTTAAGATTGTTGCCCACCATAAACCGGTCGAACCTTCCATCAGTGCACGTTTGTGCCCTAAAAAAGCTTGTAGCAAACAGGCTAATGCAATAAGCAAAAAAGCGTATTGGGTGATAACAAATGTGGTTTCAGCCGATAAATGAAAGGCAGATTGCAGTGTAGGTGGAATAACAACGGTATTGCAAAAAATAAAGAAAAACCATTGGAAGCCCGAAATAAAGCTACTTTTTTTGATTATATTTTTCTGCACTGAAGACCCCATTATTTATTATTATCGATGGTTAACAGTCTAGTCGTGTTTAAATTAAATTTCTAATTATTATTTTTGGCCTATTACTTGGATATTTATCGATTATATTGAAAGGGCAGTCGCTAACAATGCTCTAAAATTAATGGTTAAATTTATTTAATTTTGAGTTAGGGAGATAGTATTTTTCTTTCATGACCTATTTTATTAAATTTGCAAATTAACTTTTAAACCTACTCTTCATATTTATTTAATGTCATAGCGATAAGTTCACATTAATCACTTTATAATAAAAGCTAATAAATAAACATATATCCTATCGCTATTTATATTTGTGATATTAATGACTATGTATATTCTTTTCTACTTAAGGACATGACATGGTGACTCGAAAATATCGTTTTATGCCTTCCATTGAGAATGACACCATCAAACATAATTTGCAGTATTCTTCTTTTGATACATTACCCGATATTTATGAAGAGATATGGCGTTGGCCATATCTAGAAATACCTACGATCGAATGCAGGATTTCATGAAATTAAAAAAGAGCCTTTAATTTCTTCCCCAAATAATTATTTTCCAGAGTTAGCCAATTATCTCGCGTGTCCGCATATTCACATTATCACTGTCAATAAGGGTTAGTGGCAAAACGGACATTTTATATTGCTGATTTATACCTACAAAAAAACCGGCGCTATTGAAGCGCCGGTTTTATTATTGTGTTTCAATCAGGCTTATAAGCCTTAATTGTTATCGCTGCTGAACCCTGCATTTAACAGTTCAGCCAGGTTAGCCGTAGCTTCATCTGCGCTGACTTGTGGCGCTTCCACAACATCATTCAGATGACGGCGACGGATACGGTCTTGATGATACGCAAAACCAGTACCTGCTGGGATCAGACGACCCACAATAACGTTCTCTTTCAGACCGCGAAGCTCGTCACGTTTACCTGCAACGGCAGCTTCTGTCAGTACGCGTGTGGTTTCTTGGAACGATGCTGCTGAGATGAAGGATTCTGTTGCCAGAGATGCCTTCGTGATACCCAACAGGTCACGTTCGAACTTAGCTGGGATCTTACCATCCTGCTCAAGTTTACGGTTAGAAACTTTAACACGTGAGTACTCAACCTGCTCACCTTCAAGGAATTCAGAGCTTCCCGCGTCAGAGATAGTCACTTTACGCAGCATCTGACGAACGATAACTTCGATGTGTTTATCGTTAATCTTAACGCCTTGTAAGCGGTAAACTTCCTGAACCTCGTTCGTGATATAACGCGTAACCGCATGAACACCACGCAGACGCAAGATATCGTGTGGAGACTCTGGGCCATCGGAGATCACGTCACCGCGCTCTACGATCTCACCTTCAAACACGTTGAGCTGACGCCATTTAGGGATCATCTCTTCATACGGATCAGAACCATCCATCGGTGTGATCACCAGACGACGTTTACCTTTGGTTTCTTTACCGAAAGAAACAATACCGCTGATCTCAGCCAAGATTGCAGGCTCTTTCGGACGACGTGCTTCAAACAGGTCAGCAACGCGTGGTAGACCACCCGTGATATCTTTAGTACCCACAGATTCTTGTGGAATACGCGCTAAAGTATCACCCACGTTGATAGCGATGCCATCATCTAACTGAACAATTGCTTTACCCGGTAAGAAGTACTGAGCAGGCATGTCTGTGTTAGGAATAAGCACATCGTTACCATTTGCATCAACAACACGCAATGCAGGACGCAGGTCTTTACCACCACTAGTACGTTCCGCAGTATCCAGAACAACGATTGAAGACAGACCGGTTAATTCATCAGTCTGACGAGTCATTGTTTGACCATCAATCATGTCAGAGAAGCGGATAATACCGGATACTTCACTGACAACTGGCATGGTATGTGGATCCCAGTTAGCAACAGTTTCGCCACCGTTAACTGCTTCACCGTCACCTTTAGTCAGGTGCGCACCGTAAGGAACTTTGTAGCTCTCTTTAGTACGACCGAACTCATCAATCAGGCGTAATTCGGTATTACGTGAAGTAATAACCAGTTTGCCTTCTGAGTTAGTCACAAATTTCGCGTTAACCAGTTTCAGCGTACCTGGATTACGAACTTGGATGCTAGATTCTGCTGCCGCACGAGATGCCGCACCACCGATGTGGAACGTACGCATCGTCAACTGTGTACCTGGTTCACCGATTGACTGTGCCGCGATAACCCCGATAGCTTCACCTTTGTTGATGATATGACCACGAGCCAGGTCACGACCATAACAGTGAGCACACACACCGAAGTCAGTTTCACAGCTAACGACGGAACGGACTTTAACGCTGTCAACAGAGTTTTCTTCTAACAGGTCACACCATTTTTCGTGTAGCAACGTATTACGTGGAACCAGAATGTCCGCGGTACCTGGGATCAGGATGTCTTCCGCAGTCACACGACCCAATACACGCTCACGCAGTGGTTCTTTAACATCGCCACCCTCGATAACCGGAGTCATCAGGATACCTTCGTGAGTACCACAATCGTCTTCAGTCACAACCAAGTCCTGAGCAACGTCAACGAGACGACGAGTCAGATAACCAGAGTTCGCTGTTTTCAATGCGGTATCCGCAAGACCTTTACGAGCACCGTGCGTAGAAATAAAGTACTGGAGAACGTTCAGACCTTCACGGAAGTTCGCCGTGATTGGTGTTTCGATGATTGAGCCATCTGGCTTAGCCATCAGACCACGCATACCCGCAAGCTGACGGATCTGAGCGGCAGAACCACGAGCACCGGAGTCGGCCATCATAAAGATACTGTTGAAAGAAACCTGTTGTTCTTCTTCACCGTCACGGTTAATAACTGTTTCAGTTGACAGGTTTTCCATCATCGCTTTAGCAACACGTTCGTTTGCCGCAGCCCAGATATCGATAACTTTGTTGTAACGTTCGCCTGCTGTCACCAGACCAGACTGGAACTGTTCCTGAATTTCTGCAACTTCCGCTTCTGCTTCGGCGATGATCCCTGCTTTTTTCTCAGGAATAACCATATCGTCGATACCAACAGATGCACCAGAGCGTGCCGCGTAGGCAAAACCGGTATACATGATTTGGTCAGCAAAAATAACTGTTGGTTTCAGACCCAGTACACGGTAACAGGTGTTCAGCATTTTGGAGATCGCTTTCTTACCTAGCGCTTGGTTAACCAGCGAATAAGGCAAGCCTTTTGGTACGATCATCCACAAAATTGCACGACCAACAGTAGTATCAACCATACTGGTGTTAATCGTAATGTTACCTTCACCGTCTTTCACTTCTTCAGTGATACGGACTTTAACGCGGGCATGCAGTGATGCATGACCTGAACGGTAAACACGCTCAGCTTCTTTCGGGCCGGCCAGAACCATGCCTTCGCCTTTCGCGTTTACGCAGTCACGAGTCATATAGTAGAGACCCAATACAACGTCCTGTGAAGGAACGATGATAGGCTCACCACTTGCTGGTGACAGAATGTTGTTGGTTGACATCATCAACGCACGTGCTTCTAACTGAGCTTCCAGAGTTAAAGGAACGTGTACCGCCATTTGGTCACCATCGAAGTCGGCGTTATATGCCGCACAAACGAGTGGGTGCAATTGGATAGCTTTACCTTCGATCAGAATTGGCTCGAACGCTTGGATACCCAGACGGTGAAGTGTTGGTGCACGGTTCAGCATGACTGGGTGTTCACGGATAACTTCATCCAAGATATCCCAAACTACCGCTTCTTCGCGCTCAACCATTTTCTTCGCTGCTTTAATGGTTGTTGCCAGACCACGTAGTTCTAATTTGCCATAAATAAATGGTTTGAATAGCTCAAGAGCCATTTTCTTAGGCAGACCACACTGATGCAGACGCAGGTATGGACCTACTGTAATAACCGAACGACCTGAGTAGTCAACACGCTTACCTAGCAAGTTCTGACGGAAACGACCTTGTTTACCTTTGATCATATCAGCCAAAGATTTCAGAGGACGTTTGTTAGAACCTGTAATTGCACGACCACGACGACCGTTATCTAACAGTGCGTCAACCGCTTCTTGCAGCATACGTTTTTCGTTACGTACGATGATGTCTGGCGCAGCCAGATCCAGAAGACGTTTCAGACGGTTGTTACGGTTGATCACGCGACGATACAGATCGTTCAGATCTGACGTTGCGAAACGGCCACCATCCAGAGGAACTAATGGACGTAGATCAGGTGGTAATACAGGTAGAACGTTCAGGATCATCCACTCTGGTTTGTTGCCAGATTGAATGAACGCTTCTAATAGTTTAATGCGCTTAGTCAGCTTCTTACGCTTCGTTTCAGAGTTAGTTTCATTCAACTCTTCGCGTAGTGTTTCACACTCGTTCTCAAGATCGAGGTTTTTCAGCAGACCTTGGATTGCTTCCGCACCCATTTTCGCGTCAAATTCGTCACCGAACTCTTCCAGCGCATCGAGGTATTGTTCTTCTGTCAGGATCTGTCCACGTTCAAGGCTAGTCATACCGCCTTCAACAACGACATAAGATTCAAAATACAGAACACGCTCGATATCACGCAGAGGCATATCAAGTAACAAACCGATACGGGATGGCAGTGATTTTAAGAACCAGATGTGTGCTGTCGGAGAAGCAAGTTCAATATGCCCCATGCGCTCACGACGAACTTTAGTCTGGGTGACTTCAACGCCACACTTCTCACAAATCACACCGCGGTGTTTTAAACGTTTGTACTTACCGCACAGACATTCGTAGTCTTTTACTGGCCCGAAAATACGCGCACAGAAAAGGCCGTCACGCTCAGGTTTGAACGTACGGTAGTTAATGGTTTCTGGCTTTTTCACTTCACCGAATGACCATGAACGGATCATATCAGGTGATGCCAGAGCAATTTTGATCGCATCAAACTCTTCGGTCTTGGTTTGCGCTTTCAGAAACTTTATTAAGTCTTTCACAAAATGGCTCCTGTCGGAGTTAGACCTGTCAGGTGAGAGGCCCCTGCCTCTCCCCTAATCCCAGTACTTATACTGGCCGGAAGACTAAAATTAGCCTTCCGGTACAAACGAATTACTCGTCTTCCAGTTCGATGTTGATACCCAGTGAACGGATTTCTTTCAACAATACGTTGAAGGATTCCGGCATACCAGGTTCCATCTGATGGCTGCCATCGACGATGTTTTTATACATCTTCGTACGGCCGTTAACGTCATCCGACTTAACAGTCAACATCTCTTGGAGTGTATAGGCTGCACCGTATGCTTCCAGTGCCCACACTTCCATCTCCCCGAAACGCTGACCACCGAACTGAGCTTTACCACCCAGCGGTTGCTGAGTAACCAAGCTGTAAGAACCAGTAGAACGGGCGTGCATTTTATCGTCAACCAAGTGGTTCAGTTTCAGCATGTACATGTAACCAACAGTTACTTGACGCTCAAACTTCTCACCAGTACGGCCGTCGAACAATGTAATCTGACCAGAAGTTGGCAGACCACCCAGTTTCAACAGTTCTTTAATTTCAATTTCTTTCGCACCATCAAACACTGGCGTTGCGATTGGCATACCTTTTTTCAGGTTCTCAGCCAGACGCAATACTTCTTCATCAGAGAAAGTATTCAGATCCACTTTTTGACGTGGGTCATCACCAAGGTCATAGGCTTTCTGGATAAACTCACGCAGTTTGGCAACTTCTTGCTGCTGTTTAAGCATAGCATTAATTTTGTCACCAATACCTTTCGCAGCCATACCCAAGTGGGTTTCCAGAATCTGACCGATGTTCATACGTGAAGGTACGCCCAGTGGGTTCAGAACGATGTCTACAGGGTTACCGTTTTCATCGTAAGGCATGTCTTCAACTGGGTTGATTTTTGAGATAACACCCTTGTTACCATGGCGACCCGCCATTTTATCACCCGGTTGGATCTGACGTTTAACAGCCAGATAAACCTTAACAATTTTCAGTACGCCTGGAGCCAGATCATCACCTTGGGTGATCTTACGACGCTTAGCATCGAGTTTTTTCTCAAACTCAGATTTCAGCTCATCGTACTGCTCAGCAAGTTGCTCTAACTGGTTCTGTTTCTCTTCATCAGCCAGAGACAGCTCTAACCAGCGATCGCGAGGCAGTTTGTCCAGTTTCTCTGCTTCAATTCCGCCACTGATCAATACAGAACGGATACGAGCAAATATACCGGCTTCGAAAATACGTAACTCTTCAGTTAAGTCTTTCTTAGCATCACGTAATTGTGTTTCTTCGATTTCCAGCGCACGCTTGTCTTTTTCTACGCCATCACGGGTAAATACTTGTACGTCAATAACCGTACCAGAAACACCGTTAGGAACGCGTAGAGAAGAGTCTTTAACGTCAGACGCTTTTTCACCAAAGATTGCACGTAGCAATTTCTCTTCTGGTGTCAGTTGGGTTTCGCCTTTCGGCGTCACTTTACCAACTAGGATATCGCCGCCTTTAACTTCAGCACCGATGTACACGATACCAGACTCATCGAGTTTAGAGAGTGCCGCTTCACCGACGTTAGGAATATCAGCAGTAATTTCTTCAGGCCCCAGTTTGGTGTCACGAGACACACAAGAGAGTTCCTGAATATGGATGGTTGTAAAACGGTCTTCTTGAACAACACGCTCAGAAACGAGGATGGAGTCCTCGAAGTTATAACCATTCCATGGCATGAATGCCACGCGCATGTTTTGGCCAAGTGCCAATTCACCTAGGTCAGTTGAAGGACCATCAGCTAACACGTCACCACGTTCAACTGGTTCACCTAAAGATACACAAGGCATCTGGTTAATACAGGTGTTCTGGTTAGAACGGGTATATTTGGTTAGGTTATAAATATCGATTCCAGCTTCACCCGGATACATCTCATCTTCATTAACTTTAATAACGATACGAGAAGCATCAACGTACTGAACTGTACCACCGCGTTTTGCAACTGCTGTTACACCGGAGTCAACAGCAACCGCACGTTCCATACCTGTACCCACTAATGGTTTATCAGCGCGTAAAGTTGGAACCGCTTGACGTTGCATGTTCGCACCCATCAATGCACGGTTAGCATCATCGTGTTCAAGGAATGGGATCAGTGACGCACCAACAGAAACAACCTGTTGCGTCGAAACGTCCATATATTCAACTTGATCGCGGCTGAACAAGCTTGATTCACCACGGTTACGACAAGTGATCAGTTCTTCAACGAAGCTACCATCTTCCGCCAATACGGTGTTTGCCTGAGCAATGATGAAGTTTCCTTCTTCAATTGCTGACAGATAGTGAATTTCGTCAGTAACGATACCATCGCGCACTAAACGGTAAGGTGTTTCTAGGAAACCATACTCGTTAGTCTGTGCATAAACAGACAATGAGTTAATCAGACCGATGTTCGGACCTTCAGGGGTTTCGATTGGACAAACACGACCGTAGTGAGTTGGGTGAACGTCACGTACTTCAAAGCCCGCACGCTCACGAGTCAGACCGCCTGGGCCTAACGCTGAGATACGACGTTTGTGTGTGATTTCTGACAGTGGGTTGTTTTGGTCCATAAATTGAGACAATTGGCTGGAACCAAAGAACTCTTTCACTGCCGCAGAAATTGGCTTCGCGTTGATCATATCTTGTGGCATCAATGCATCGAGGTCGCCCAGAGAAAGACGCTCTTTCACTGCACGCTCAACACGGACCAGACCGACACGGAACTGGTTTTCTGCCATTTCACCAACAGAACGAATACGACGGTTACCTAAGTGGTCAATATCGTCGACTTCGCCTTTACCGTTACGGATATCGATGAGCTTACGCATAACATCAATGATGTCTTCTTCACTCAGGATACCAGAACCTTCGATTTCATCGCGGCCCAGTGAACGGTTGAACTTCATGCGACCTACCGCAGACAAGTCGTAACGATCTTCTGAGAAGAACAGGTTATCGAACAGGTTTTCAGCCGCTTCACGTGTTGGTGGCTCACCAGGGCGCATCATACGGTAGATTTCTACCAGCGCGCTCAGGCGGTCATTTGTTGGATCGACACGCAGGGTTTCAGAAATGTAAGCACCGTGGTCTAAGTCGTTGGTAAACAATGTTTCAATTGTTTTATGACCCGCTTGGCTCAGACGTGCCAACATATCTAATGAAAGTTCCATGTTAGCTGCACAAATCAGCTCGCCAGTACTTTCATCAATGTAATCTCTTGCGACTACTTTACCCGCGATATATTCAACAGGCACTTCAATGCTGTTGACTTCTTCTTTTTCTAGCAAGCGGATATGACGTGCAGTGATACGACGGCCTTTTTCAACATAGACTTTGCCGTTTGCTTCGATATCAAATGAAGCAGTTTCACCACGTAGACGCTCAGGAACCAGCGTCATCATCAGCTTGTTATCACGGATTTGGAATACAGTTTTGTCGAAGAACAAGTTCAGAATGTCTTCGGTGCTGTAATCCATTGCACGTAGAATAATGGTCGCAGGTAATTTACGGCGACGGTCGATACGTACAAACAGGTTATCTTTCGGATCGAATTCAAAATCAAGCCATGAACCGCGGTAAGGGATAATACGCGCGTTGTACAGGACTTTACCTGAGGAGTGTGTTTTACCTTTGTCGCTGTCGAAGAACACACCAGGGCTACGGTGTAACTGAGAAACGATAACACGCTCAGTACCGTTGATAACGAAGGTTCCGTTTTCGGTCATGAGTGGAATTTCACCCATGTAGACTTCTTGTTCTTTGATGTCTTTTACAGTGCCTTCTGGTGCTTCACGCTCATAAACAATGAGGCGCAGCTTAACACGCAGTGGTGCAGAGTATGTGACGCCACGGATTTGACATTCTTTAACATCAAAAACAGGCTCACCCAGACGATAGCTGACATATTGCAGTTCAGCATTACCGCTGTAGCTCTGAATAGGAAACACAGAACGGAAAGCTGCTTCCAGCCCGTTCTGACCATCAGGATCTTGCTCGATAAACTTCTGGAACGAGTCAAGTTGGATAGAAAGGAGATAAGGTACATCCAACACTTGTGGACGTTTACCAAAATCCTTACGAATACGTTTTTTCTCGGTATAGGAGTAAACCATAGGGTTCCTCAGCTCGCTGATCAGTGACCCACTCTGTCCGTCCATAAGGACAGCATCGATAACGCTATTTTTTGAAATGGAAAATGAACACTTTCCGTAATACTCATTGCTATTACTCTTAAATCATTTCATTGTGCCACTCTGACTACCGAGCTACCCGAGCGGGTCGTAGCTGAGAACACAGTATATTAAGTCGTCAATAGAAAGAAGTATTGGAGGGTTTGTTAACATCAAAATTGCGTGAAAAAGCTGTTAACACCCAATCACGCTTTACAGCGCAAAAAGGCTGGTGATTAAAAAATCACCAGCCATCAGCCTTTAAGTTAGGCTGCAAACTGAAGACTGAACTTATTTAAGCTCAACAGAAGCGCCTGCTTCTTCAAGAGATTTTTTCAGAGCTTCAGCTTCGTCTTTGCTAGCACCTTCTTTAATAGTTGCTGGCGCAGATTCTACCATATCTTTAGCTTCTTTCAGACCCAGACCGGTCGCACCGCGAACTGCTTTGATAACAGCAACTTTGTTACCGCCAACAGAAGCCAGAACAACGTCGAACTCAGTTTTTTCTTCAGCAGCTTCAGCAGCAGCACCTGGAGCAACAGCAACAGCTGCAGCAGCAGAAACGCCGAATTTTTCTTCCATCATAGTGATCAGTTCAACAACGTCCATTACAGACATTTCAGCAACTGCGTCAAGGATTTGGTCTTTAGTGATAGACATAACAAGTGTTCCTAAAATTCAGAAATAGTTTATACGTTAAAAAGCAACGAAGGAAAGGGCTTATGCAGCTTCTTTCTGATCGCGCAGAGCAGCCAGAGTGCGAACCAGTTTGCCTGCAGCGGCTTCTTTCATGGTTGCCATCAGGCGTGCGATTGCTTCTTCGTAAGTTGGGAGTGTTGCCAGACGATCGATATCTTTCGCTTGGATTAACTCACCTTCAAAGGCCGCAGCTTTAATCTCAAATGCTGGATTCGCTTTCGCGAACTCTTTGAACAGACGAGCAGCAGCGCCCGGGTGTTCGTTAGAGAAAGCAATCAAGGTTGGACCAACAAACGCGTCTTTCAGGACTTCGTAAGAAGTACCTTCAACAGCACGACGGATCAGCGTGTTACGAACAACACGGATGTAAACGCCAGCTTCGCGACCTGCTTTACGCAGTTCAGTCATTTTTGCTACAGTTACGCCGCGTGAATCAGCAACAACTGCAGAAAGCGCGCCTTTGGCTACTTCGCTGACTTCAGCAACAATCGCTTGTTTGTCTTGAAGATTTAGTGCCATTAGCTTCTTGCTCCTGGATTAACCGGGAAACCCCGGGGACTCACATCACCCAAACACGACATGTGTTGAGCGCTAAAACACGGTGAGCAGAAGCCAGAATAAAATTCTTGGTATCTCTGTCACCGTCTACGCAGGTAGATTAAGTATTGCTACACCTGCGGTCTTGGACGGGGTCTGGAAAGGCCAGACTCCATACCGAAATTCGTGGTTTACTAATACTAAAATAGTACTAGCAAACTCAAGGCGTCAGATTTTATACAAATCTGACGCAAAGGTAAAGTTTAATTACTAAAAGTATTAGTATTAAACTGCTGCTGACAGACCAGCTTGGTCGATAGCAACACCTGCACCCATCGTAGTAGACAGGCTAACTTTCTTGATGTACACGCCTTTAGCAGAAGCTGGTTTTGCTTTTTTCAGCGCAATCAGCAGTGCTTCTAGGTTTTCTTTCAGTTTGTCAGCATCAAAGTCAACTTTACCGATAGTGGTGTGAATGATACCGTTTTTGTCGTTACGGTAACGAACCTGACCTGCTTTAGCATTTTGAACTGCTTCAGCAACGTTAGGTGTTACAGTACCCACTTTCGGGTTTGGCATCAGACCACGTGGACCCAGGATTTGACCTAATTGGCCAACAACGCGCATTGCATCTGGAGAAGCAATAACAACGTCGAAATCCATCTCACCAGCTTTAATTTTATCAGCCAGATCGTCCATACCAACCAGCTCAGCACCAGCAGCTTTAGCTGCTTCAGCGTTTGCGCCTTGAGTAAAGACTGCAACGCGAACTGAACGGCCAGTACCGTGTGGCAGTACAGTTGCACCACGTACGTTCTGATCAGATTTACGAGCGTCGATGCCGAGGTTAACAGCAACGTCAACGCTTTCTACGAATTTAGCAGTCGCTAATTCTTTCAGCAGAGCAACGGCTTCGTTGATGTCATACTGTTTAGTTGAATCAACTTTTTCACGGATATTGCGCATGCGCTTATTCAGTTTAGCCATTGATTAGTCCTCCACAACCAGGCCCATGGAACGAGCAGTACCTTCGATTGAACGCATCATAGCGTCAACATCAGCACCAGTCATGTCCGCAGCTTTAGTTTCAGCGATTTCGCGAATCTGAGCAGAGGTTACTTTACCAACTTTCTCTTTGTTCGGCTTACCAGAACCAGACTTAACGCCAGCCGCTTTTTTCAGCAGAATTGCAGCCGGTGGAGTTTTGGTAACGAAAGTGAAAGAACGGTCTGCGTAAACAGTGATAACAACAGGAATTGGCAAACCTTTTTCTAGGCTGTCTGTTTTTGCGTTAAACGCTTTACAGAATTCCATGATGTTCACACCTTGTTGACCCAGCGCTGGACCAACCGGTGGGCTTGGGTTAGCCATACCAGCCGCAACTTGCAGCTTAACGTAGGCTTGTACTTTCTTAGCCATGTATATTTCCTCTAGATGGGTGATAGCGCCTAATTTTAGGCTCCCCGTTAATTAACACGCCCCGCAATTTGTTAACCAAATAATGCAAAGCGTAAAAAACAAAAGGCGCGAAATTGTAGTCAAATTTCACACCTTTTGCAAGCCAGTTTTTGCCGTAAAAAGTTAGACTTTTTCGACTTGGCTGAAATCTAATTCGACAGGCGTTGCACGACCGAAAATAGAAACAGAGACCTTCAAGCGGCTCTTTTCATAGTCGATTTCTTCAACCACACCGTTAAAGTCAGCGAATGGACCTTCGCTAACACGCACCATTTCACCTGGCTCAAACAATGTTTTAGGACGTGGTTTGTCGCCAACTTGCTGTAGGCGATTCATAATCGCATCGACTTCTTTATCACTAATTGGTGCTGGACGATCCGACGTTCCACCGATGAAGCCCATCACACGCGGTACACTACGTACTAAGTGCCATGAATCATCATTCATAACCATTTGAACTAATACATAGCCTGGAAAAAACTTACGTTCGCTTTTGCGACGCTGACCACTACGGATCTCAACAACTTCTTCGGTTGGAACCATGACTTCGCCGAAAGAGTCTTCCATACCATGCAATTTGATATGTTCACGTAGTGATTGCGCTACACGGCCTTCAAAACCAGAGAAAGCCTGAATAACATACCAGCGCTTTTTAGGTGAATCTGACATTTAGAATAACCTCAGGCTTGTAATAATCGAAACTAAACGCACTAGGATACCATCTAATCCCCACAGTATTAATGACATAACAGCCGTTACTGCAGCAACAATCAAAGTCGTTTGTAATGCTTCTTGGCGAGTTGGCCAAATCACTTTTCGCATCTCAATGCGAGCTTCACGCGCAAACGATAGTGCTTGTTTCCCCTTTACGGTCCACAAAGCGACAGCACCTGCAATGGCGACAATAGCCACAACAGCAAAAGCACGCAGCGCGAGGTTATATTGACGGAAGTAATAGTTGCCAGCTATAGCAATCAGTAGTAGGACAGCTACCACCACCCACTTAAAGACGTCTACACTGCGTCCACTTCCTTGAGCTTCGCTATTCGCACTCATAATTCAACCTGTTACCATGAAGTATGTATAAAGCCTGTTAGCCTACAAAACGGTAAAGCAAACAGACCGAACCAATAGAATATGCCAACATATCCCTTATGTACCCGCCGAGCTTGCTAAGTCAAACAGGGAGTATCGTTGACAATACCTGCAAAAGTAAAAGTGTCGTCAGCGAGCAAAAAGACAATTGCGCCCTATCTACTTTCCGCAGGTCATTACTGGCATGCTCAGCAAATTTTTCGCCACGATATTATGAAAATGAATTTCTTAATGTGGCAGCGGTAAAATATACCATATCTTCTGAGCAAAACCTTAATAAATCTCATATAACTGCATAAAGCTGGTGATACAGCCGTTATTTCGTTGCATCAGAGCCTATCTCACCAATAATTAGAACAACTATTGATGAGATAGGTTCTTAATTTTACAACGCATATACTCACAATCCATCGGGTCATATAGTTAGTCTATATAACTCGAATAATTTTAAGTATAAAAAGGGCATCCTATAGATGCCCCTTTTCAC
>NZ_JAMPLW010000031.1:0-34709 GCF_028477805.1 Providencia sp. PROV268
TTTTCTGACCTGCTTCATATTGCTTCGCTAATGTCGCTTGCTCCGTTTTCTGTGCTTGTAACTGTGCTTGAGCTGTCTTCAACTCAGCTTCTAACGCTTTTTTCTGCTCTACTAACTGTTGCGCTGTGGCCTGTTGCTTCGCCAGCGCTTCGCGTGTCGCTTGGCTATCTGACTCCGCTTTTTGCAACACCGCTTCTTGTTTCTTCAATAACGCAATTTGTTGGTTAAGATCAGCCGTCAATGCTTTTACTTGCTGATCGGACGCTTGCGTCATTAGCTGCTTCTGCTTCTCAATCTCTTTTTGCAGCTCAACAACATCCGTATTGGCTTTTTTCAGCTGAGTTTGTGCTGTTGCAAACTCTTGCTCTTGTTTCGCTAATTTTTCTTGTAGCTGCTGCTGAATTTTCAGACTTTCTGCATACTGTTTCGCCAGCGAATCTTGCTCTGTTTTATTCGTTTTTAACAGTTGTTGTGCCGCTTTTAGCTCAGCCTCAAAAGCTTTAGAAGCTGCTTGCTGTTTCAACAGTTCAGCTTGAATATCGCTATTTTGTTTTTGAGTTAACTGAAGTTCTGACTCTTTTTGCTTCAGTAATTCCTTCTGTTTTTCAAGTGAAGCAGTCACGAGCTTAACTTGCTCGTCACTATTTTTATTTAATCGTTCCGCCTGCTCTTTTGCATCCGTTTCTAATTGAGTTAGCTGGGCGGTTAATTGTTCAACTTGCTTCTGAGCATTTTCAAATTGTAATTTTGCTTGCTCTATTTGTTTATCTTTCTCAGCAAGTTGTTTTTCTGCTAATGCTTGAGCTTGAATACTTTCGCTAAGTTTTTTCTCAAGTGCCGCAATTGATTTCTGCGCTTGTTGATTCTGTGCAGTGAGTTGTTCTAAATTATTTTCTTTATCTGCCAGTATATTTTTAACGGAGTTCAATTCATCCGTCAGTAATACAATGGTTTCTTTATCATCTGTTGCACTTAGTTTTTCACGTAACAAAGCAACTTGATTTTTATTTTCGGCAAGTTCGTTATTGATACGCTCTATTTCAAATTGTTTCTCGGCGATATCATGACTGAGTTCCGCTACACTTTTATTATGTGCAATTAATTTTTCGGCTAATTGCCTATCGGTTAAAAGTTGATGATAAGCAATTAACTGACCAGCGCCTTGAGCAGCACCAAATCTAAATAGGTGAGTCGATTGTTGTTGCGCGAGCAGATCGGCAAGCTGTTCTAGGTAAGCCGTATTATCACGCAATACCCCCATTGAGTACTTAGCAGAGTAAAGTCCTAATGGATCTAGAACAATTTGGTATTTAGCAAAATCTTTCGATAAATACTGTGGATGCCATTGGTTTGAATTAAAGAAATAAGGGTAGGATGACAATAACAAAGACTGGTGTGCTGAACCAGTTTGTTGATCCACAATGCTTTCTTCTGGTAATGGGCATTCAGACAAAGCAACTTTAGGTTGTTCTGTCATCTGACCTTTAGCTTGTGTAGCTACTTTTGTCGTCGTAACTTTAGTTTGGGTCTGCTGAGTGACCGTCCCTTTAGCTTTAGGTTGGGTACGTGCAGGCGTTTTACTTTGGCCTGCATTTTTACCCGCAGCAGATTTAGATTTTTCTTTTGGCTCAGGAGCGAGCGGTAAAGATGAAAATGAGTCATATCCCTGACCTTGAATATTCAATGGCTTTTCCGGCACTTTACCTTCCTGCTCTAATTGCAGGTAAGTGTCAAAGTCATCAATGACATTATTGAAGCTATCCGATTTTGCAAATTGACTAAAAGCAGCCGAAAAAATGGCCAAAGATATACAAAGTCTTAGGTTAATTCTCATAATCCACTAATTTTTTCCAATGTTGATTCGGTAGACAGGACTGAGTTATAACGAACTTTCGCGCAAAGAACTTTTGTTTTAGCTTCTATTGCCATTTGTAACAGTTCAATCGTGTCTGGACTTGCTGTCGATGCGACTTGTTTATAAAGCTGATTAATTTCGCTCACTTCTTTAAAGGAACCGACTAAGCGATTGTAATCTGCTGGTGACAGTGTTTTCAGTGCATTAAGTTCTTTAATACAGGTGCTTAAACTCTGGAATGACTCACCTTCGCTTCCAGATTGATTTAGCATCGTAGGATTTTGCCCAGCGGGCTTATGATTAATTGCCGTGTTTAAAACAGTCTGAGAATCAGCATGGGAATAATCCATGTACTGCTGCCCCGTCGCTGAATTAGCCGTTGATGAAGCTGTGGCATCAGTTTTTTCTGAATAATTCGTGTTAGAGCCCCAAGAACAGCCAGAGAGAATTGCTGTCCCAGCCAAAAGCAAAGACGCAACAAAAATTTTATTGTTTGAAAACATATAGTTACCTTACCAGCACTTTTCTTCGCTATTATAATGACATTCAAGAAACCTAGTGTAAGCTAAAATTTATCTATTTTCTATAAGCCCTAATCTAGAAATAGAGTCATCTCATAAATTTTGGTTAATTATTTTAATCTTAGCACTAAATCGGTATCGACCCCATCATTTTTAATGCAATAAAATTACTAAGAACACTTATTTTGAGTTTTATAAATAATAACTGTAAAAAATTATCATCTAACGATCTCAAGCGAAACCTTTATCCGGTTAATAAACAATTCCACTGCAGGACGGCGGTGACTATTTGATTTTTCTGAAAAGTACAATATTTCAATATATGAAATATTTTCTAACAAAAAAACAAATTCGAATCTTTTATCTATTAACATTTTGTTAAGTACATTACACTTATTATGTTATAAACATAAAAATGATGTCTGAGTATTTCCACTTAAGCGCAACAATAAAAAATAATTAAGCCCTATTGATAAAGGAAATACATTAACAAAAATAATTTAACTTAAGTAATAATTTAATAATCGCTAACTGTACTAACGTATTATTTAACGATTTAGGATTGGATAAAACAATGCCCAGACTCAGCTGGGCATTGTTATTGATAGCACTAAGCTTTAGATGGGCGTAATGCAGGGAATAAGATCACGTCACGGATCGTATGACTGTCAGTAAATAGCATGACCATACGGTCAATACCAATCCCGAGGCCAGCCGTTGGCGGTAAACCATGCTCTAATGCGGTGACATAGTCTTCGTCATAGAACATCGCTTCGTCATCACCTTCATCTTTCTGACGAACTTGCTCAGCGAAACGCTCTGCTTGGTCTTCAGCGTCATTTAACTCAGAGAAACCGTTACCGATTTCACGTCCACCGATGAAAAACTCAAAACGGTCGGTGATAAATGGATTTTCATCATTGCGACGAGCTAATGGTGAAACTTCCGCTGGATATTCAATAATGAAAGTTGGTTGGATCAGGTGGCTTTCTGCAACCTCTTCAAAAATTTCACATTGAACACGACCTAAGCCCCAGCTATTTTCTACCTTGATGCCGATAGACTGGGCAATTGCAACCGCTTTATCCATATCATCCAAATCAGCAACGTTAGTTTCAGGACGATATTTACAAATGGCTTCCTTCATGGTCAATTTGGCAAATGGTTTACCAAAATCAAACTCTTGCTCACCGTATTTAACGACAGTGTTTCCTAAAACATTCTGCGCTAACGTGCGGAATAACTCTTCAGTCAGATCGATTAGGTCACGGTAATCAGCATACGCCATATAGAGTTCCATCATAGTGAACTCAGGGTTATGACGTGGAGACAGGCCTTCGTTACGGAAGTTGCGGTTAATTTCAAACACACGTTCGAAACCACCAACCACTAAACGTTTTAGGTACAGTTCAGGAGCGATACGCAGATACATATCGATATCCAGCGCATTGTGGTGAGTCACAAATGGACGAGCAGAAGCACCACCAGGGATAACTTGCATCATTGGTGTTTCCACTTCCATAAAGCCTTTGCCGACCATAAAGTTACGTAGCTCAGCTAAGATCTTCGAACGAACCATAAAGGTGTGGCGAGATTCATCGTTGGCAATCAGATCAAGGTAACGTTGACGATAACGTGTTTCTTGGTCTGCTAAACCGTGGAATTTGTCCGGTAATGGGCGCAGTGCTTTCGTCAGTAGACGCACTTCGTGACAATGGACAGTCAATTCACCTGTTTTGGTTTTAAATAAGCGGCCTTTAGCGCCTAAAATATCGCCTAAATCCCACTTTTTAAATTGCTCGTTATAAACGCCTTCCGCTAAGTCATCGCGAGAAACATAGATTTGAATACGACCACCCACATCTTGCAGGGTTGCAAATGATGCTTTACCCATAATACGACGAGTCATCATACGACCAGCAATGGCGACTTCAATATTTAAGTCTTCTAGCTCTTCCGCTGATTTTTCATCATATTGTGCGTGGATCTTTTCCGATGTGATATCACGACGGAAATCATTCGGGAATGGGATCCCTTTTTCACGTAAAGCAACGAGTTTTTCTTTACGTGCTTTCAATTCGTTATTCAAATCGGGTGCTTGTTCTGCACCCTGTTGTTGCTGCTGAGACATTTTTTCCTCACAGGCCAGCTTTCAAGCTAGCTTCAATGAATTTATCCAAATCACCATCCAGTACGGCTTGCGTATTACGCGTTTCCACACCAGTACGTAAATCTTTAATACGTGCATCATCAAGGACATAAGAACGAATTTGGCTACCCCAGCCAATATCCGATTTATTCTCTTCCATCGCTTGCTTATCAGCATTCTTTTTCTGCATCTCCAGTTCATAAAGCTTCGCTTTTAACTGGCGCATGGCTTGATCTTTGTTTTTATGTTGCGAGCGGTCATTCTGACATTGAGTCACAATATTTGTAGGTATGTGCGTAATACGTACTGCTGACTCAGTTTTGTTTACGTGCTGTCCACCCGCACCAGAAGCGCGGTAAACATCAATGCGTAAATCTGCTGGGTTAATTTCGATATCAATATCGTCATCAACTTCAGGGTAAATAAAGGCGGAGCTAAACGACGTATGGCGGCGGCCCCCTGAATCAAATGGGCTTTTACGCACGAGACGGTGTACGCCGGATTCTGTTCTTAGCCAACCGTAAGCATAATCACCGATAACTTTAATGGTTGCCGATTTTAAACCCGCCACATCGCCATCTGATTCTTCAATAATTTCTGTTTTGAAGCCTTTCGATTCTGCCCAACGTAAGTACATACGCATTAACATACTGGCCCAATCTTGGGCTTCAGTACCGCCAGAACCGGCTTGTAAATCAATGTAGCAATCAGCGCTATCATATTCACCAGAAAACATCCGGCGAAACTCAAGCTGCTCTAGTTTTGCTTGGAGCTGAGTTAACTCTTCACCTGCTTCATTAAAGGTGTCTTCATCATCAGCTTCAATAGCAAGTTCGAGTAAGCCTTCAACGTCTTCAAGGCCTTGGGTCATTTGATCTATGGTGTCAACAATCGCCTCAAGAGAAGATCGCTCTTTACCTAACGCCTGTGCTCTTTCAGGTTCGTTCCAGACATCTGGTTGCTCAAGTTCCGCATTAACTTCTTCTAAGCGTTCTTTCTTGGCATCATAGTCAAAGATACCCCCTAAGGACCGCTGTTCGCTCAGATAGGTCCTGAATCTTACTTTTTACTGGGTTAATTTCAAACGTCATTTTTCAATGTCTTATGTTTGGTCGTTATAAATAGAATAAATTCTTCACAAACCGTCAATGATAACGGAATTTCACTAAAATTTATAGCACTGCAAAAGCGAATCTTACCTCTCATCGACGTAAACTGAGAAAGTTCCCTTATTCAGGCCAAATGTGCTCAACCATCAGTTGAACACTCTTTTGACCTCGAAACTCGTTAACATCTAGTTTAAACGCAATTTTTGCGCGTTTCACACTATTATCGGGCCACCGCCGCACATCGATATTAAACATAATCGCATCCAGCATTGGCCCTCCCTTCACTGGCTCTAACATCATTTTAAGATGGCGTTCACCCACTAAGCGCTGTTGCAGCAACCGAAAATAGCCGTCAAAAACAGGCTCAGGGAATGATTGCCCCCAAGGGCCGCTTTCACGTAGTAACTCAGCAATTTCTAATGTGAACTCATCCTGTTTGAGTTCACCATCACTCCAAACAACACCTGATAGCTGATCGGGTTGAATAAGTTCCCCCATCAATGATTCAAAATGCTGCTTAAATAAGCCAAATTTACTCTCTTCTAGGCTCAAGCCAGCCGCCATGGCATGACCACCAAATTTTTGCATTAGCCCCGGTTGTAGGGTATTTAGGCGCTCTAATGCATCGCGCATATGCACCCCTGGTACTGAGCGCCCTGAGCCTTTTAATGTGCCGTCACCCGCGGGTGCAAAAGCAATCACAGGGCGGTGATATTGTTCTTTAATCCTTGACGCCAATATTCCCACAACCCCTTGGTGCCACTCAGGATGATAGATAGCTAGCCCATTGGGTAATTGGCTATCACTATACTCAATTTTATTAAATAACACGGAAGCTTCTTGTTGCATCCCCGCTTCAATTTCCCGCCGTGCTTGGTTTAATCCATCCAGCTCGTTAGCCAGTTCCCGCGCATAAGCCATATCATCGGTCAGGAGTAATTCAATACTCACAGACATATCATCTAAACGCCCTGCGGCATTCAAACGAGGCCCTAAAGCAAAACCAAAGTCGTTGGCGACCAAACGAGAGCATTCCCGCTTTGAGACCTCGATTAATGCTTTGATCCCCGCACAACAACGCCCCGCCCTAACACGATGCAGACCTTGATGCACTAAAATACGATTATTAGTATCAAGTGGAACAACATCTGCCACTGTTCCGAGCGCAACTAAATCTAAGAATTCGGCTAAATTAGGTTCGCTCATTCCCTGCTTAACAAACCAGCCTTCTTGGCGCAATTTGGCGCGTAACGCGGACATTAAGTAGAAAGTCACGCCAACGCCTGCTAATGATTTAGAAGCAAATTGGCACCCTTCTAGATTAGGGTTAATAATGGCATCGGCCTTCGGTAATACATCTCCCGGAAGATGGTGATCCGTCACAATGACCTTAATATCATGCTGCCTAGCCGCTTCGACACCTTCGTGTGATGAAATACCATTATCAACGGTGATGATAAGATCCGCGCCGCGTTTGTAGGCTTCCTCAACGACAAGAGGCGTCAGCCCATAACCATTTTCAAACCGATTTGGAACAATGTAATTTAAGTTCACATATCCCATTGATTTTAATGCGCGAATAGCTAAAGCCGTACTCGTAGCGCCATCAGCATCGAAATCCCCTACGATGGTAATTACGCTATGGTTCTCCAATGCACTATAAAGTAGCGTTAATGCGTTATCTATCCCTGATAACGTGCGGTAATCTAATAAGTTAGCGGCTTTACGCTCTAGCTGTGAAATATCCGTCACGCCTCGATGGGCATAAACTCGCTGAAGGATTTCAGGAAAACCATCCAGTGTTTTAATATCCTCAGCGAGTGTACGCTGGCGTAAAAAAGTTTCTACATTCACAATGGTTAACTATTTTGTTCGAGTATCTTTAACAGTTTATCGGGGGATAAATAACCCGACAATAATTGCCCATCAGGTAACACGATCGCTGGCGTTCCTGTCATTTTAAATTGGCTACCTAACTTAACGTGTTTACTGAGATCAATTTTACATTCATCAATCATGGCAACTTCGTCACCTTTAAATGCTTTAGTTAATGCACTTTGAGGGAGCGCATTACACCATATAGATGCCATTTGTTTTGCGGACTCATGCTCCAAACCTTGGCGTGGGTAAGCGAGGTAACGTACTGTGATACCTTTGCTATTTAATTCACCAACCGATTCATGGAATTTTTTGCAGTAGCTACAGGTAATATCGGTAAATACTGTAACCACATACTTCTCTTTCGGCGCTTTAAAGACGATCATTTCATCTTTTAGCGCTTCAACCTTTTTCATGAGTGGTTGATTAGAAATGTTGACTGGCATTTTGCCGCTTAAATCATAAATAGGGCCTTGTAATAAATATTTCCCATCATCAGTTACATAAATAATACCATCTGAAGTATCAATAGTATTAAGCCCTACAATAGGCGATGGTTTGATTGATTCTACAGAGATACTATATCTGGCAAGCTTCTCTTCAATCACTTTATCATCTGTTGCCGCAGACACTGAGGCGGAAAATGTTGCAATGCAAGCCGCCCATAAGAGTAGTTTATGTTTCATAATTATCCTTTAACGCACATCACCCCCTTGGATGATGCTGCTCATGTAACATGCGCAAACGCTCGGTTGCGACATGTGTATAAATCTGTGTCGTAGAGAGATCACTATGCCCTAATAGCATTTGCACAACTCGTAAGTCGGCGCCGTGATTCAGTAAATGTGTCGCAAATGCATGGCGTAGAACGTGTGGTGATAACGCTTCAGAATCGATATTCGCAATCACCGCATAATGTTTAATACGATGCCAAAATGTTTGGCGCGTCATTTTTGTGCCACGTTTGCTAGGAAATAAAACATCACTGGCTTTACCATTGAGTAAGTCAGGCCTACCTTCTTCAAGGTATTTTTCTACCCAATAAATAGCCTCTTCTCCCAGAGGAATCAATCTTTCTTTATTCCCTTTCCCCACAACACGTATGACACCTTGCCGTAGGCTAATATCGGAGAAAGTTAACCCCACCAGCTCTGAGACTCGTAACCCACAAGCATACAGGACTTCCAACATCGCTTTATCGCGAAGCTCAAGAGGATCCTCGGTTGCAGGGGCATTCAGTAGGTCTTCAACCTGCTGTTCACTCAAATCTTTTGGTAGCCGTTGTGGTATTTTAGGTGCGGCAATCACCGCTGAAGGATCATCAAGCCGTATTTTTTCACGATAAAAATATTGGAATAAACGCCGCATAGCGCTTAATAGACGCGCAGAGCTAGCCGCTTTGTATCCCCCTTCAATTCGTTCTGCCAAAAACGATTGTAAATCGATTGATTGAACACTTTCCAAATCCAATTGATTCGCTTCCAGCCACTTATCTAATAATTGCAAATCTAAACGATAAGATGCCAATGTATTTTCAGCGAGATCTTGCTCTAACCAAATGGTATCAAGAAATTGCTCAATTAATGGATTAAGCTGTTTGGTTTCCACGCTGCTTATATTCCTCTTCATAACCGCCACGTAAGCTATTATACCTATCCTATCTCAAGTTACAGCGCTATTGGTGATGTTCGGTTCGTCTTCTCATCCCCCTAAAATATTGAGAGTGTGTGCCCGATACCGTTCATTCTGTTACAATACCTCTCTACTGCAATGAAAACTAGTTACATTAACATGAAAATAGGTCTCTTTTACGGTTCTAGTACTTGTTATACCGAAATTGTCGCGGAAAAAATACGCGATATCCTCGGTGAAGATTTGGTTACATTACATAATGTCAACGATACACCGCCTGAACTGATGGAGCAGTATGACGTTCTCATTTTGGGTATCCCTACGTGGGATTTTGGTGAAATACAAGAAGACTGGCTGGCAATTTGGGATGCGCTTCCCAATCTTAAGCTTAACAACAAAATTGTTGCTATGTATGGGATGGGCGATCAAATTGATTATAGTGAATGGTTTCTTGATGCACTAGGCATGCTATATCATCAACTAAAGCCAACAGGGGTGCAATTTGTAGGCTTTTGGCCACTCGATGGTTACCAATTCGAAAGCCCGAAAGCACTGACAGAAGATGGTACACAGTTCGTTGGTTTGGCTTTAGATGATGTGAATCAATTTGAAGAGACCGATGAGCGTATCGCACAGTGGTGTATGCAAATCTTAACCGAGATTGAAGAATTACTGTAAGTTGACTATGCTGACTTTCCCCATTACTGCAATAACCCCTAATGATTAAATATCAGGATATTGCAGTAATAGTTGGTTTAAATTACGCCAGCTCTCTTCTGATAAGGCATCTTTTGCAACCCATAAACGGATCTTCTGTGGCTTACCTTGTAAGGCACTGAGTGTCAATAATACCCCCACACGGCTACACCAAGGTTGCTTAACGATACTCCACTCATTCTTTTTCCATTGGACTTTATTGCCATTAACCAGCACCGCAGTCCCTTTGATTTTGCTGATGCTTTTTTGGCTTTTTGCCCAGCTAGCAATCACAATCACTAACAGCGGCAACCACACCATTGAATTCCCTGGCGCCCATGGTGCGACCAATAGAATAAAGCCGACTATCCCATGAGCACAGGTTGAAAAAAGCTGAGTTTTCCATGAAATGGAGAGATTAGATTTCCACAGGACCACGATTTTTATTTCTTTCCTGAATCAATTTAACCATACCAAACAACTCATCGTCGTCTGGGCGCCCATGATTCATTAACCAGTTAAACAGATCAGGGTCTGCACACTCAAGTAAACGAACAAAAGTACGTTTGTCCTTGTCAGAGAGTCCTTCATATTCATATTCAAAGAATGGCATGATGGAAATATCCAACTCACGCATACCACGACGGCAAGCCCAATGAATTCTTGCTTTATTCTCTATATCCATTCCACTACGACCTTATTTGTTGCAGTTAACTGATAAGATTAATTATTTTCAATACTCTAACAGATAATTGATTGGGAAAACATGACCTATCGTACAATGTCGATAATTTTCATCACTCTATCGCGCTTTTATCCAAGAATGCCGATTAAAAATATTGAATAATTGATAGCGCATCATAATAACTACTTGCAATGTAATCCAGCTCTTTTACCATTAACCCCCTTCTGATACGAAAGAAAAACAGGTGAAATCATGACTACTGAAGTTGCTCACTCAAAACAATTCCCTCTCGATTCTCAGTCTTTACCACTTATATTGATTTCACTGGAAAACTGGGGATTAATTCATTTGCATGGCCTTGATGCTGAAAAGTACCTTCAAGGGCAAGTTACGGCTGATGTTAGCGCAATGACACCAGCACAACACACCTTAACCGCTCACTGTGATCCTAAAGGGAAAATGTGGAGTGACTTGCGTCTATTCCACCACCTTGATGGTTTCTCTTATATTGAAAGAGCCAGCGTACTTGATAGCCAATTAGCCGAGCTAAAAAAATACGCGGTGTTCTCGAAAGTCACCTTTGAACATAAGCAAGAGCTAAAATTACTCGGTGTCGCGGGGAAAGGCGCTCGCGAAGCATTAGCCACTATATTCACTACGCTACCTGATGCAGAAAACCAAGTCACCGTTGATGGCGTCTCAACAATTTTACATTACGCATTGCCTAACGAACGTTTTCTTATCGTCACAGATCAAGCTACCGCACAAAAAATTACCGACTCGCTTAATGCGGAAGTGGTTAATGATGAGCAATGGTTATCACTAGAAATAGAAGCGGGATACGCCGTCATCGAACAAGCCAGCAGCGCGCAACATTTGCCTCAAGCCACCAACCTGCAAGCCTTACCTTATGGTATTAGCTTTAAAAAAGGTTGCTATACCGGACAAGAAATGGTCGCACGGGCAAAATTCCGTGGCGCCAATAAGCGGGCGATGTATTGGCTGAAAGGCACAGCAACATCCGTTCCGGCAGTCGGTGAAGGTGTAGAATGGCAATTAGGTGATAAATGGCGCCGTACCGGTACTGTTCTTGCTGCGGTGAAATTAGCAAATGGTGAAGTGAATATTCAAATCATTATGAATAATGATATGGAAGCGGATAGTGTATTTCGTGTTACAGGGGATGAGCAAAGCCACCTAACTATTCAGCCACTCCCTTACTCGTTGGAAGAAGAAAAATAATTGAGGTTTTTATGTCATCTGCAAAAGGTAATAAGTCCGTTGACGTTTTAGATTTTGGCGGCTTTACCGAAGTTATCCAATTTTTAATGGAGTTGGATAAACTAAAAAGTGTTTATCGCAAAAATAAATTACTCAACAATGAGAGGCAGGAAAATACAGCGGAGCATAGTTGGCAATTTGCTATGGCTGCAATGAGTTTCGCGCCTTATGTCAAAGGAGTGAATGTTGATCACGCCATTAAGTTGGCCTTAGTACATGATATCGTCGAAATCGATGCAGGTGATGTTTTGGTTTACGATGTTGCGGCACGTGATGCTATTCGCGAAGAAGAGGTCAAAGCTGCTGTTCGTATTTTTGGCTTACTCCCTTCCCCACAAAATGAGCAATTTTTGGCTTTATGGAAAGAGTATGATGCGGCAGAAACATTGGATGCGAAATTTGCCAATGTTATCGATAGAACCATTCCTATGCTCTTAAATTTACATAATCAAGGGCAAAGTTGGGTCGAGAATAATATTCGCCTAGAGCAAGTGATCGCTCGAAATGAGTTTATAGAAGAAGTGTTTCCTGAATTTTGGGAGCAACTCTTACCACAATTGAAACTCGCCCAGCAAAAAGGTTGGTTGTTGTAATTTATTCACCAATAGAGTTTGCTCTTGGTGTGAATCAGTGAATCAAATACCCGGTAATAATATCGGGTATTTAACTCAATCGTGTTATCACGCGGAAAATACCAACGGCTATCGATTGATGAAAAAGATGCGTTTTATCCTTTCCCCACTATAACTAAAAACCCCCAATAATTGATAATACAACTATTGAGGGCTACCTATTATTTACAACACGCTAATCACATATACTCTTCAATCGGCACACAGGAACAATGTAAATGGCGATCACCATAAACATCATCCAAGCGCTTCACGGCAGGCCAATATTTGTTTGCTTTTGTGGCCGCTGTTGGGAATACAGCTAACTCGCGGCTATAGGCATGCTCCCACTGCGCCACTAGCTCTGTTTGAACATGTGGAGCATTAACCAGTGGGTTATCTTCCAGTGTCCATTCCCCATTAGCCACTTTGTCAATTTCATTGCGGATGGCTAACATCGCATCAACAAACCGATCAATTTCCACCAGACTTTCTGATTCTGTTGGTTCAATCATCAATGTACCCGCAACAGGGAATGACATGGTTGGTGCATGGAAACCATAATCGATGAGGCGTTTTGCGATATCTAATTCGCTGATCCCTGTATCTTTCTTAATTGGGCGCAAGTCAACAATACATTCGTGAGCAACGTAGCCATCACGACCTGTATACAGAATGTCATAGCGGCCTTGTAGACGTTTAGCAATGTAGTTCGCGTTTAAAATCGCTACCTGACTTGCTTTTCTCAGACCATAAGATCCCATCATACGAATGTACATCCAACTGATTGGCAGAATGGACGCACTACCAAAAGGTGCTGCCGAAACTGCGCCTTGCTCAGTGATCATCTCTTGTTCAACAACTGAATGCCCCGGAACAAATGGCGCTAAATGTTTTTTCACGCCAATTGGCCCCATACCTGGGCCGCCACCACCGTGTGGGATACAGAAGGTTTTGTGTAAATTGAGGTGAGAAACATCGGCACCAATATAACCTGGCGTTGTTAGGCCTACTTGTGCGTTCATATTGGCACCATCGAGGTACACTTGCCCACCAAACTGATGAATGATCTCACAAACCTCTTTGATGCTCTCTTCATACACGCCATGAGTTGACGGGTAAGTCACCATCACACACGAAAGATTATCGCTATGTTTTTCTGCCTGCTGACGTAAATCCACCAGATCGATATTCCCTTCATCATCACAGCGTACCACCACCACTTCCATACCAGCCATATGTGCTGATGCAGGGTTGGTGCCGTGTGCCGATGCAGGGATAAGGCAAATATTACGGTGTCCTTCATGGCGGCTTTCATGGTAGCGGCGAATTGCCAATAACCCTGCGTATTCTCCTTGGGCACCTGAGTTAGGCTGCATACAGACTGCATCATACCCTGTTAACTGAACTAGCCAATGTGATAGCTGCTCAATCATTTGATGATAGCCCTGAGCTTGCTCCGGTGGGCAGAATGGATGCATTTCGCCAAATTCAGGCCATGTGATCGGCAACATTTCAGCCGCAGCATTTAGCTTCATCGTACAAGAGCCTAGCGGGATCATCGCTTGGTTCAATGCGAGATCTTTACGCTCTAGGCTGTGCATATAGCGCATCATTTCCGTTTCACTATGATAACGGTTGAAATTCGGATGCGACAAAATGGCATCATCACGTTGCATTGAAGGGCAAATAGCACTCTCTTGGGCCGAAACTTGTTTATCAAGTTGTTCGAAATCCAATTTTTGCTCATTTCCTGTGATGATAGTGAATAGCTCATTCAAGTCTTGGCGTGTTGTTGTTTCACTGAATGTGATACCAACTGCACCATGAATATCAGTACGTAAGTTGACCTTCGCACTTTCCGCCCGCGCCAGAACGGCAGCTTTATCTGCTACCTCAATTGAGAGTGTGTCAAACCAGCTCTTATGACGTAGTGTGATACCCGCATCTTGTAGCGCCTTAGCGAAAATAGATGTCAAGCGATGAATACGCTCAGCAATCAATTTTAACCCTTTTGGGCCATGGTAAACGGCATACATTGCGGCAATATTTGCTAGCAACACCTGTGACGTACAGATATTTGAGTTTGCTTTTTCACGGCGAATATGTTGTTCTCGAGTTTGCATCGCCATACGCAGTGCAGTATGACCGGACGCATCGCGAGATACACCAATAATACGGCCAGGCATTGCGCGCTTGTATTCATCTCGGCAAGCAAAAAATGCAGCATGTGGACCACCATACCCCATAGGCACACCAAAGCGCTGTGCTGAGCCAAAGACAATATCAGCGCCTTGCTTACCCGGTGCGGTTAACATCACCAGAGCCATCATTTCAGCGGCCACACAACTTATAATTTTACGCTCTTTGAGTTGCGCATACAGTTCACTGTAGTCATGGACTTCACCAGTCGAGCCTACTTGCTGCAATAACGCCCCAAACACACCTTCGTGTTCAAGGACTTTCTCAGCTTTATCGACTATCACTTCAAAGCCAAATGTGCCTGCACGGGTGCGAACAACATCTAATGTTTGTGGATGAATATCGTCAGCAACAAAAAAACGTTCAGCATTTTTTAATTTACTAATACGTTTCGCCATCGCCATGGCTTCCGCCGCTGCTGTCGCTTCATCTAAAAGGGAAGCGGAAGCTAATTCAAGCCCTGTTAAATCAATCGTTAATTGCTGAAAGTTTAATAACGATTCCAAGCGTCCTTGAGACACTTCTGGCTGATAAGGCGTATAAGCCGTATACCAACCTGGGTTTTCGAGTAAGTTACGTAAAATAACGGGCGGTAAAATAGCCGGGGCGTACCCCATCCCAATATAACTCTTGTAGCGCTTATTTAAACTCGCTATTGCTTTCAATTCTGCTAACGCTTCTTGTTCTGTCGCCCCACCACCGACTCTTGGTGGCTCTGCCAATAAAATGGTTTTAGGGACAATATTGTCTGTCAGTGCATCAAGAGAGGTGGCACCCACAGTGTCCAACATCGTTTTTACTTGTTGTTCTGATGGACCAATATGGCGTTGAATAAATTCCGAACGGTTTTCTAATTGACTCAGAGGCATCGTCATAGCTGTGTTCCCATTCCTATATCTAATCTGCTGCTAAAGGGTAGGCTTCAAAGCAAAACGCCCCGTAATGACAGCATTACGGGGCGTTTTACGGTATTATTCGTCTTCTTCGAGCAATGCTGAGTAAGCGTCAGCATCTAACAAATCAGCCAGTTCTGATTCGTCGGTAATTTTAATACGGAAAATCCAACCTTCTTGATAAGGTTGCTCATTGACCAGTTCAGGCGCATCAACTAGCGCTTCGTTAACTTCAATGATTTCACCACTTAGTGGAACATAAATATCGGATGCAGCTTTAACAGATTCGACAACCGCACATTCACTTCCAATATCAACAGAGCTGCCCACTTCGGGGAGATCGACAAACACCATATCACCTAATAACTCTTGGGCATGCTCGGTAATACCTACGGTGTAAACGCCATCACCTTCATGACGGACCCACTCATGCTCACGGGTATATTTCAGCTCTGCAGGAACATTACTCATCATCAACCTCACTCTTATTTACGAATTTTTTCATTATGGGGGGATTAGCCACTCTTAAACGAGGGCTTTTCCTTCCCGCACAAACCCAGGTTTTACCACCTCAACAGGCATTTCTCGGTTACGTATTTCAACAATGGCTTTATCTTGTATTTCTTTTGGCACACGTGCCAAGGCAATACTGAAACCGAGTGTTGGCGAGAAAGAGCCGCTGGTAATAACCCCTTCTTGTAATTTACCTAAATCGTCGGTGAAACGTACCGTTTGGCCTGCTCGTAATATGCCTTTTTCACGCATAACAATACCGACTAATTTTTCGGTGCCTTGCTCTTTTAATTTCTCTAATGCTTCACGACCGATGAATTGGCGGTCTTCAGGCTTCCAAGCGATCGTCCATCCCATATTGGCAGCCAGTGGTGAGATAGTCTCATCCATGTCTTGCCCATATAAATTCATGCCAGCCTCAAGGCGCAAAGTATCACGCGCACCTAACCCTGCGGGATGAACACCGGCTTTCAGCAATTGATGCCAAAACTCGACCACTTGCGCTTTCGGCAATGCTATTTCATAGCCTTTTTCGCCAGTATAGCCCGTAGTTGCAATAAAGAGTTCATCGGCTTGCACCCCATAGAATGGCTTCATATCTGCCAACAGGGCACATTGTGATGGCGTCAATAGCGAATGGACTTTTTGTTGCGCTGTAGGGCCTTGAACCGCTAATAGGGCAAGATCATCACGCACTTCAATAGAGACAGGATACGATTTCATATGCTGTTCAATCCATGCGATATCCTTATCACGGGTCGCGGAGTTGACAACCAAGCGGTAGAAATCATCATTAAGGTAATAAACAATTAAATCGTCAATGACTCCGCCAGAAGCATTTAACATCCCCGTATAAAGTGCCTTCCCTTTGTCGGTCAGCTTGGCAATATCATTTGCGAGAAGATAGCGAAGGAAATCGCGGCAACCTTCACCATGTAGATCAACAATAGTCATGTGGGAGACATCAAACATCCCAGCATCGGTTCTCACTAAATTATGTTCATTGATTTGTGACCCGTAGTGCAATGGCATCATCCAACCATGAAAATCCACCATTTTCGCACCGCAGGCTATATGTTCATCATATAGCGGGGTTTGCTTTGCCATGAATACCCTCTTTACATTTGAATATGATAGGGTGAGCGCCACTGTTGCTGTGCAGGAAAATGATTTATCACGCCACAGCCAATAACGCTACGCAAACGATAACATCTTATTAAAAACTACCACTGTTTTTAGTAAGAAACCATTAAAAAAAATAGGGCTACCAACACTCTGTATTACTGATTACAAGCGACATAATCCAGCTAATTTTGTTAAAAAATTGAGAATGATCACTCAATCCCACTATATTTAACCTAAAAGCGTAGAGTTAATCATCGTATCTCTAGAGATGTTAGTGAAAAACCAATGTTAGCACCCCACAGCAAAATTAGTAAAACTAATGCGAAATTTGGCTATAATTAGAATTTCTCAATCATGAATACAAAAAATAACGATGGCAATTACGTCAATAATCGCCTTGCCATCATTGAAAAAAATGAGTGTTCCACGAACACAAAAAGAGAGGGATTGGCAGCGTTTACCACTGCCAATTGATAGGTAATATTATTTAGAGGGGGCTAACTGAACTTTTTCTAGCCATTCAGGCATATCAAACAGGCCCATAGCATGATTAAGTAGTTGAGGTTTCACGCCGGGTAAGCTATCTGCCAGCACCAATCCTATATCACGGAATAATTTCTTAGCCGGATTATTGCCATCAAATAATTCACGGAACCCTTGCATACCAGCAAGCATCAAAGCCGCACTGTGTTTACGATGGCGCTCGAAAGTACGCAAGTAGAAATATTGCCCGAAATCTTTACCTTCACGATGTAGACGTTTGATTTCCCCTAACAGCATGGCAACATCCATAAAGCCTAAGTTAACTCCCTGCCCTGCCAATGGGTGAATAGTGTGAGCGGCATCGCCAAGAAGTGCTAAACGTTGCGCCGCAAACTGTCGTGCGTAACGCCCCGTTAAAGGGATAGTCAGTCGTTCACTCTCCAGTTGACATAGCCCTAAACGCGTATCAAATGCGACCGCTAACTCTTTTTCAAAATCTGCTTTATCCATTTGCTGACGTCTTGCTGCTTCTGTGGCAGGTTGAGACCAAACAATTGAACATAGATGAGGGTCACTCAACGGCAGAAATGCCAATATCCCTTTACCATCAAAGGATTGGCGTGCTACCGCCTCATGGGGCTGCTCTGTGCGGATCGTCGCAACTAAGGCCGTGTGCTCATAATCCCAAAATGTCAGGGGGATATCGGCATGACCACGTAACCAAGAATTGGCACCATCCGCCCCGACAATAAGCCTTGCGGTTAACATCGAATCATCAGTGAGGGTAATAAAAACATCATTTTCCCCCCAAACGACTTTTTGAATAGTCGCCGGTGCCAGTATAGTCACCTCTCGCAAGGTGGATGCTTTTTGCCATAACGCATCACGAATCACGTTATTTTCAACAATATGCCCTAAATGGGAGAGGTTCTGCTCTTTTGCAGAAAACTGGATACGACCAAAGCTGTCATTATCCCAAACTTCCATGCCGTTGTAGGCTGAAGCCCTCATTGATTTTATTGTTGACCAAACATCTAAATAGCTTAGTAATTTTTCGCTCGCTGCATTAATCGCAGACACTCGCAGTGCATAAGGGTCACTGTCCGAAAAAGGCTTTTTCGCTGGATGACTTTCAATTACGGCAACACGTAGCCCTGAGCCTTCTAAACCACAGGCAAGTGCTAGGCCAACCATACCACCACCGGCGATAACCACATCAAACGATTGCATATTTTTATTCCTCTTAGTTCTGTGGTTATTGTTCCGCCACCCAGCCAAGTGTTTGACGAGCTAATACATCACGTACTGACGGTAACATTTCCATTGCCATTAAACCTAAATTACGTCCAACCACTAACGGCAAACAGCGATTTGCAAAAATACGAACCAAACCATCTGTCATGGTGACCGTTCGTTCTCTATCAATAGCACGCGCTTGCTGATACGTATTTAACAGTGCATAAGCGCCAATATCCTGACCTTGTTGATGTGCGGCAACCACCAATTCCGCTAACTGCATGACATCACGGATCCCAAGATTAAAACCTTGCCCTGCAATAGGGTGTAGCGTTTGCGCTGCATTTCCCACTAACACAGTTCGATGGCTAATTGGATTTAACGCTTTTCGAAGGGATAACGGATAACAAAACCGTGTTCCCACTTGAGTGATTTTACCAAGCCGCCAGCCAAAAGCTTGCTGAAGTTGCTGAGTGAATGTTTCATCATCCCACATTTTAATCGTTTCGGCTTGCTCTTGATGATGGCACCAAACTAGTGAGCTGCGCCCTTGCGACATCGGCAACAAGGCTAAAGGGCCAAACTCAGTAAAACGCTCAAATGCTTGCCCTTGTGGGTTTATCGCCGTTTTTACATTGGCAATTATCGCAACTTGCCCATAATCGTCCTGCTGCCACTGCATATGACAGGCATGGCCCACGGCAGAATGGCTACCATCTGCGGCCACCAATAAGGAGCCTGAAAGAGTTTCGCCGTTATCTAGCGTGACTGACACACATTCACTGTGCCGCTGGATATTTTCAACTTTCGCAGGGCAATACAGAGTAACGCCGGGAGCTTTACGCAATAAGGCAAATAAGCGCTCCCCTGCATCATGGAGTTCAATCACATTACCAAGCTCAGGGATGTGATAATCCTGCGCGTTGATATTGACAAACCCGGCATGCCCTCTATCGGAAACATGAACATGAGTTATTGGTGTGACACAATCCGCCAGTGCTTCCCAAATACCAATTTTAGACAATCGCTGACATGTTCCATGGGCAAGCGCTATCGCTCGAGCATCAAACCCTGGATGTGTGCCTTCCGGTAAGGAAGCTTCTATCAGTGATACTGACAATTTTCCTTGGCTTAATGATGAAATAGCCAGAGCCAATGTTGCCCCTGCCATTCCACCACCAACAATAATCACGTTCATGTTGTATTAATTACCTTTTACTACTTATTTTAAGCATTTTTAGCTTCAGCCATTAATGCCTCGATTTCATCAGGGTCCTTCACCACTAAATCGGTCAAGTTTTCATTACCATTTTCGGTAATCACAATGTCATCTTCTATGCGGATACCGATCCCGCGATACTCTGGTGGCACATCTGCATCAGGCGCAATATACAGCCCCGGCTCTACGGTCAGAACCATGCCCGGCTCTAAGATCCTATCACGCTCCACCCCATAGCATCCGACATCATGAACATCTAACCCCAGCCAATGGCTTAAACCATGCATAAAGAATGGGAAATGTGCTTTGTTTTCGATCAATTGATCGACATCGCCATGCAAAATACCCAGTTCCACAAGTCCTTCAACTTTGATTCGAATGATTTTTTGCGTCACTTCATGAATGCTGGTGCCCGGACGATATAATTCTAAAGCCGTATTCAATGCTTTCAGTACGATATCGTAAATAGCGCGTTGCGGCTGCGTAAACTTACCATTGACGGGGAAAGTACGTGTGATATCACCAGCGTAGCCATCAAATTCAGCCCCCGCATCAATTAACACCAACTCACCATCTTTCATTTCACTTTCATTTTCAGTGTAATGCAGAATGCAGGCATTTTCGCCGCTGCCAACGATCGAGTTATACGAGGGGTAGCGTGCCCCATGGCGAGTGAATTCGTGCTCCAACTCCCCACAAAGCTGATATTCATACATGCCTGGTTTACAGGTCTTCATTGCTCTGATATGCGCTAATGCAGAGATCTCACCTGCTTTGCGCATCACCGCAATTTCAGCTTCCGATTTAAATAAACGCATCTCATGCACTAAAGGACGCCAATCAATCATAGTATTTGGTGCGCGCAAATTGCGGCGACTACCTTTACGAAGTATATCTAGCGCACCGAAAACTAGTTTGTCTGCATATTCGAATTCGCCTTGCGCGTGATAAATCACATCAAGTCCATTAAGGAGTTGATAGAGTTGTTCTTCAATTTCATCAAATGGTAATGCTTTACTAACGCCCAGTTTTTCAGGCGCTGCTTCTTGCCCTAATCGACGACCAAACCAGATTTCAGCCGTTAAATCACGAACACGGTTAAAAAGCACCGTATGGCTATGTTTTTCATCACTTTTGATTAGCAGTAAAACGGCTTCAGGCTCACTAAACCCTGTCAGGTAAAGAAAGTCGCTGTGCTGACGATACGGGTATTCGCAATCTGCATTGCGTTGAGCCACAGGCGCTGAAAAAATAATAGCGGCGCTTGCTGGCTTCATCTGAGCCAATAATGCGTTACGACGAGAAATAAATTCCTGTTTATTCATACCGTTTCTGCCTTATTATCTAGATTGTTGAGTAGAGGGTTACGCTTATTTATTAAGCGAATATACTTACCACACTTCAAATTACCTTGTTATTTGCACAGGCTCAATCACCCAAGTAACATCAATTCTTTACTCTTTCGAGGGGATATCTTTGCTTGCCGCCTAGATGCAACTCGAATTAGGTAGAGTACAACGGCAAGCAGTTAATCTGTACCTGTTTCACTTTACAAATGGCTATTTAGCTCAAATAAGCAAAGATGGTGCACAGGCACAAACTGTTTTAATGAAGAATGGGTTTATTATTGCCAGTTGTCGACTGCTCTTTTTTCCCTTCGGTGAAAGTAATATAACAAAGCTGAACAGCGACTCTGACATATTCGACGACTTCTTCTAACGCCTGCTCAAGCTCCTCTTGGTCTTCATCTTCATCATAACCAAGCATGCCAATATTACGTAAGTCGTTAATCACTTCACTGACTTCTTTTTTATCTGCAAGTTTAGGTTGAGCCACGCCAATACCTAATAAGAAGTGGTTTACCCATCCTGCCAGTGCATCTGCGTGATCAAAGACGGACGCATTTTCATCGGGAAATAGCATTGAGAACGCAAATTCACTGTCGTCCAACACTTGGAAAGTCGTGTCATATAATTCACGTAGTGGTTGAGCAATAGCTTGAGGGAACGCTAAACCATCATTAGCCAGATCGTGGACTAATGTCTGCCAGCCACTATCGCGACTTCCTCCACAAATCAGTCCTGTAATTAAACCGTGAATTTCTGCGGCAGTCAGTGCGATAGAATGCTGTTGGAGAAGGTTGTCCAACGTTTCATAATTTGGTAAAGATTTTTGTATAGACATCTGAATTCGTCATGTTAGCTAATGATTCATGATATGCTACCATCAAGGATGGTCGCTATACCAGTAAGCTTTTGATCTGTATTTTTAATAAAGCAGCTAAAATTAGTGAATAAACCATCTATTATTTTACGCCGAACATTATATTTGCGGCGAGTCCTATTCGTATGGAGGTATCATGTCCGCACAACCTGTTGACATTCAAATATTCGGGCGCTCAATGAGAGTCAACTGCCCTGTCGAACAAAAAGAAGCCCTACTGGCATCCGCCCAAGAACTTGAGCAACGCCTTCAAGATCTCAAAGATAGAAGTGGTGTTACTAATACAGAACAGCTTATTTTTATCGTTGCATTGAACGTGTGTCACGAATTAACACAAGAAAAGACAAAAACACGCGATTATGCATATAATATGGAAGAGAAGATAAAAATGCTGCAACAAACAATCGAGCAAGCATTACACGATCAGGTAAAAATCACTGAGAGGCAGGTTATGCCTATCGGCTAAATTTGCTTAATAATCATACACTAGTATAAAAAAATAAACGAAAATAGGGTTGCTTTTTAAATCCAATTTCATACAATGAAGTACATAGAGTGACGTTACGCACTCAAACCAAATTTCTCTGAGATGCTCGTGAGTGGGTCAGTCCCCTGAGCCGATATTTCAAAAAAACAGAATGTGGTTATTGCGCTGGTGAGCATGCCTGATTCGCTCAGGAAGCCTAAAGGTTGCTAAACTACGTTCACCTTGAACCAAGGGTTCAAGGGTTACAGCCTACAACGGCATCTTGGAGACCCTCAATTTTTCCCATAAGCTTGCTTCTAATACTATTATCTCACGCTCATTAGGCTATACTTCCAACCATTACTTACATATTTATCAAACCACTAATAATAATAGAGTTAATAATAGCCTCTAAGGTTGCGGATCTTATGGAAGATAACTTATCAGTCATGCGTCAGCAAATTCGCCAATCGGTTCGTCAGTTACGCCAGCAGCTGAGTCCAGAGCAACAACAACTGGCTGCAAAAAAAATCGTACAACACACCTTATCTCACCCTAAGATTGCTCAAGCACAACACATTGCGTTGTTTCTTTCTTTTGATGGCGAGATCCACACTCAACCATTAATTGATGCACTATGGCAGCAAGGGAAAAAAGTTTACCTGCCCGTATTACATCCCTTTAACCCTCATCATCTGCTGTTTTTAAACTATGCGCCGACAACTCAGTTAGTTAAAAATCGATTTAACATTGATGAACCCCCATTAGACGTAACCCAAGTGCGACCCATAAATCAGTTAGATGTCATGATGATCCCACTGGTTGCCTTTGATGAACAGGGTCAACGTTTGGGTATGGGAGGCGGTTTTTATGATAGGACTTTAGCTAATTGGCAGCAGAAAGGATTTTACCCAATAGGGCTTGCCCATGATTGCCAACGGGTCACTGCTCTCCCCGTGGCACATTGGGATATTCCTCTTCCTGAAATTATTACCCCACAAAAAATATGGCACTGGTAACCCAGTGCCATAATATCCATTCGATACGCTTGGTTAAATGATTAATACAGTAGTCGAGCGCGGATAGTGCCCGGCAATTGTTTCAATTTAACCAGAATATCATCAGCGTGATCGGGCTGTTGCGTGATAATATCAATTACAACGTAACCAACATTTCCAGCAGTACGTAAATACTGGCCAACAACGTTGATATTGTTTTCAGTAAACACTTGGTTAATGCTATTCATCATTCCAGGGCGGTTTTCATGAATATGCAATAGACGGTTAGTATCTTCAGTATGTACTGGCAGAGAAACTTCAGGGAAATTAACCGCGGAAAGCGTCGAACCATTATCTGAATATTTCGCTAATTTACTTGCAACCTCTAACCCGATATTTTCTTGTGCTTCTTCTGTTGAGCCACCAATATGAGGCGTCAAAATCACGTTGTCGAACTTGATTAGCTCACTAATGAATGGGTCATTAGGGTCATTGTTCGCCGCAGGCTCTGTCGGGAATACGTCAACTGCCGCACCTGACAGATGTTTGCTTTCCAGTGCATCAGCCAAAGCAGGGATATCAACAACTGTACCGCGTGACGCATTGATGAAAATGGCCCCCGGTTTCATCAGTTCAAACTGCTCTTTTGCAAACATATTTTTGGTGCTTGCTGTTTCTGGCACATGCAAGCTCACAACGTCGCTCATGTTTAATAGTTCAGCCATTGAGCGAACTTGTGTCGCATTACCCAGCGGTAATTTATTTTCAATATCATAAAAATAAACATCCATACCAATCCCTTCAGCCAAAATACCTAGCTGAGTACCGATATGACCGTAACCAACAATCCCTAAGCGTTTACCGCGAGCTTCAAAGCAACCTTTCGCCTGTTTTTCCCAGATGCCGCGATGCGCTTTCATATTCGCTTCAGGAATACGACGTAACAGCAGTAACAATTGACCTAAAACCATCTCAGCAACGGAACGGGTATTTGAGAAAGGCGCATTAAAAACAGGGATACCGCGTTTCGCCGCAGCATCTAAATCCACTTGGTTTGTACCAATACAGAAACAGCCGACAGCCACTAATTTTTCTGCTGCCGCAAAGATCTCTTCAGTCAGATGAGTACGGGAGCGAATACCGACAAAACGCGCATCTTTAATTGCTTCTTTTAACTCTTCGTCCGACAACGCACTTTTGTGATATTCAATGTTGGTATAGCCTGCTGCTTTTAAATTATCAACCGCGCTTTGGTGAACTCCTTCCAATAGTAAAAATTTAATTTTGTCTTTTTCCAAAGATACCTTAACCATTTACCCTACCCTATCAGCTTAAGATTCATAACAGATGAACTTTCCGTGTACCAACATAGCAAAAAACGGCGCAGTATCAATACAATCGTTTGCCTCATTTATCTGGTTAAGTGCGAAGAAAAAGAAGTTATGTGGCAGAAAATCAGGGGCGGTAACACAAAATAAGGATTTTGCCTGTGCAATAAGCATTAGTGTGAGATATATCACCAAAATAAGGGGGAAATAAAAATTGCTATTTTTTTTATTGCTAGATGATATTAGTAAAATAGATGACTTAGACAGGCATCTATCTTCCAAACCAATAGACCAATTGTTTTTACAGCAAAAATTTACTTAACTAAATTAATCGCTTTTTCTTTTACCATTCGCACAAATTGTTGGCTCTCTTCTGTCGACGCAAAACAGCGTGCTGGAATGATAATGGCGAAAACACGGTCTATAAAAAGATACAATAAATCACCATCCGTCCGTACAAATTTAAATGACTCCCATTTAATCAATGCGTTGCCATATTTACTTACCTCATGAAGCCCAATCTCATCAAAACGATATTCCTTTTCACAAAACAGGTAGCCGCCTTCATCAGGAATTGCTCGATTAAACGTTTTCAATAATCGAACGGCAATAAACAAAAATAAAAATGAGGCGATAATAAACGCAATGGTTAACTGAAAAAGGGTGATATTTAAAAGCTGAAAGGCCACAATAAATGCGATGAAAAAAACAACCGCCATCACAATCAACGATTTATCCCATGCACTATTCTCGGAAAAATAGTCATTTTTATAACAGTAATTATTGAAACGGACATATTCGTTGCGTTCAAGTTTGACTTTGATGTGATCTACCATGTCAATACATCCCTAGTATCATGAAATGATCATTTGAGAAAGGCTAAAGTCAGTCATTCCTAGCTATGCTGTTATCAGCATAGCTAAGTCAATCTAACTGGCTAAGGGGGATATTCAAATAATAACCGATTTCTAACAAACAGCAGTATTAAATCGATATTCAGAACAAACTATTTAATCGTTTTTACGCCTTCAGAAGTCCCCATTAAAACAATGTCAGCGCCACGATTTGCAAACAAACCAACCGTAACAACGCCTGCAATGGCGTTAATTTTGTTTTCGAGAGCAACAGGATCCACAATGCTTAAATTATGCACATCAAGAATCACATTACCGTTATCAGTAACGACATTTTGGCGGTACTCTGGTACACCACCTAATTTAACAAGTTCACGCGCGACATAGCTGCGTGCCATTGGGATCACTTCAACAGGGAGAGGGAATTTACCCAATACATCCACTTGTTTAGACTCATCTACGATGCAAACAAATGTTTTGGCAATCGCTGCCACAATTTTTTCACGTGTTAAGGCTGCCCCGCCACCTTTGATCATGTTTTTATGGTGATCAATTTCATCTGCACCATCAACATAAACATCCAGCGAATCAACATCATTACAATCTAACACAGGAATGCCCAGTGATTTAAGTTTCGCTGTCGATGCTTCTGAACTTGAAACTGCCCCCTCTATCTGCCCCTTCATTGTTGCCAAAGCATCAATAAAATGAGAGGCGGTAGAGCCAGTGCCGACACCAACAATCGTGCCCGGTTTCACGTAATCTAATGCTGCCCAACCTACTGCTTTTTTTAATTCATCCTGAGTCATGCGATGCCTTCTACTATTTTTAAGAGTGAATGAGGTTTTTATCTGCTAATAATATTATATAACGGACACCTAACAAGTTCAGCTTTGTTCGTAATATTCTGTGATTCACACATTGTCATCAATATTGCAGGTGTTCTGAGGCAAAATATGGCATAGTGAGTCGTAGAATAACAACAAGGAGAATACCCCCAATGAAGCGCCCTGATTACCGCGCGTTGCAAGCACTGGATGCTGTCATTCGTGAAAGAGGATTTGAGCGGGCAGCTCAAAAATTATGTATTACACAATCTGCCGTCTCACAGCGGATCAAACAATTAGAGAACCTATTTGGTCAGCCGCTACTCGTTCGGACAGTACCGCCACACCCCACAGAGCAAGGGCAGAAGCTATTAGCACTTCTTCATCAAGTAGAATTACTCGAAGAACAATGGCTCGGTGATGAAAACGGGGGGTCAACGCCATTACTACTTTCACTTGCAGTCAACGCCGACAGTCTAGCAACTTGGTTATTACCTGCACTTAATCCTGTTTTAGGCAATAGCCCAATTCGTTTGAATATCCAAGTGGAAGATGAAACACGAACACAAGAACGGTTAAGACGTGGCGAAGTGGTTGGCGCAATCAGTATTCAACCTCAAGCATTGCCGGGGTGTTTAGTCGATAAACTCGGAGCATTGGATTATATTTTTGTTGCATCACCCGATTTTGCAGCAAAATATTTCCCTGAGGGCGTCACACGTTCATCGCTTCTTAAAGCGCCAGCAGTAGCCTTTGACCACCTTGATGATATGCACCAAGCTTTTGTACAACAGAATTTTGGTCTATCGCCCGGTAGTGTGCCATGTCACATCGTTAATTCATCAGAGGCATTTGTACAATTGGCAAAACAGGGGTCAACTTGCTGTATGATCCCACATTTACAAATCGCTAATGAGCTTAGTACAGGTGAATTAATTGATTTGACGCCAGGGCTATGCCAACGTCGGATGCTATATTGGCACCGTTTTGCCCCGGAAAGCCGTACGATGAAGAAAGTCACTGACGCCCTACTCAAAACAGGGCGTCAGATGTTAAAACAAGAAGATGAAACTTAACGTTTTAATTCAAAAACCACATCAACTTGGTCGTTAAAATCAATACTCTGCTGCTCATAAGTTTCGTTGACATCGCGCTCAGGGGCAGCAGAGAGTGCCATTTTCGCTCTGTAATTCATGACTGGCGCAGGGTATGGGGTCGCATCTGGTGCACGATAATTCACACTGTACACAGGCCCTAACTGAACATTAAACCCTTTTGCCAATGCATTCGCTTGTTCAATCGCATTTTTAATCGCTTTTTCTCGAGCCTCATCGCGATATTGTTGAGGGTTATTCACACCGAACTGAACTGAATTAATTTCATTAAGCCCTGCTTTTAATGCACCATCAAGCAAGGTATTGAGTTGATCTAATTTAGTGACTTTAACTTCAACAGAACGAATTGCTGTATAACCTACAATGGATGATTTCTGAGATTCTTTATCATACTCATATTTTGGTTGAGTACGCACATTAGCAGCATTGATATCTTTCTTTTCGATACCATTTTGTTTCAAGAACTCAAAATATTCAGCAACACGTTTATCAACGCCTGTTTTAGCCGCTGCTGCATCTTTTTCAGTCACTTCAACATTGATATTTAATGTCGCCATATCCGGTGATGCTTTAATTATTGCATTACCTGACGTTGTAATATGTGGCCCTTCAGGAAGCGGATTAGCTTGTGCAATAGCAGGAACCGCAACACCAGCCATCATGGCAGCAAGAACAAGAGACTTTAACTTCACAGGACCTCCTAATAATCAATAATAAGAAAGTTGTGGTGACATAACTTATTTATCCCACAACCTTACTTAAACATTAACACATCCTATGTGAAATTCGTTTCGGATTAATAAGAAATTATCAATACCCTAACCCTTGCTTCGCTAATTGAAAGGCAATAAACCACATCACCATTCCAACAAAGAGATTAATTACGCGTTGTGAACGTGGCTTATTTAGTATGGGGGAAAACCAAGCCGCTAATATCGCTAAAGCAAAAAACCAAGCAAAAGATGCGGTCAGTGCCCCTGCCGTAAACCACGGCCGTAATGAGCTTTCTAACTGCCCTCCCACACTGCCTAATACCACAAAAGTATCTAAATACACATGAGGGTTTAGCCACGTTACCGCAAATAGAGTCACGATCACTCGCCAACGATTGGCAACCTTATTCTCTGCTTGCACCCTAACTTCATCGCGACTAAAAGCGCTACGACATGCGCCGTAACCATACCAAGCTAGAAACGCTACCCCAGCCCATGTAATCAATTGCAACAGAATTTCAGACTGGCTTAGTAATGCACTTCCTCCAAAAACACCAGCAATAATTAATACGGTATCACTTAAGGAGCATAAAAATGCACTCATCACATGATATTGCTTTCGACTTCCCTGCTGCAAAATAAATGCATTTTGCGGGCCTAATGGAAGTATCATTGCAGCACCAAGTAAAGCACCCTGAATATAAATCGTAAACATGCATAAATTCCTAATAATTATTCATTTTATTCAATGAGATTCTAATTAGAAAAAATTATTAGGGAAAATTATTATTTCTTATAGAAGATTAGAATAACTTATTGTGACATTCGCTATCTAAACGATAGGAAAGGAAAATCAGCAAATAAAAAAACTGGGTACAGTACAATAAACTGACCCAGTTTTATCATTCAATAAATACGCTTATTCTGTCATATCTTTTTTCACTGCAACAGCAGCCTGTTGATGTAAATGGACATCCATTTGAGGGAATGGTATACCAATATCGTGCTTATCGAGTGCACGTTTGAAATTTTCCATTAAATCCCAATATACAGGCCATGTGTCACCATTTTTAGCCCAAAAACGGACTAAATAATTTAATGAAGATGGCGCCATTTCGTGTAAACGGATAGTCACACCTTTATCGTGTAAAATACGCTCATCAACAGCAACAATGTCACCTAATACTTTTTTGACTAAATCAATATCTGAATCATACGCCACTCCAACAATAATATCAGTTCGGCGATCAGGTTCACGAGTGATATTGATAATGTTATCTGCAATAATTTTACCATTCGGAATGACGATAATGCGATCATCTGCTGTTCTAAGTGTGGTAGAGAAAATTTGAACGTTTTGAACCGTTCCTTCTACAGCCCCAATTTGGACATACTCACCAGCTCGCAGAGGTCTAAACACGACTAATAATACACCAGCGGCAAAGTTGCCTAATGAGTTTTGTAATGCTAAACCAACAGCTAAGCCCGCAGCACCCAATACAGCAATCACAGATGCTGTTTGAACACCAATTTTGCCAAGTACAGCAATAAACGTAAACGCAACAACAGTATAACGGACAATCGCGGATAAAAATTCACTCACGGTAGGGTCGATGCCGCGTGCTGTCATCACACGATGTAAGCCACGTCCAACCCACTTAGCAATCATCATACCGACAATAAGAATGACGATAGCAGAAACGATATTCACCGCATACTGAACTAACAGATCCTGATTTGCCGCAAACCAATTCGTTGCGTCATTCAACGCTCCGGTAACATCATCAGTATTCATACAGTCCTCTAATTTTTAAATGGAATTACTCGGTAAATGAAATTATCACATGCTCCCAACAATTTAGTTCTTATTCAAACTAACCATGTGATATTGCAATTAAATAATAACTACAATATCTAAAATCTGACAACATTTTAAAACAAAAATTTATTTTACTTTATTTTCTAAAACGAATTGTCTGTAATCGTTAAGCATACTCATAAAATCATCAATGCCGCAAAATGCGACACTTTCATTATCATAGTAACTCATTCCCTCTTCTAAACCCTCCGTCTCGAAAGCAAGTTGATTCGCTCGGATCATCACTTCTTCATCGTCTAATACCAATGTGTATTCATGACCGATTAATTCCCATTGCTTCTCGCTACCTTTAATCGATTCGTATCCGGCTTCTATTTCATCTAACAGACTAAAATCGCCTTTAATTTCCTCATTAAGCCAATAACCAACCGCTTCATGATCCATCGAAAATTTTGCCGATATCTCTCCAGTTATATCCTGAAAAAATTGGTATTCCATAATCCACCTCACACCAGACGTCATTCGTTATAATTATACCTCTAGTTCAGTATTATTGTTCGCTAAAACATGAGATAAAAAGAAAGCTCACTATGATATGGGGAGCATTGATGAACTTTTGTTCTGCAAAAAACGATAAACGGCTAATAGCAGAACAAAGTAAGCGTCATCGCATAACACGACATAAAGAAGAAGGATAGGAGTGTCTGATGATTAACCATTTAGACCATCTGGTGTTAACCACAACCGATCAAAACGCGTGCATTGATTTCTACACCCATGTACTCAAAATGAAGTTGATAACCTTCGGTGAGCAGCGCTATGCGTTGCAATTTGGGCAGCAAAAAATAAATATCCACCAATATGGTAAAGAATTTGAGCCAAAAGCTCATTTACCCGTACCTGGCTCACTCGATTTATGTTTTATCAGTAATACACCAATAAACCAAATTATGACGTTTATTCAACAGCAAGGTGTCGAGATTATAGAAGGCCCTGTCAAACGTACAGGCGCAATGGGAGAGATATTATCTATTTATATTCGAGATCCTGATTTAAATCTTATTGAGATAGCAAATTATATATAGCCATATACTACTGCTAAATTCGTACAAAGGTAGCACGAGTCGTACAGACTGGCTACCTAATCAAAAATTAAGCTGTCCCCAATACACTATGCCATGAGATATCGAGTGCCTGATTTTTATTTATATTACTTAATAACAATGGATATGTAACTGTGAATTTTGATAAATTATACTGTTTGGAAAAATGATTTCACAATATTTTGATTATATTTTATCTGTACAAAATCATTTAGATAATCAAAAATTTATACAGGCATAAGTTAACATTAGATTCCCCGCATAAAATACAAATCCCATTTTTTATTATTAAATACTAAAATTAAAAGTAATTATAGCTTCTGCATTATAATTAACTTCATCATTAAGCTCAATATTTGCTTTAGCCAAATCATTTCGTGAGTTAATAAACATACTCTCTTGTTCAAAATTTGCTGAAAATACTTTCCCTGGTATTAATGACCTCATAAATTCATTCTTACTTATTGATTCACCATTTGCCTTAGACCATCCATAATATTCCCCCTTAGTTAACACATATTGCCCAAGACCCGCTGTTGAATGTATTGAGTTATATAAACGGCGAACATATCCAGAATTATTATCGACCTTAGCATCTTTTACTAAAAATGAGACACCACCAAGTGCGGCCGGTTTACCCCCATTAATATGAAAATATTTATGTGCAATATCAGGACTTACTGGCGTCGAAGGTAAATTTAAGCTTTCATAAAGATCCGTCGCCATGAATAGTAAATAAGTCTCTGCGTCACATGTCACTGTAACCGTATTTTTTATTTTTGAGTTTTCCGGGAAAATATATCTATCCGACATAGGTATAACATCAACAGAGAGTTTTCCCATGTCATATATGATATTGGTTTGCTCTTCTCCATTAACCATACAGGTTGGTGGCTTAATATCACCAGATATTTTTAAATTAGCATTTGTATCTGCATAGCTTAAACCAGCGGCTAATAATGGTAATACACCTAAACATTTTACTGTATTTTTCATATTAAATTAACGCCCCTAATAATTTAAATAGGTCAACAACCTAACCCGATTAGAATAAAATAAAATTAAATACCAAAACCAAATGATAATGTCGCACTGCCATCTAGGGATACATCACCAGCACTCTCTTTTACCTCACCATAAAACATTGGCTTAACTTCAAAATCAGCCGCGAAAATTTGTCCTGATACTAACTTTGTCGATGTTTCAGCCCAAGCTGTTTTTTTCGATTGGCTTATTAAAAGTTCTGGCACAGCGCTCCCTCCCGCAGCCAACACAGAGACTTTTTTAGCGCCTTCATCACTATTTCCTTTAACAGTCGCATTTGACATTGTAATAGTGTAAACACCAATATTTTGGCTATTATCAGCACCATATTTACCTAAACCAAAGAAGATATCGCCTGGATTTATGACACTATCACTACGATTATCTTTGGCTATAAAATTTAAATAAGTGGCAGCATCACACACTATTTCAATTCTTTTCGTTTCACCATCTAAATATAAGATATCTGAACTAGGAAACATTTCTGGAGCGATATCAAATCGATATTCAATATCCACTTCATTCTGATTATTGATAGAGCATGTTGGTGGTTTAATATCGCCAGATACTTTCAAATTAGCACTGATATCTGCATAACTTAAACCTGCTACCAATAACGGCAATAAGCCCAAACATGTTATTGTGCTTTTCATCGTAAATTAACAATCTCAATAGGTTAAATAGGTCAATTATCTAACCTATTTAAAATAAAATTAAATACCAAAACCAAATGATAATGTCGCACTGCCATCTAGAGATATATCCTCAATATTATTTGTTCTGATTATATTTAATACCGCATAAACCTCAAAATCAGCAGCAAAAATTTTTCCTGGTGCTAATTTTTTCGATGTTTCAGCCCAAGCTGTTTTTTTCATTTTCGCTATCGAGGTTTCTGCTACAGCTTTGCTTCCTTCTGGTAACACTAAAACACGTTTAGCATCTTCTTCACTATTCGCTTTAACAGTCGCATTTGACATTGTAATGCTATAAACACCAATTTCATTATTATCAGCACCATATGTACCTAATCCAAATAATAATGCTGCGTCGCTAGGACTAATGCGATTATCATGAGCCACAAAACTTAAGTAAGTCGTTGCATCACATACGATTTCGATTCTTTTCTTTTGTTTATCTAAAGATGTTCTTCCTGAACGGTTAAGCATTTCTGGCGATATCGTGTAATTATATACAATATCTACTTCATTCTGATTATTGATAGAACATGTTGGTGGCTTAATATCACCAGATACTTTCAAATTAGCACTGGTATCTGCATAACTTAAACCTGCTACCAATAACGGCAATAAGCCCAAACATGTTATTGTGTTTTTCATCATGAATTAACAATCTCAATAAGTTAAATAGGTCAATTACCTAACCTATTTAAAATAAAATTAAATACCAAAACCAAATGATAATGTCGCACTACCATCTAGAGATATATCCTCAATATTATTTGTTCTGATTATATCTAATACCGCATAAACCTCAAAATCAGCAGCAAAAATTTTTCCTGCTGCTAATTTTGTCGATGTTTCAGCCCAAGCTATTTTTTTCAATTGGTTTACATCCGTTTTTAACTTAGCGGTATTTCCTGACAATATTAAAACGTTTTTGTCGGCTTCTTCACTATTCTCTTTAACAGTCGCATTTGACATTGTAATGGTATAAACACCAATATTTTGGCTATTATCAGCACCATATTTACCTAATCCAAATAAGATACGACCTTGTTCTGAAGAAACGCTATCAATACGGTTATCTTTGGCTTCAAAGCTTAAGTAAGTTGTAGCATCACACACTATTTCGATTCTTTTCTTTTTTCTATCTAAAGGTGTTGTTTCTGAACGATTAAGCATTTCTGGCGATATCGTGTAATTATATACAATATCTACTTCATTCTGATTATTGATAAAGCATGTTGGTGGCTTAATTTCACCAGATACTTTCAAATTAGCATTTGTATCTGCGTAACTTAAACCCGCTACCAATAACGGCAATAAGCCCAAACATGTTATTGTGTTTTTCATCATGAATTAACAACCTCGAAAATTAAGATAGGCCAAATAGATGGCCTATCTTAAAATCACGTTAGATACCAAAACCAAATGATAATACCGCGTGA
>NZ_JAMPLW010000032.1:0-34357 GCF_028477805.1 Providencia sp. PROV268
TCAAGCCCCGTGAGATAACTCACGGGGCTTTTTTTATCTGTGCTTTAACCTCTTCCTGCATACTACATTTCTTCAATAGATTATGAACCTGCTTAGCGCAAACCATGTGTTTGATGCTTGCAAAATGCTATGAATAATTCAGAAATGGTTAATGAACAGATAATTATCAGTGGAGTTTAGCCTTAACTACATAAGATATAACAGGGTAGGTTTGATATACTACAAGCCATATGGTTTATAAAATTGCTAAAATGCTTTTAACTTCTAATTTTGTAGGGATCAGAAACGTGGCGAAAAGAACCTATTCTGTCAGATATATTGCAGGTCAACCCGCTAAACGTATTCAGCCAATGCCTGTACATATGTTAGGAGAATCATTACCCGTGGGGCTTCCCCTATTTGCGGCGGGAGAAACCTTAGATGTTGTGACATGGAATATTTATAAACAACAGCGGCCTAACTGGAAAAAGGTCCTTAATGAGTTAGTTAAAGATAAAAAACTGATTCTACTTCAAGAAGCTCAAATGTCGCCTGAGCTTATTTCATTCGCAGCCTCCCACAAACTGATAGCAGATCAAGTGCCCGCGTTGCCTTTTTCTCAGCATCCTGCTGGCGTAATGACATTAGCAACTGCTCATCCTATCTACTGTTGCCCGCTACGCGAAAAAGAGCCGTTATTGCGTTTAGCAAAATCGGCATTGATAACAGTTTATCCCTTGCCTAATGGGGAGCATTTGATGGTTGCAAATGTGCATGCCATAAACTTTAGTTTTGGTGTTGATGTTTATACAAGGCAATTAAGTAAATTAGGTGAGCATATATCGAAACACGTTGGCCCTGTACTTTTGGCTGGAGATTTTAATGCGTGGAGCCGCCAAAGGGTTAACGCCTTAAAACGCTTTGTTAGAAGCGTGGGGCTTAAAGAGGTTAACTATGATACTGATCAGCGCACTAAAGCGTTTGGACGGCCTTTAGATTATCTCTTTTATAGAGGCTTAAAAGTGAAAGATTGTTATGTCACAAACACAGACGCTTCAGATCATAACCCAATTATTACTCAGTTTGACTTAGTATAAAAATTATTTGAGTACCTACCTATTAGTGATTTCATACTTAAAAAGCCATTTATAGTTATTCTGCTCTTACGATAAACATTATCGATATGTTAGTTGCTGATAATGTTTATTTGGCTAAAAACAAATATTTATTATTAGACTGTATAAATAAGTTAGTCTTAAAATGAATGTTATTATTTTCATTCGGTAATTAAAAATAAAGATAACTATAATCTTGCTTATTTTTATTTAATGATAATTCACTGAATGTAATTAGTTTTATTTGGTGGATGAATATTAATTATTAATTAAATGTATGGCGAATTAATTAAATTAAACTATATTTATATATCTATATGATAACGATTTAACACAACTTAAATAATAGGTGGGTTAAAGTATGAAGCATATCGTCATAGTCGGTGGTGGTACAGGTGGTACAATGTTAGCGAATATCCTTGCAAGGAAACTTAATAAGGATATTTTTTCTAAAAAAATAAAAATAACATTAGTGACTGATAACCCTACTCATTATTATAAACCAGCTTTTATGTATGTTGCATTTAACTTATTCTTTAAAGAGGAGTTAAGTCGCCATGAACGATCGTTATTACGGCCCGAAATTAATTTAGTGATTGATAAAATTGAGTCCTTTGACTTTAAAAATAAAGAACTAAAGTCAAATAGTGGTAAGACTTTAAATTATGATTACTTAGTTATCGCGACAGGATGTGTTCCTCGGCCAGATAGAATAGAAGGGTTAAAAGAAATAGGTAACCACTTCTATTCTTATGAGCCAGCAAGAAAGTTAGCAGATCAATTATCAAAAATTGAAAAAGGTAGGATCTTTATCACCGTATCATTTCCTGAAACGCCAAATGTTCCTCATCAATGTGGTATCGCACCAATGGAAACGACATTGATGTTAGATGAATTTTTACGTAAACGTCGCGTAAGAGACAATATTGAAATTGTATACACCTACCCGACAGTCTCTCAATTATTACGTAATTGCCTTTTCCTTCAACAACCTGTTTGTGAAGCTATCCCTGAGATTTTTAATATAAAAAATATTAAAGCCCAACGAGGTTTTACATTAAGTAAAGTAGATCCAGACAAGAAAGTCGCTTATTCACAAGAAGGTGATGAGCAGCCTTTTGATATTTTAATTAGCACTCCGCCAATTACAGCTGTTGAAGCTGTGATTAATACAGGCTTAAGTGAGCACAATAATGGTGAAGGCTGGCTCCCAACAGATCATGAGACCATGCAAGTCTACGGCACAGATGGAGTGTATGTAATCGGTGATACCGTTGATTTGCCTATCAGTAAAGCAGGAGGGAGCTGTCATAACCAAGCTGGGATTATTGCTGATAATATTTTTGGTGAATTAACTTATGGTTATCCTGCGGCTATTTATGATGGGCGTGTACAAGCCGTTGCTCAAATGGGATTAAATGCAGGTATGCCATTACAGTATGACTATAAACATGATGTTATCCCAATACCTGCAACTAGGGTGGGAGGACTACTCAGAAATAGTTTCAATAGAGGTCTTTATTGGGCTGCTATCCGTGGTTTAGTGTAAGAGGGTAATTATCATGTCAAATGAAAATACGCACTCCAAACTTATTGAGCTACTTAATTCAGAGTCTGTAGATCATTTCGCCGAGAAAATATCACCACTGCTGCATTTAAAACGCTTAGATAATATCGTTGATCTACTTTCTTTAGTTTCTGACCTTGTTGATATTCTTGATTTAGGTACGGTTGAAAAATTATCCAATTCATTCGAAGACACGTTAACGCCAGTTTGGGAGCTAGGAACGGCATATAACATGGCTAAGATGGAGGCGATATATGATGATAAAACGCATAATTTTCGTTCAGTTTATAGCTTGTTAAAAGATCCAAATACTTTACGGGGGATTAGTATCCTATTAAGAACGTTGCAGATTATGGGTTCTAGGATACCTCAATCCAATGAGAAGTAATTTTTTAGGAGAGTGGTATGAGCTTAAATCAGAGGAATGCTTTTGATACTCGAATAATACACAGTTTTTATGACCAGCGTGAAAACAAAGGGGCGTTGGTTCCGCCTATATATCAAACCTCAACTTATTCATTTAGCAGTGCGGAAGAGGGAGCCGCCTGTTTCAGTGGTGAGAAAGAAGGGTATATTTACACAAGAATTAATAATCCTACGCTAGATTTGTTAGAAAAAAGGCTCGCTGATTTAGAAGAAGGTGAAGCAGCGATTGTATTTTCGTCAGGAATGGGAGCCATTACATCGACTTTTTGGTCTCTAATGAACCCAGGTGATGAACTATTAGTTGATATGACGGTTTATGGGTGTACTTATTCCTTTTTTCATAATGGACTCGAGCGATTCGGTATTCAGGTACGCCACATTGATATGAGTGAGCCTAAAAATGTAGCTCAAGCGATCAGCAAAAAGACGAAAATGATTTTTTTTGAATCCCCAGCTAATCCTGATATGCGCTTGGTGGATATACAAGCGGTAACGAATATTGCTAAGGAGCATAATATTATTGTCGTTGTTGATAACACCTATTGTACTCCTTATCTACAAAAGCCAATCACATTAGGCGTTGATATTGTGATCCATTCATTAACCAAGTATATGAGTGGTCATGGTGATGTTATTGCAGGCGCAGCCATAACAACAAAGGAAATAGCGAAGCAGATCCGGCTAGTTGGGTTAAAAGATATGACGGGAGCGTGTTTATCACCTCATGATGCGAGTTTGATTATGCGAGGAATGAAAACGCTCTCTGTTCGTATGGAGCGTATTGTGAAGAGCGCTCAACAGATAGCACAATATCTCTCTTCTCATCCTAAAATTGCATTTGTCATTTATCCAGGCTTGCCGAGCTTTAAACAATATGAGCTAGCCAAAAAACAAATGAAATTACCTGGCGGCATGATTGCCTGTGAAATTAAAGGCGGCATGGAATCAGGTAAACGCTTTTTAAATCGTTTAACGCTATTTTCACGAGCAGTGAGCTTGGGGGATTGTGAATCCTTAGCACAACACCCTGCAAGTATGACACATTCAACTTATACACCAGAAGAACGACAATATTATGGGATAAGTGATGGATTACTGAGATTATCGATTGGACTAGAGGATGTAAATGATTTGATTGCCGACCTTGAGCAGGCTCTTGAATTAGAAAGTTAATGATAAAACGCCCCATCAATGATGGGGCGTTATGTTGTGTTTTGCAGATAGGATTATTTTAATTATTTTTTTGGTAATCGCGCATTATAAAGTAGGCAACAGTAAGTATCACAACCCAAACACAACCGACGATTAAAGCCACTCGTGTGTTTTCAAAGAACCCAAGTAATGCGATAACAAATACCATAAAGGCAATCGTCACCATAGGGCCGACCGGCCAAAATGGTACAGGGAACTTGAGCTGTTTAACCTCTTCTTGGCTCATTTTACGGCGCATAGCAACCTGCGAAAGCAAGATCATTAACCATACCCAAACAGTGGCAAACGTTGCAATTGAAGCAATAATCACGAAAATTCGCTCAGGTAAAAGGTAATTTAAGTATACGCCAAGCAGCATAACGGCTGACATCACCAAGACGGTTACCCATGGCACACCATTGCGTGTCAACTTAGTGAAAGCGCTAGGTGCTTGTTTATCTTGAGCCATGCCGTACATCATTCGACCAGCGCCAAAAATATCACTGTTAATGGCCGAAATGGCGGCGGTGATAACAACGATGTTTAGAATGTTTGCGGCAGAAGAAATATTCAGACTAGAAAAAATTTGCACGAATGGGCTACCGTTTTGCCCAATTTGGTTCCATGGATAAATACACATTAAGATAAAGAGTGTTAAACCATAGAATAGCAAGATCCTAATAGGCACGGCATTAATTGCTTTAGGGATGGTTTTCTCTGGGTTTTGAGCTTCGCTTGCGGTGATACCAATCACTTCAATCCCACCAAATGCAAACATAACAATGGCGAGAGAGGCAATAACGCCAGTAATGCCATGCGGCATAAAACCACCATGTTCCCATAGGTTTTGCAAGCCGACAGCGTGGTCTGTCTCTTTACCAAAACCGTAGAACATTAAGAAGGCACCACCGATAATCATGGCAATAATCGCGGTCACTTTGACTATCGATAACCAGAATTCAAGCTCACCAAATATTTTAACGTGACATAAATTCAACGCACCGATAAATAAAACGATGCTGAGTACCCATACCCATTGATCAACATGAGGGAACCAAAAGCCCATATACATCCCGAAGGCGGTGATATCTGCAAGGCAGACAACCAGCATTTCGAAAACATAGTTCCATCCGGTTAGAAAGCCTGCTAATGGCCCCATATAGTGGCTGGCATAGTGAGAAAATGACCCTGGAACTGGGTTATGAACCGCCATTTCACCTAAAGCACGCATAACCATAAAAACGGCAGCGCCCCCTATCATATAAGCGATGAGTACTGCGGGGCCGGCTGCTTGTATGGCTGAAGCGGAGCCATAAAAGAGGCCTGTACCAATCGCTGACCCTAAGGCCATAAAGCGAATGTGCCTGACACTCAGTCCCTTTCTGAGTTGATTTTTTTTACTACTTTGCATTTTTTGTCCTGTCTTTAATTACCGAATATCGTTTCGGTTTTTTTAATCAGATGTGCTTTATCAAATCCAAGCTGTTTACATTACCATAAAGTGGGTTAACCGCGGATAGATATCTGCGATATAATACGTATTAAGATGACAATGCCAGAGAGTGCGATGAATTACCCAATCAATGAAATTTTTCAAACATTACAAGGTGAAGGTGTGTTCACCGGTGTTCCTGCTGTTTTTATTCGCTTGCAAGGCTGCCCAGTGGGTTGCAGTTGGTGCGACACCAAACATACTTGGGAGAAAGAAGAGAGCAAAGCAACAACACTTGGTGATATTGCACTAAAAACCGTTGATACAGATACATGGGCGCTGGCGGATAGTCATGAATTAATCAACCTCATGAAAAAACAAGGGTATACAGCTAAACATATTGTTATCACAGGGGGAGAGCCGTGTATTTACGATCTGCTTCCTTTAACGTGTGAGTTAGAAAATCAAGGCTATCAGTGCCAAATTGAAACGAGTGGCACTTATCCTATTCAATGCTCAGATAAAACATGGGTAACGGTATCACCAAAAGTGGGGATGAAAGGGGGATTACAGGTGCTTACGGAATCAATTAACCGAGCAAATGAAATCAAGCACCCTGTTGCGCGTGAAAAAGACATTGAAGAGTTGGATAAATTGTTGGCAAAACGAACCGAAAAACATGCGCCAGTTGTTGCATTACAGCCTATTAGCCAAAAAAGCTTAGCAACCAAGTTATGTATCGATACGTGTATTGCGCGAAATTGGCGTCTTTCTATTCAAACCCATAAATATCTTAATATCGCCTGATGTGCCGCGTTGAACACGGCATACCAGAAAGTGTCTATTCGCCGCGGTAAATACAGCCAGCATTACAGGTTTCTTTCACTGTCACGGCACTGAGTAATGGTAAGAGGGGTTTGGTTTTATGCCAAATCCAGCTCGCCAGCACCTCGCTGGTTGGATTTTCGAGGCCTTCAATATCATTTAAGTAATAATGGTCGAGTTGATCTAAGATTGGCTTAAATGCTTTTTTGACATCACCAAAATCGATAAGCCATCCACTTTTTTCCTCGACTTCGCCTGTCAGCTCTAATCTTACCATGAAAGAATGGCCATGGAGGCGACCGCATTTATGACCTTCAGGTACATAGGGAAGTTTGTGTGCCGCTTCAAAATGAAAATCTTTATAGATGCTTGTTCTCATAACTAACTCCTTATAAATCGAAATGCAGCGTATTCTACTGTAATTTGTACTCCGAGCATCTTATTTTGTCGAATTATCACTAACCATTTTTATGAGTATGATTCACTAACTATTTTCATTAGGCTTTTTAGCTATTAGTTATGGCGATCGTTTCTTATCCCGTTACGAAAGGGTGTTATAACCTGACAAACTATCGGGGTAGTAATTTATGATGAGCAACTCTGGGGTTATAAGATAATGACAAAAAAACAGTCTCCAATTTCGGCATTGCCAATATCTATGGAGCAACTTGCACGCTTACAGACAGCCGTGGATGATTTTTCATCTCACCAATTAGCTTGGTTGTCTGGATATTTGTGGGGAATGGTAAACCAAAATACAGTGACTAGCACACCTGTGAGTGCTCCCGTGCCACAGGACGAAACGATTACAATCATTTCTGCTTCACAAACTGGCAACGCGCGCCGTTTATCTGAACAACTTAGAGAAAAGTTGCTCAGCGAAAAGCTCAATGTGAATTTAGTGAATGCAGGAGATTATAAATTTAAGCAGATCGCGCAAGAAAAAATATTGGTGATAGTTGCATCAACACAAGGAGAAGGCGAGCCTGCTGAGGAGGCGGTTGCATTATATAAATACTTGCACTCCAAAAAGGCTCCAAGCCTGAATGAAACGGCATACGCTGTTTTCGCATTAGGCGACTCTTCCTATGAGAAATTCTGTCAAGCTGGTAAAGATTTTGATACGCAGCTGGCTCAATTAGGCGCCAAGCCATTACTTGCACGTATCGATGCCGATGTAGAGTATCAAGCAATTGCAGATGCATGGATTGAGGAACTGAGCCAATTACTTAAAGCGCGAGTGCCAACGCAAAGTACTCATCAACTTGTTGCGGCTCAGGTAGGGAGCGTAGATGAAATTCATTCATCACCTTACACTAAGACGTCGCCACTTACCGCATCTTTATCGGTCAATCAGAAGATCACAGGGCGCGGATCACTAAAAGATGTTCGCCATATTGAGATTGATTTGGGGGATTCAGGGTTACGCTATCAGCCTGGTGATGCGCTTGGGGTGTGGTTTGATAATGATCCTGCTCTTGTTGAGGAGCTTATCGGTTTATTATGGTTAACCGGTGATGAAAAGGTTCAAGTGGCTGAACAATCATACACACTACGTGATGCACTGACTCACCATTTAGAATTGACACAAAACACCCCTCTTATTGTTGAAAAATATGCCAACTTGTCAAAAGACGAGACTTTATTGGGGTTAATAAGTGATAAGCAGGCACTTTTGCACTATGCACAAAATACTCCCATTGTTGATATGGTGAGACAAGCTGCCGCTCAGCCTACCGCTCAAGAGTTTGTTGAGCTTCTTCGACCATTGACCCCACGGTTGTATTCAATCGCATCTTCACAGGCGGAAACAGAAGATGAGGTGCATATTACTGTCGGCGTTGTACGTTATGACATTGATGGTCGTGCTCGTACAGGTGGTGCTTCTGGCTTTTTGGCTGATCGCCTAAAAGAAGGTGATGAACTGCGTATTTTTATTGAACACAATGATAATTTCCGTCTTCCAGCCGACAGTACAAAACCTGTCATCATGATAGGCCCCGGTACTGGCATCGCACCGTTCCGTGCATTTATGCAGCAACGCGATAATGAGGAAGCGACCGGTAAGAACTGGTTGTTTTTTGGTAATCCACATTTTGTTGAAGATTTTCTCTACCAAGTGGAATGGCAACGCTATGTCAAAGAAGGTTTGTTGACCAATATTTCATTGGCCTGGTCCCGAGATCAAGCACAAAAAGTGTATGTGCAAGATAAGTTGCGTGAACAAGGTGAGGAAGTTTGGCACTGGATTGAAGAAGGGGCACATATCTATGTCTGCGGTGATGCGAATCACATGGCTCGGGATGTGGAGCAGGTGTTGCTGGAGATTATCAGTCAATACGGAAACATGGATAGCGAATCGGCAGATGAATTTTTAAGTGAGCTGCGCGTGGAGCGCCGTTATCAGAGGGATGTCTACTAATGAGTGATAAAAAATACGGGCCTTTGGTCGTAGAAGGCAAACTGGCTGATAGTGAACGGATGAAAAACGAGAGTAATTATCTACGTGGAACTATCAAAGAAGATCTCAAAAATGGATTAAGTGGCGGATTTGAAGGGGATAATTTCCTACTAATTCGTTTCCATGGGATGTATCAACAAGATGATCGTGATATCCGAGCGGAGCGCGCTGAACAAAAATTAGAACCCCGCCATGCGATGATGCTTCGTTGCCGGTTGCCCGGAGGCATCATTACGCCTAAACAGTGGTTAGATATCGATAGATTCGCATCAGAACATACGCTGTATGGCAGCGTGCGTATCACTAACCGACAAACCTTCCAGTTCCACGGTATTTTAAAGGGAGATGTGAAGCCTGCACACCAAATGTTACATCATGTGGGGCTTGACGCATTAGCGACGGCAAACGATGTGAACCGTAATGTGCTTTGTACCTCTAACCCCGTTCAATCTGAGCTACATCAACAAGCTTATGAATGGGCGAAAAAAATATCGGAACATTTACTGCCACGTACATATGCTTATGCAGAAATTTGGCTTGATAAAGAAAAGGTGGCAACAACGGATGAAGAGCCAATATTAGGGAAAACCTATTTGCCTCGTAAATTCAAAACATCGGTAGTGATACCGCCATTAAATGATGTCGATTTACACGCCAATGACATGAACTTTGTAGCGATTGCTCAAGATGGGGAGTTAATTGGCTTTAACGTGTTAGTGGGCGGTGGTCTTGCGATGACTCACGGTGACACGGCGACTTACCCTCGATTAGCCAGTGAGTTTGGGTTTATTTATTTGAAAGATACGCTGGCGATTGCAGAAGCTATCGTGACAACTCAACGTGATTGGGGGAATCGGACAGAACGTAAAAATGCTAAAACAAAATACACGCTGGAACGTGTTGGTGTTGAAACATTTAAACAAGAAGTTGAAAGACGCTCTGGGGTGACCTTCGAGTCAGTTCGGCATTATGCGTTTACTCAACGTGGTGATCAAATTGGTTGGTTAAAAGGGATAGACGATCGTTGGCATCTCACGTTATTTATTGAAAATGGTCGTTTAATCGATTTGCCTAATAAACCACTAAAAACAGGTGTTGCAGAAATAGCTAAAATTCATCAGGGAGACTTTCGCTTAACGGCGAATCAAAACCTGATAGTTGCGGGAGTGCCTGAATCGGAAAAAGAGCGCATTGAAGCGATTGCACGTGAACATGGTTTGATCAGTGATGAGGTGACATTGCAGCGTGAGAACTCAATGGCTTGTGTTTCTTTCCCTACCTGCCCATTAGCAATGGCGGAAGCAGAGCGCTTCTTACCTGAATTTGTCAGTGAAGTAGAAAAAATCATGTCGTCACACGGCATCGGTAACGAGCATATTGTATTACGTGTGACAGGATGCCCAAATGGCTGTGGTCGAGCCATGCTGGCGGAAGTTGGATTGGTAGGTAAAGCGATTGACCGATATAACTTACATTTAGGTGGTAATCGTATCGGTACTCGAATTCCGCGCATGTATCGAGAGAATATTAGTTCGGCGGAAATTTTAACTATCTTAGACAATTTGATTGGTCGTTGGGCAAAAGAGCGGGAAGATCAGGAAGGTTTTGGCGACTACTTAATTCGCGCTAATGTAGTGAAACCAGTACTGAATTCAGCTATCGATTTTTATGAAGTGAAGGAGGCGGTATGAGTCAACTCAAACTTGCCGAAGTACTTAAATTAGATAAAGTGCAACAAGCTGAATATTTATCAGCATTGAATGTGCAATTGGAAAAATTGAGTGCTATTGAGCGAATCGAGTGGGCATTAGATAATTTGCCCGCTAAATTTGTATTGTCATCCAGTTTTGGCATACAAGCGGCGCTCATGCTACATATGGTGACACAAGTGATGCCCGATATTCCTGTTATTTTAACGGATACTGGGTATCTTTTTCCTGAGACTTACATCTTCATTGAAGAGTTAAAAGATGAACTCCATTTGAATTTGCAAGTTTATCGCTCCCCATTATCTCCAGCGTGGCAGGAAGCTATTTATGGCAAATTATGGGAACAAGGAACTGAGGGGATAGATCTATACAATCAAATTAATAAGGTTGAACCGATGAATCGAGCTTTGCGGGAGTTAAAAGCGCAAAGTTGGTTCTCGGGGCTGCGTAGAGAGCAATCGAAGAGTCGTGCCACGCTGCCCGTACTGAGTATCGGTAAAGGGGTATTTAAAATATTACCAGTGGTTGATTGGAATAATCGCCAAGTACATGAATATCTGACCAAATATGATTTGCCTTATCACCCTCTTTGGGAGCAAGGGTATTTATCTGTTGGTGATACACATACCACTCGTAAATGGGAGCCTGGTATGAGTGAAGAAGAGACCCGCTTTTTCGGTCTTAAACGCGAATGTGGGCTTCATGAAGGGTAAGTTACTGCAAATAGCTTGAGTGGCTGACCTGATAAATCAGCCACTCAATGTTTAATTCAATTTTTAGAATAAGTATTTAAATCTGACTCTGGAGCCATAACGATCTTTATCGCTATTTTTCACTTCGATATCTTTTCCATCAATTACAGAGTAGTAAGCGCCGATATAAATTTTAAAATTATCCATATCAAGTATGTTTGGTAACTCATATGAAGTATATAAAGTGTGAATATCATATTTTCCTGGACCAAAAATAACTTCATTATCGATGTCACTATCATAATTTAATGCGTAGGACTTGATATCATTATGAGCGTAAATATAACCCAGCTGCAAGCGGCGCCATAAAATATTGGCACCAGTAGTAAAATCTGTTTCATTGCTAGCATCTAAATAAGCCGTACTCCAGTTTACGTCGATACCATTTGTTGGATCATCTTTTAAGCTATTCCAACCTAGAGTTAAACCATATCCATTACGCTTAGATTGGTTTTTAAACTCACCTGTATTTTTATCTTCATAACCATAAGCATTTTTAATAACATTACTTTCAATGGCGGCGGCTACTTTAAAGTTGTCTTTATTCCAAGCGATCACAGGTCGAACATAGATAACATTTTTCTTATTGATTTGTTTTCGCCCATGGTATTCGCCATCGGTAAAGATACTGGTGCCATCTTCGATTAATAGATTTGTTTCAAAATACCAATTATCGTATTTAGTATTAAACATCATGCTGCCGCCACTATTGCTTCTTCCTCGGCCCTCTTTCATCATATAGATATAGCCAAAGCCATCACTATAGGTATCATTCGCGGTATTACCTGAATACTCAATAAAGGTATCTTGATTTAATGGGAACATATCGTAGGCTTCATAGCGGCCTAATTTTATTTGCCAACTCTCTTTTTTACCAAAGTAGAATTTGGCATCATCTAAACCAATTTGTCCATTAATATTAGCGAGTGGTTGAACGGAAAAGCCTGCATAGTTGTTATTCTTTAAAGAACGCTCACCATCAAGTCCAATTAGAATACGGCCATTAATTCCCCATTTATCATAATCACCAAAATCTTTATCTTTTCCTGCCTGAGTATTTACTGAGGTCAGTTGCCCTTTTTTACTAGCAATATCAGTATTAAATTCGACATCACCGTAAAGTTTAAGCTTGCCATATTGGCTATTGGTTTCGATTAAATGTGGGGCTTCAGTATGATTTGTCGTAGCTGTTGTATTATTGATTGGCTGATTAATAACTTGACGATTTTGTAATACTTTTTCTAAATTAGCTGCTTTTTGTTCAGCAAGTTCTGCTCTTTTTTCAGCAGCAAGTGTTCTTTGCTCTAAAAGCGCTAAACGTTGCTCTATTGATAGAGAACTTGTATTAGCTTCGGTTATAACAGGCATAGCTAATCCTAAGCTAACAGCAGTAGCTAATAGTTTAGTTTTCATTCTTTATTCCTTGTTTATATCTGGATGGAAAACAGAGTTTCCATCCGATAATTTATTATTTGATTAGTGTATGTATGTCTATTTCAGTTAATGAGTGCACTTCACGATCAGCTTCAGGCAGTGGGCCTTCAGCGATAATACCAATAGCATAAATCCTCGCTTTTTTAAGGGCTTGTATTCCTGCCATTGAATCTTCAAAACCAACACAATACTGAGCAGGCACATCAATGAGCTGCGCTGCTTTTAAAAAGATTTCAGGATCGGGTTTACCTTGTTTTAATGACTTAGGATCAACAATAGATTGAAAATAGTGCTCTATAGCCAATTTTTTCAATATAGTTGGCGCATTTTGGGATGCAGAGGCAATAACACAAGGTATATTGTATTGGTTAGCCTGCTTAATTAAATCTAATACGCCGGGTAAAATATCTTTTGGGCTAATGTTATCAAGTAACTTTAGATAATATTCATTTTTCCTTTCAGAGAGCATATTTTTCTCTTCAATAGAAAATGAATTTTGCTTATTACCATGGCGTAAAATTTTATCTAATGACTCTACACGGCTGATTCCTTTTAAGGATTGGTTGAATTGTTCATCAATTTCAATCCCGATTTCGCTAGCCAGCTTTTTCCAAGCTAAATAATGGTAACTGGCTGTATCAACAATAACACCATCAAGATCAAATATGAGTCCTTTAACCATTAGCGTTACCCTCATTAGAATTTAAGGAAAAAGGAGTGTTAGGAACAAGGCTATAGAGGTGGTTATTGATTGATATTGTGCATGCTTTATCACTCATCACCGTAATATTGTTATGAGTTACCCTGATGTGGAACAAAACACATTGGTGTCTTAATTTAAAACTCAGCCCTTGCCACTGTTTAGGTAACGAAGGCGCGATATTAAGAATATCTTGTCGAATATCGACACCAGCGTAAGCCATGATCGTAGTATTTAAAGTCGCTGCCATCACTCCGGTATGTATGCCTTCAGCCGTCGTTCCACCTTGGATATCGTTGTAATCTGAGTACAAGGCATCCTGATAGAGTTGCCACGATAGGTCATGGAGCTGTATTTGTTCGGCTAAATAAGCATGAACAATGCGCGATAAGGTTGAGCCATGAGAGGTGCGTTCAAGGTAATAATGTAGATTTTTCTCCGCAAAGCTTTCAGATAATGAGTAGCCCAGAGATTCAATTAAAGATTTCACAGTTGTTTTATCTAAGTTATTAAACAACATGAGTGTGTCGGCTTGTTTAGCGACTTTGAAATCATCTGCTGATTTATTTTCTTTACGTAGGATCCGATCCATTCGGTAAATATTGCCATATTTCTGGCGATAGCTTTCCCAGTCGAGATCATCTAACGCAAAGTAGCCTGCAAATTGTTCAATAACGTCATCTTGATTTAGCGTGACAGCGAGCTGCGTTTTAATTTGGCAGAGCTTGTCGAGCGTATTTGCAGAAAAACCAAATTCAGATAATTTGTCAGTAAAACGTTTATCGCGATACAGCGTCGTCATCTCATTAAAAAGCCACGCCACCATTAAATTGGTATAGACATTATCTTTTAGGCCGCCTTCTTGAGCATCGGCATATTTTTCATGAAATTCATCGGGGCCCATGACGCCACTGATATGAAAACGTTGGTCTTGCTCATCCCACTGACATAGGCTAAGCCAAAATAACGTGATGTCATTGAGCAGCTCTAAGCCATACTCTTCCATAAATGGGTTATCAAGGGTATTACGCCAATATAGCCACACGTTGTAAGCGATGGCTAATGAAACATGGCGTTGGCGACAACTGTGGTCAGGATCCCACTGACCAGATAATGGATTTAAATGCAGAACTTGAGTTTGCTCTGTACCATCGTGACCTGACTGCCATGGGAACATAGCGCCTTGGAAACCGGCGGCCTTCGCTGCGAGTCGGGCAGCTTCTAATCGGCGATAACGATAGAGTAAAAGTTGGCGAGCGGTATTAGGGAAGTGCATGATATAAAATGGGAAAATGAAAATCTCATCCCAAAAAATATGCCCTCGATAAGCTTCTCCGTGTAACCCTCGTGCGGTGACGGAAACATCAAGTTTATTTTTTTCGTTACTAAACGGTGACGCTGATGAAAGTAAATGGTAGGTATGTAGACGTAATAATTTTTGCGTCATTAAATCCCCTGATACTGCAATATCAGCTTCATCCCATAAAGTTTGCCATGCTTGTTTTGTTTCTGCTAACTGGGTTTGCCAAGCGGGAAGTTCCCATTTCGTAACATCTTGCCAATTATCGGGGTAAGCCGTAGATGTGGTTAGCGCGACACTTTTTTCAACAGTATAGGGGGTATTTTTCTGAGCATTGAATGTGATACTTTGCTCAACAACTGAGTCAGAAAAATGGCAAATAATGTCTTGTGGTGAAAAGAAATCACCACAAAGAGAGGATGCTAAGCCAATCCCTATTTTTGATTGATGAGTTTGAGCTAACAGATAAGCATTTTGTTGCTTTGCACCACCTTCTAACACACTGTAATGGTTTTGATTTAGGCTACGATATCGTTCTACTCCCGCATTACAAGTGTTCCCTTCTAAGCGAGTGAGAAGGGTCATTTCGCCAGAAAAATTTAACGGAATAAATTGGTAATGTAGGCAGTAATGAGACATATTTGCCATATTGGCAAACTTGAAACAGCGAATATTCAGTTGTTTCCCGTCTGTTGTTTCAATAAGCCAGTCAGAAGATAGGACACCGGTTTTAAAATCTAAATGGCGGGTTAGAGCAAGTGTGGTTACATTATTTGGATGAATGTAATCGCCATCTCCGATTTTAAGCGAAATAAACTGACCATTCGGTGCATTAACAAAGTCTTCGTTGACCACTTGGTGATCGTTGACTTGAGAGGTTGCTTGATTATATAGGCCTGCAATATAAGTTGCAGGGTAATAATCATGACTCGCTGTCATCTCCGGTAATGTACCGCGCAGGCCAATATACCCATTTGCCACCGTTAATAGTGACTCTTGGCAATACTCATCTTTCCCTGATGTTAAACCGGAATACTCAATTGACCAAGTGAGTTCTTTTTCCCGATGAATGAATTTCCTCTCTAAGCTGTCCTGTTGATTTACTTCCCTGATATTTTCAATAATAAATGGCTTATTAAGAGATTCTGTAAATAAATTTGCGACATCAATAGTTTTATTATCTTGTGTTTTTATCACATAAGATTTTTTTCCATCGTCATCGACTGGCCATTGTATAACGCCACCGTCAATCAATTGAAAGTCGCTATTTATTTTCTTAGCGATATTTAACCAGTCATGATAAGTACTATTTACGGTGTCAAAGGTGTAATCATATTTATTATTATTGTACTCAACAGACACGCTGATATCTGTAAAAGCAATGTATAAGTAATTCATAATAAACCTTAAATTTGATGATATATTAATTAGCTTGTAGCGTGCCTTTTCTTTCTTTATAGCGATAGGCGATAACGGTTAATGCAATGGGAACGACAACGGCGACGACCATAGCGAACAGGTAAACTAACCAATAAGTTGGTTGTATCGATAAAATGCCAGGTAAACCACCCACGCCAATACCATTAGATAGAACATGGTTTAAACCACAAATCAGTCCTGCGAGTGAAGCACCAACCATCGCACATAGCATTGGGAAGCCATATTTTAGGTTAACACCATACATAGCCGGCTCTGTTACACCTAAATAGGCTGAAATAGCGGCTGGGATAGTAATTTCATGTTCATTTGCTTTACGGCTAACAATAATGATACCGACAACCGCTGAAGCTTGGGCAATATTTGATAATGCGATAATAGGCCAAATAGGGGTGCCGCCGTAACTTTGAGTCATCTGTAAGTCGATCGCTAAGGTTGTGTGATGTAACCCTGTGATCACCATTGGCGAGTAGAAAAAACCGAAGATAGCTGAGCCAATAGGCGCAAAGTCACCTAGCATTAATAGCTTGATGACTTCGGCAATACCATTGCCAATGCTTCTGCCAATAGGGCCTAAAATAACGTGTGCGACGAAGACTGAGATAATCAATGTGACGATTGGAACAATAACCAATTTTAAATAATCGGGAATGTAACGGCGTAAACGGGTTTCAAACCAGCCGAGGAATAAACCTGCTAAGATAGAAGGGATGACTTGCGCCTGATAACCGACTTTCTCAATTGTAAACAGCCCAAAGTTCCAAACATCAGGGATTTGTGAGCCTAAATTATAGGCATTCATTAGCTGAGGAGAAACTAAAGTGATCCCTAATACTAAACCTAGGGCTGGGGTACCCCCCATCTTTTTAGTTGCAGACCAGCAGATGCTAACAGGTAAAAAGTGGAATATTGCTTCGCAAGGTAACCATAGGAAATCATAAATAGGCTTTAACCAAGGATAAAAATAGGTTAAAGGTTTATTATCCGATACAGGCATCTCACCAATAACGTTACGCAAACCTAAAAGTAAACCACCACAAATTAAAATAGGTAATAGTGGTACGAATATTTCTGCCAAATTTGCGATAAGCCTTTGCCAAAAACTCATATTTTTTTTGGCGTCAGACTTTACTTCATCTTTACTTTTTGTTTCTAACTCAAGATGCTTTGAAAGAATTTGATAATAGTGGTCAACATCGACACCAATAATAACTTGGAACTGTCCGGCATTATTAAAACACCCCTTAACAAAAGGGATTTGTTTTATTTTATCTATTTCTGCGATATTAGGGTCATTAAGAACAAAGCGCAGCCTTGTTAAGCAGTGAGAAACACTAATAATATTATTTTTACCGCCAATCAGTGCAATAAGCTCTTCAATGGCCTTTAAATCTTTGGCACTAGGCATATTTATTTTCTCATCGTAGTTATGTTTTTTTTTAATATATATCCTTATTTGCATTATTTGAACGGGAACGTTCCCATAACTAGACGATGATCACAAGTAATAATAATTATTTTCTTAAGTTATTAATTTAATTTATCACTGGAGATAATGATTTTTTGTGGCGGAACATCTTCTTTTGCCATTTTAATCAATATATTAGCAGCCTCTTTCCCACTCTCTCTAAAGCCTAAACGGTAGAATTTGGTTTGAGGAAATAAAAAGGCCAATAAATCATTTCGCCCAATACAGGCCACATCGATATGATTCATGTTTTGTTCGGATAAGTATTTTTGTACACCAAATGCTAATGAGTCTGTTGCGCACAGTATGGCTTGTGGTGATGTGGTTAAGATCTCTTTAGCAAGCATATAGCCACTTTGGTAATTAAGTTCACCTAATTGTGCGTGAGGGGTTAAACCTTGCTGCTGACAATAGTGTAGATAAGATTGGTAACGAAGTAGGCCCGTTGTTTCATCGTGAACATTGATCCCGATATAACTTATTTGTTGGTAATTTTTTTGTTTATGAAAATAGTGCATAAGGTTTTTAACCGCACTTTCATCATCGTGACAAATAGAGACAAAACCTTCTAATGGTCGCGCAATAACAACCATTTTTTGTTTCCAATTGGAGAGCTTATTGATATCAATGCCTGAAAAAGCAAAAAAGACAATCCCATCAACCTTTTGGCGAGCAAGCATTTTTAAATGTTCCTCAACTTTTTCCGGTTTAAATTGACTCTCTAAAATAATAGGGTCGATATTATTTTGATAGAAAATAGGTAGCATGGAACTGACTGCTTGGTTTTCAGCGTAAGAATCTAAACGCGTCATGATGATGCCGAAAGAGCGGTTTGAATAGCCTCGCATTGCACGGGCAGATTTTGAGGGAGTAAATTGGTATTTTTCAATTATTTGATTAACTTTTTGCCGAGTCTCTTCATTAACCATTGGGTCTTGATTAATCACCCTTGAAACTGTTGATTTACCTACGCCACATAGCTTTGCAATATCATTAATGGTGAGTTTCTTTTTATCCGTTTTTATCATAATGTTTTGTCTTAATTAGCTAAATACTTATAAAGGCTTAGTCATTTATATTTATTTTCTATTTATGTGCTTAGTCTAACTCATTTTTTTCAAGGCATCTGTAGAAAAGAAGCGATCAATACTTATCTTAGTCGTGAAATCGCGTTTTGCTTTGATGCCATTATGAGTATTTCTTCTTCATAACTCATTAGGCTGACTTATTCCTTTGCGTTACATCTAATGAATTTTTGGCATTTCATAACCCAACTTGCACGCCATATAGTCAATTTAAATGGTTGTCATAAAAAAGTGATATAACACCGGAAGAGCAAGATGGAATATTTACCGTTATTTGTGGATCTTCGATCCCGCAAAGCTGTGCTAGTTGGCGGCGGCGATGTTGCAGCACGCAAAGCAGAGCTATTGCTTAAAGCTAATGCCGCGCTTGTCGTCATTTCTCCGACATTAAACCCACTCTTACAGCGCCTTTATGAGCAAAATGCATTTGAGTGGATTAAAGGTGAGTATCACTCTGCACATATTGAGAAGGCATATTTGGTGATCGCTGCAACTGATAATCCCTCATTGAATGAGAAAGTTTTTCATGATGCGGAGTCTCAACACACCTTTGTAAATGTGGTTGATGAAAAGCCGCTATGCTCTTTCATTGTGCCTTCAATCATCGATAGAGACCCTGTCGTTGTTGCTATTTCATCGGGGGGAACGGCTCCCGTACTTGCTCGTTTATTACGCGAAAAACTGGAAGGGATGCTACCACATTCACTAGGCCAGATGGCTGAGATAGCAGGGCGCTGGCGCGAAAAGGTGAAAGAGTCTATTACCAGCATGCGTGAGCGCAAACGTTTTTGGGAAAAAAGTTTTAATGGTCACTTTGCCTCATTGGTTGAAAAAGGCCAACTTTCACAAGCAGAGCAGCAGTTAGAGAAACAACTGTATGAACAAGATACTAGCGGGGAGCTGACCCTTGTTGGCGCAGGCCCCGGAGACGCAGGGCTATTAACATTAAAAGGTCTGCAAGTTTTGCAAAATGCAGATGTTGTTTTATACGACAACCTTGTTAGTGAGGAAGTGCTTGATTTAGCACGGCGTGATGCAGACAAAATTTGTGTTGGAAAGCGAGCTCATCGTCATTCAGTTCCCCAAGAAGAGACCAATTCGTTAATTGTCAAACTAGCGAAACAGGGGAAAAAAGTCGTACGTTTAAAAGGTGGTGACCCCTTTATTTTTGGTCGAGGTGGCGAGGAGCTTGAAGTGGCTGCCGCCGCAGGTATTCCTTTTCAAGTGGTTCCCGGTATTACAGCAGCGATTGGTGCGACAGCGTATGCGGGGATCCCTTTGACGCACCGTGAACATTCTCAAAGTGTCACGTTTATCACAGGGCACTGTAAGAATGATGGGAATGAATTAGATTGGCCAGCTTTGGCTAGAGGTCATCAAACCTTAGCCATTTATATGGGAACGGTAAAGGCGGATAGCATTAGTAAACAATTGATTTATTTTGGGCGCTCCCCAGAAACCCCTGTGGCAGTCATCGGTTGTGGTACACGCAGTAACCAGCAAGTGCTTAGTGGTCAGTTGTATGAATTAGAAGCACTTGCGCAAAAAGCGCCTTCGCCTGCTTTATTAGTGATTGGTGAAGTCGTCGCATTACATCAACAGTTAGCTTGGTTTGGTCATCAAGTCGTGGAAAACAGATGGCGTTCAGCCGTGCTGGAATTGGCTTAATAGAAGGAGGCCATCATGAATGAAAAACGATTGACCCATTTGCAGCAGTTGGAAGCTGAAAGTATTCATATTTTACGTGAAGTGGCTGCTGAATTTGCAAATCCAGTGATGCTTTATTCAATAGGCAAAGATTCATCCGTTATGTTGCATTTAGCGCGTAAGGCTTTTTATCCAGGTAAATTGCCATTTCCATTATTACATGTGGATACAGGGTGGAAATTTCGTGAAATGTATGAATTTCGTGATAAAACGGCGAAAAACTATGGTTTCGAACTCCTAGTTTACCGGAATCCAGAAGGGGAGGCGCTTGGTATCAATCCCTTTATACATGGTAGCGCAAAGCATACAGACATTATGAAAACGGAAGGTTTAAAACAAGCGCTGGATAAATATGGTTTCGATGCAGCATTTGGGGGGGCAAGGCGTGATGAAGAAAAATCACGCGCAAAAGAGAGAATATACTCTTTCAGAGACCGTTCACACCGTTGGGATCCTAAAAACCAACGCCCTGAATTATGGCATAACTATAATGGGCAAATTAATAAAGGTGAGAGCATTCGCGTCTTCCCACTATCCAACTGGACAGAACTGGATATTTGGCAATATATCTACTTAGAAAATATCGATATTGTGCCTCTCTATTTTGCAAAAGAGCGCCCTGTATTAGAGCGGGATGGCACACTATTGATGGTAGATGATGACCGTATAGATTTAAAAGCGGGTGAAGTGATTGCGAAGCGAAAAGTGCGTTTTCGGACGCTAGGGTGCTGGCCATTAACGGGGGCTGTTGAATCACAGGCAGAGACCTTACCTGAAATTATCGAAGAGATGCTGATATCCACGACGAGTGAACGTCAAGGTCGGTTAATCGATAGTGACCAAGCTGCATCAATGGAGCAAAAGAAGCGTCAAGGGTATTTTTAAGGGGAAACGTTATGGCAGATTTAGCATACAACGAAATTATTGCGGAACAAATTAAGCAACAAGGTGGAGTTGAAGGCTACTTATTAGCACAGCAACACAAAGGGCTATTACGCTTTCTAACCTGTGGCAATGTTGATGATGGTAAAAGTACCCTGATTGGTCGCTTATTACATGACACTCGACAAATTTATGAAGATCAACTTTCTGTGTTGCAAAATGACAGTAAGCGTATAGGCACACAAGGAGAAAAATTAGATTTAGCATTGCTGGTGGATGGCCTTGCTGCGGAGCGTGAACAAGGTATTACGATTGATGTCGCTTACCGCTATTTTTCAACCCAAAAGCGCAAATTTATTATTGCAGATACGCCGGGCCATGAACAATATACGCGTAACATGGCGACAGGCGCCTCAACTTGCTCACTGTCTATTTTGTTGATCGATGCTCGAAAAGGAGTTCAAGAGCAAACTCGACGTCACAGTTTTATTAGTACACTGCTGGGTATCCGTCACTTAATTGTGGCAGTTAATAAGATGGATTTAGTGGATTACAGTGAATCTGTATTCGAAAAAATTAAGCAAGACTACCAAAAATTTGCTACCGAATTACCTGTTGATCTGAATGTTTGGTTTGTACCGATTTCTGCTCTTGATGGCGATAATATTGTTAACAAAAGCCAAAATATTCCATGGTATCAAGGTGAAACGCTACTACACATTTTAGAAAATGTTCAAGTCCAGCAAAAAGCCTCAGAGCAGGCATTACGCTTCCCGATCCAATATGTGAATCGGCCAAACTTGGACTTTAGAGGCTATAGTGGAACCTTATCTTCAGGGATTGTGAGTATCGGTCAATCTGTTAAAGCATTACCATCGGGTCAAGTCTCTAAAGTTAAAGATATCATTACATTCGATGGTGCTTTGCAGTTTGCTGTTCCGGGGGAAGCAATCACATTAGTGTTAGAAGATGAGATTGATATTAGCCGTGGAGATTTAATTGTTGCAGAAAACGATACGTTGCAGAGCACTCATCATGCCTTGATTGATGTGGTTTGGATGTCGGAGCAGCCACTTGTTCAAGGGCAACAGTTGGATATCAAAATCGCGGGCAAAAGAAGTCGCGCCAAAGTTGAAAATATTCACTATCAAGTCGATGTTAATAACTTAACACAAAAGGTCGCTACTGAACTACCGCTTAATGGTATTGGGCTGGTGGAGTTCTCTTTTGATGAGCCACTATTATTAGATAACTATCAACACAATGCTGATACAGGTGGCATGATCCTAATTGATAGGCTCACGAATGTTACTGCGGGAGCCGGCTTAGTACGTGAGGTTACCGGACAGTTTATTGAGCAAAAAGATAACTTTAGCGAGTTTGAAATTGAACTCAATAAATTGATTCGACGCCATTTCCCTCATTGGGGAGCGCGCGATTTACTCGGTGGAAAATAAACATGATGGCGCTAACGGATAATCATATTGTTTGGCACGATCATCCCGTCACTCGGCAAGCTAGAGAAGTGGCAAATGGGCATAAAGGCGCGGTATTGTGGTTTACAGGGTTATCAGGATCAGGTAAATCGACATTAGCGGGAGCGACTGAGCAAGCTTTAGCCGCGATGGGAATAAAAACCTATCTGCTTGATGGTGATAATGTACGTCATGGTTTATGTGGTGATTTAGGGTTTAGCGAGGCGGATAGACAAGAAAATATCCGCCGGATTGGTGAAGTAGCTAAATTGATGGTCGATGCAGGCCTAATCGTCGCAACGGCTTTTATATCGCCTTATCAGGCAGATAGAGCGCGTGTTCGTGACCTATTTGAAGAAAATCAATTTTTTGAGCTTTACGTAACAACCCCCGTAGAAGTGTGTGAACAGCGCGATCCTAAAGGGCTTTATAAACAGGCCAGAGCAGGAAAAATTAAACAGTTTACGGGGATCGATTCTCCTTACCAAGAGCCGCTAAAACCCGAGTTACGGCTTGATGGTTTACAGCCTATCAACGACTCGGTGACAAGGATTATTCATCTGTTAACTCATCAACAAGTGATTAAGATTTAAACTGTTCTTCATGAGATGATGTTGCTGGATAGATGCGATTTTCAGTAACATCTCTTCGCGTTCATCTGTCATTTCCCCTTAGCTTTCCTGAACATAAGACCCACTTGGGTTAGTCTTGGTCTTCTATAGTGGCGTTACATAAGTGCAAAATATTTTGCATGAAGGCTCGTGTTTTCGTTGGTGAATTTTACTCAGTTAGGTAATAGTTTGATGATAGGCATAGAGATAAGATTTGATTCTGGATGAGAAATTAAACAAAGGACATATTGTTAACATTAATTTGAGTAAAATTTAGCCATTTAACCGGTAATTTTTACTTACTTTTATGACATTACTTTCTTCATAGTAGCGTCATGAGCTCAGTTATGGGATGATTAGCTAATCATTTCAGGGGGCAAAATGGGCAAATTAACGCTTCTATTAATCGCCGTATTGGCTTGGACACAATATTCTCTATGGTTAGGGAAAAATGGCATTCACGATTACGTCCGAGTCAAAGACGATGTTGCGGCGCAAGAAATTATCAATTCTCGCTTAAAAGTGCGTAATGAGCAGCTATTTGCTGAAATTAATGACTTGAACGATGGTCAAGATGCTATTGAAGAGCGTGCCCGTACTGAGCTTGGAATGATCAAACCTGGTGAATCATTTTATAGAATGGTAAAAGAGAGTAATAACCAAAAAGAATCTAAAAATTAATAAGTTATAAACTCTTTTATAATCTGTTATATCTATCGGTCATTAATTTCAATGTAAGATCCAACATAATGAATAACTCAATAATTGGGGTAGATTCGCAAGTGGTTGCGATAATTCCCGCGGCAGGTATTGGTAGTCGTATGAAGGCCGATTGCCCAAAACAGTACTTGCAGGTTGCAGGGAAAACTATCATTGAGCATACAATTAATGCATTGCTATTGAATCCTCATGTTGCCAGTGTTGTTATCGCGTTGAGTCCTGATGACGACTATTTTGCTAAGCTTGATATTGCGCAAGATTCACGCGTGACGACAGTTGAAGGTGGCAAAGAGCGAGCAGATTCGGTATTAGCAGGGTTAGACTTTTTAGCCCAAGACGGCAATATGCATAATAAGTGGGTATTAGTGCACGATGCGGCACGCCCCTGTTTGCATCAAGACGATTTAAATAAAATTATTCAATTATCAACAAAAAATTGTTGTGGAGGGATCTTGGCAGCTCCGGTCAGGGATACTATGAAACGGAGCCGAAAAGCTTCTGATCTCATCGATCATACAGTGGAGCGGGAAGCCTTATGGCATGCATTGACCCCACAGTTTTTCCCTTTGTTGTTATTGCGAGATTGCTTAAGTAAAGCTTTGAAAGAGAATGCGGTTATCACAGATGAAGCCTCTGCACTTGAATATTGCGGCTATCAACCTGTATTAGTTTCAGGACGTTCTGATAACCTGAAAGTGACTCGACCAGAAGATCTGGCACTGGCGGAATTTTATCTTTCTAGAATGAAATAAAAGGAATAAATAATGAGAATTGGGCACGGTTTTGATGTGCATAAGTTCGGCGGTGATGGTCCTATCATTATTGGTGGTGTCCGTATCCCTTATGAACACGGTTTATTGGCACACTCTGACGGTGATGTGGTATTACACGCAGTAACAGATGCTATTTTAGGTGCAGCAGCACTTGGTGATATTGGTAAGCTCTTCCCTGATACCGACCCTGCATACAAAGGTGCAGATAGCCGCATATTGCTAAAAAAAGCTTACTGCCATGTTCGAGAAAAAGGCTACAGCATTGGAAATATTGATGTCACTATTATGGCTCAAGCACCAAAAATGTTGCCACATATCCCGCAAATGCGCGTCAATATTGCTGAAGATCTTGAATGTCACATGGATGATATTAATGTCAAAGCAACAACAACTGAGCAATTGGGGTTTGTTGGGCGTAAAGAGGGCATTGCATGTGCGGCGGTAGTGCTGTTAGTGAAAGATAATGGTAATGAAACTCATGAATGTACAGTACCTGCATGGTAAACCTCTCTCAACAGGTAAGCTAAAAAGTCAGCCAGAAGATTTTATTGTCAAAGAAGATCTTGGCTTCGAACTGGACGGCGAAGGCGAACATGTTATGGTTCGCGTTGAAAAAACAGGTTGCAACACATTATTTGTGGCTGAACAGTTAGCTAAATTTGCAAAAATTTCAGCTCGTTCAGTGAGCTATGCGGGTTTAAAAGACCGTAATGCAGTGACTGAACAGTGGTTTTGTTTACAAATGCCAGGTAAAGAAACGCCTGATTTTTCATTATGGCAGCTTGATGGTTGTAGAGTCATCGCGACAACGAGACAAAAACGCAAGTTACGTATTGGAACATTGAAAGGCAACCAGTTTGAATTGACGATCCGGGATATTTCAGTACCTGAGGATGTTGAGGCTCGTTTACAGAAAGTTGCAGAACAAGGCATTCCGAATTATTTTGGGGAACAAAGATTTGGCCGTGATGGGCAAAACCTAACCCAAGCATTACGTTGGGCGAACCAAGAAATTACGGTTCGTGAACGTAATAAGCGTAGTTTCTATTTATCTGCCGCACGTAGTGCTATGTTTAACCATGTTGCAAGTGAACGGATTGAAAACCAAACCATAAACCAAGTATTACTTGGTGATGCGCTACAACTAACAGGGCGTGGAAGTTGGTTTGTTGCAACGGCAGAAGAGTTGCCTACCTTGCAAGCGCGTGTTGCTTCTGGCGAATTGAGTATCACTGCGCCTTTGCCCGGTGATGGCGAATTAGGTACGCAAGAGGATGCACTAGTTTTTGAAACCAACAGCTTAGAAAGCTATCACTCTTTGATGACACTGATGAAAAACGAACGCGTCTCATCGACACGAAGAGCGATGATTGTGAAACCGCAAAATTTTCAATGGCAATGGATTGACCAGACTACATTAAAACTCAATTTTTTCCTTAATTCAGGAAGCTTTGCAACAAGCGTGGTGCGAGAAATCATTAATCAGGATAGTGCCGATGTTAAAGATATTATTGAGTAACGACGATGGTGTGACTGCACCGGGGATCCAGACATTGGCGGCCGCTTTACGTCAATATTATCAGGTGCAAGTGATTGCGCCTGATCGCAATCGTAGTGGGGCATCGAACGCATTAACGTTAGATAGGCCTTTAAGGATCCAAACTCTTGCTAATGGTGACTTTTCTGTACAAGAAGGTACGCCAACAGATTGTGTTTACATTGGTGTGAATAAAGTCGTTAGGCCACGACCGGATATTGTTGTGTCAGGAATTAACTGTGGGCCTAATTTAGGTGATGATGTGATCTATTCAGGGACAGTTGCTGCGGCGATGGAAGGGAGGCACTTAGGGTTACCTTCAATTGCGGTCTCATTGGATGGAGATACCCATTTTGAAACTGCTGCAAAAATAACCTGTGATATTCTCGCGTTATTACATAAAAACCCTTTACGGGCAGGTAACATACTAAACATTAACGTTCCTGATATTCCTTATGAGGATGTTAAAGGGATCAAAGTCACTCGCTGTGGTAGCCGTCATGCTGCTTCAGAAGTCTACAACCTTGAAGATCCTAAAGGTAATATGTTGTATTGGCTAGGGCCTGTAGGGGAGATCCGTGATGCTGGGCCGGGTACTGATTTTGAAGCCGTATCACAAGGTTATGTTTCAATTACCCCATTACAAGTTGACTTAACAGCGTATAAAGCACATTCATTAGTTGAAGAGTGGTTAGAAAAATCGGGAGTGAAAGTAAAATGAGAACAGGCCTCATGAAAGAACTTTTGGCACAACTACGCCAACAGGGAATTCACGATGAGCGCCTGTTAGATGCTTTGTCACAGGTTCCTCGTGAACGCTTTGTTGACGAAGCCCTATCGCATAAGGCTTATGATAATATTCCATTACCTATCGGTTATGGGCAAACTATCTCTCAACCTTATATTGTTGCAAAAATGACTGCATTACTGGCGATTAAGCCAGAAGATCATGTATTAGAAATCGGTACAGGGTCAGGTTATCAAACCGCTGTTTTAGCGCACCTTGCAAAACATGTTTTTTCTGTTGAAAGGGTAAAAAGTTTGCAATGGACGGCAAAACGTCGTTTTAAGCAGCTTGATTTACATAATATCTCCACTCGTCATGGTGATGGCTGGGAAGGCTGGCAATCTAAAGGGCCTTTTGATGCAATTATCGTGACGGCGGCACCCAGTGAAATTCCGCCTCGGTTACTACAGCAATTAAAAGAAGGCGGGCGCTTGGTTCTGCCTGTGGGGGATAAAGATCAAGCGCTGAAGCTAATTACGCGCCGAGGGAATGATTATCATGCTAATGTGGTCGAAAAAGTACGTTTTGTTCCGCTAGTAGCGGGTGACTTAGCGTAATTTTTGCTTATAGTCATATTTGGTAAAATAGGGCACTTTAACAGCTTAAAGTTAAGAATGTTGTATTTTCCATTAAGTCATAATCTCAAATTGTTATATTTTTGATATATTTGGCTTGTTCAATATTTTATATTTCTGCTTTAATAAGCAAAATACTTTTAGTGACGAGAGCTAACAGGCTCTAATGTTTTACTGACACAAATTTATTTGCTATGTCAGATTTTTCTTCACGGGAGAAGAAGCATGAAAATTGTTAGCCCAATAAGCAGAATTCGATGGGCGGTGATCTTTTCATTTAGCGGGGCATTATTGGCTGGATGTTCAACTCCGTACCATACAGCAGCGCCTATTTCTAGCGTAAATGACGGTCAGACGAGTCAATCAAGTCAACAAACTGTTCAAAGAACGGCACCTACTGGTGGTACAAGTACAGCGATGCCTTCTTCTCGACCTAATTTGTCTTCGAATTCTTCATCATCTATTCGTACCTCTGCCCCAGTCAATATGGATGGGCAAGGGCGTATTATCTATAACCGCGACTATGGTAGCATCCCTAAAGGTAGCTACAGTGGCAGTACTTACACCGTACAACGCGGTGATACACTATTCTATATTGCTTATATAACTGGTAATGATTTCCGTGAGTTAGCAGCTAAAAACAATATTGCAGAGCCTTATAGCCTAAATGTTGGGCAAGTGATCAATATTGGTAACGGAAATGTGAACTCAAACGGGCAATTGGCCTCAAATTCATCAAATAGTAATCAGCAACCGGTTGATCTTCGAACAACTAATGCGTATCCTGCAAATGGAAGCGGTCAAAATTCAGGTAAGATGTTGCCTAATAATAAGAAGCCTGCAACGCAAACTTCTACGGCAACAACAACGACGGCAGCTTCTACCGCCTCTACGACGACAGCAAGCAGTACAAATAGCTCATCGATAAAATGGCGTTGGCCAGCGGAAGGGAAAACAATAGAAGGTTTCTCTGATGCTCAAGGTGGAAATAAAGGCATTGATATTGCCGGTTCACGAGGTCAACCTGTACTTGCTTCTGCTCCAGGTAAAGTGGTTTATGCAGGAAATGCACTACGCGGATATGGAAATCTTATAATAATAAAACATAACGATGACTACTTGAGTGCTTATGCACATAACGATACGTTACTTGTGCGTGACCAGCAGGATGTTGCCGCGGGTCAGAAAATAGCCACGATGGGTAGTACCGGAACGAGTTCGGTTAGATTACATTTTGAAATTCGTTACAAGGGAAAATCAGTAAACCCGCTGCGCTACTTACCGCAGCGATAAACTGGGCAGAGTGCAATGACATTCTGCCCTCATTATCAAGGGTAGGAGTCACTGATGAGCCAAAGTTCGCTGAAAGCTAACGAGTTATACAATGACCTCGACGATAGCATGATGGATGATGCTTTTGATGAGAGTCAGTTCAAAGAAGAGGATCTGGTTACTGAACTAGATGATGAAATGGATTTACTCCAGAACACGAATCAGCGTGTTCTGGATGCCACTCAAATTTATCTCAGTGAAATTGGATTCTCTCCGCTCCTAACTGCCGAAGAAGAAGTCTTCTACGCGAGGAGAGCGCTACGTGGAGATGTTGCTTCACGTCAGCGCATGATTGAAAGTAATCTTCGGTTAGTTGTTAAGATCTCTCGACGTTATAATAATCGGGGATTAGCATTATTAGATCTTATTGAGGAAGGTAATCTAGGGTTAATTCGCGCTGTTGAAAAGTTTGATCCTGAAAAGGGGTTCCGCTTCTCAACGTATGCGACATGGTGGATCCGTCAAACGATTGAACGTGCCATCATGAATCAAACTAGAACCATCCGCCTCCCAATTCATATCGTCAAAGAGCTCAATATTTACCTTAGAACTGCCCGCGAATTAGCGCAAAAACTCGACCACGAGCCTAGCGCTGAGGAAATCGCTGAACAGCTTGATAAACCAGTAGAAGATGTCAGCCGTATGTTGCGTTTAAATGAACGTATTACATCGGTCGATACGCCTATTGCTGGCGATTCAGAGAAATCTTTACTTGAAGTTCTCTCTGATGAGAATGAATCAGGCCCAGAGCATACAATTCAAGATAACAACTTAAAAGAGAATATTGTGAAGTGGTTATTTGAATTGAATCCAAAGCAGCGAGAAGTCCTTGCTCGGCGTTTTGGGCTATTAGGCTATGAAGCTGAGACACTAGAAGAAGTTGGCCGAGAAATTGGGTTAACAAGAGAAAGGGTGCGCCAGATACAAGTGGAAGGGCTAAGGCGGTTAAAAGATATTTTACAAGGAGAGGAGCTTTCCTTAGAAGCCTTATTTAATATGTAAATATCTTTGTGAATACCATAACGAAAGCCCTCAATATTTGATTGAGGGCTTTTTTCGTTAATGATAATAAATGGTCGAGTTTCTCATCATAGACTTTAGCTTACCGTCACACAGGAACGCCACTATGAAATTTAAAATCGTGGTCTACTGAGGTGATAAGTTCGGCTTCAACGAGACCGAACATCTCAACACGCTCGCTAATATCTGTTTTACTGATTGATTGCGCTAACTGTAGGTAATCTTGATAGTGTCTCGCTTCTGAGCGCAGTAATGAGACATAAAAGCTCGCCAAATCATCGTCTAGAAAAGGAGCCAATTTCGCGAAACGTTCACATGATCGAGCTTCAATATAAGCACCAATAATCAGTTTATCGACCAATGTTTGTGGTTCATGACCACTCATATGACTGAATAGCCCTTTAGCGTATCGACTTGCCGTTATACCATCATAAGCAATATTTCGCTGATGCATAATTTCCAGCACTTGATAAAAATGGTGCAGCTCTTCTTTAATCAAGAGTACCATTTTATCAATTAAATCTTGGCTATAGGGTGACTGCTTTTTCGCCAAGATCTGTTTTGATATTTGGTTTTTATTCTTTAGCGTATGAATATCACCAATACGATCGTAGGCAAAGTCTTCATAAGGCTTAAACCAAGCAAGCAATGTTGCCGCACTCTCTTTATCAACCGCATATTTACGGATCAAAAACATCGCACTTTGCGCCGCCTTTAGCTCACATAATAGATGATCTTTTAAGAGTATAGGGAGGCTTTCTGGTTCACTGGCTTTTTTAACCCAACTATCAGGCGTTTCACAGCGTAAAAACTGCCTGATAGGCGCTAGAAGTTCAGCGTGGTCTTGCATACTACTTATCCATTTCCTTTAAACGATATAACCAATCTAACGCTTGCCTTGGCGTTAACTTATCAGGGTCGATACTTTCAAGAGCGCTAAGAACAGGGGATGGCTCTTCTGGCACTAAGAAGCTGAGTTGTGCGCTATCAACATGGCTCGCGTTGGTATTATTTGAAATAATTTCTAACTCTTTGAGCTTTTGTTTGGCACGCTTAATAACATCTTTAGGGACGCCTGCTAGAGAGGCTACCGCAAGGCCATAACTTTTACTTGCTGCTCCTTCTTGAACATTGTGCATAAAGGCGATGGTGTCGCCGTGCTCCATTGCATCAAGGTGAATATTGACCGCGCCTTCTAATTTTTCAGGTAAGGTTGTTAATTCAAAGTAATGTGTGGCAAATAAAGTCATGGACTTGATTCGGTTAACTAAGTTTTCAGCACAAGCCCAAGCAAGTGACAAACCATCATAGGTTGAAGTGCCTCGACCAATTTCATCCATTAGGACTAAACTTTGCTCTGTTGCATTGTGTAAAATATTAGCCGTTTCAGTCATTTCAACCATGAAGGTTGAACGCCCGGAGGCTAAGTCATCGGATGCGCCAACACGGGTAAAAATACGATCAACAGGTCCAATGACCGCTTTTGTTGCAGGTACGAAACTACCAATATAGGCAAGTAGTGTTATCAATGCAGTTTGGCGCATATAGGTACTTTTACCCCCCATATTAGGGCCTGTAATGATAAGTAGGCGACGTTGTGGGGAAAGTGAAAGCGGATTAGAGATAAATGGTTCACTCAGGACTTGCTCGACCACAGGGTGGCGTCCTTCAGTAATGTGGATCCCTGGTTTATCTGTGAGTTGTGGGCAAGCATAGCCAAGTGTTTCAGCACGCTCAGCTAAGTTATTGAGCACATCGAGCTCTGCAAGAGCCTCCGCACTGATTTGCAAGTCTGCCAAATGTGGCAATAGCATATCGAAAAGCTCATCATAGAGTGCTTTTTCGATAGCTAACGCTTTACTTTTTGAGGTTAAGACTTTGTCTTCGTACTCTTTTAGTTCAGGAATAATGTAACGTTCCGCATTTTTCAGCGTTTGACGACGTACATAATGAATAGGAACTAAATGACTCTGACCGCGACTGACCTGAATAAAATAGCCGTGTACCGCATTGTAGCCCACTTTAAGGGTATCAATGCCCAGCTTCTCTTTTTCGCGAATTTCTAGTCTATCAAGATAGTCTGTAGCTCCATCGGCAAGTGCTCGCCATTCATCGAGTTCGCTATTATAACCCGGAGCGATAACGCCACCGTCACGCACCAATACAGGCGGTGCATCAATAATCGCACGTTGCAGTAAATCCTGTAGCTCATCAAACTGGTTAATACGTTTTTGCAAGTTTTGCAGATATTCGCTGTTAGATTGGTTGAGGATTTGATGAATCTCTTGGTACTGTTCAAAAGCGTGGCGCATACGTGCTAAATCGCGAGGGCGAGCAGAGCGTAAAGCTAAACGGGCAAGTACACGCTCTAAATCACCAATTTGACGTAGTAATGGCTGTAATAGCTCGAAACCACACTCTTGTAAGGCGGCGATAGCTTGTTGGCGATTCGTTAGTGTTTGTACATGGCGCAATGGGGTATGAAGCCAACGCTTGAGCATGCGGCTTCCCATCGGGGTAACGCATAAATCCAAAATAGACGCTAAAGTATTATCTGTGCCACCAGATAAGTTTTGCGTGATCTCAAGATTACGACGTGTTGCAGCATCCAGAATAACGTTATCTGTTTGTTTTTCCATGATGATGCTACGGATATGAGGTAATGCCGTACGTTGAGTATCTTTGACGTATTGGAGAAGGCAGCCAGCAGCGCGTAGCGCTCTCGAGGCATTTTCGACCCCAAACCCAATTAAGTCTTTTGTGCCAAATTGTAGGCCAAGCTGCTGTTTTGCTGTTTCTAGCTCGAATTCCCATAGAGGCCGACGACGTAGGCCTTTACAGTTTTCGATTAACGCCATACTCGCAAAGTCTTCGGGATAGAGTAATTCAGCAGGGCGAGTACGTTGTAGCTCTGCTTGTAGAGACTCTTCGTCATCGAATTCACTAATGATAAAGCGCCCCGACGTGATATCTAAGGTTGCAAAGCCATAGCCTTGAGGCTCTTGCCAGACTGAGGCCAATAGATTGTCTTGCCGCTCATTCAGTAATGCTTCATCGGTGATTGTACCCGGTGTAACAATACGTACGACTTTACGCTCAACAGGACCTTTACTCGTTGCGGGATCACCAATTTGTTCGCATATCGCGACAGATTCACCCAGTTGCACCAATTTTGCTAAATAGTTTTCGGCCGCATGGTGTGGTACACCTGCCATTGGAATAGGCTGACCCGCCGTTTGCCCTCGTTTGGTGAGCGAAATATCTAATAATTGAGACGCTTTTTTGGCATCATCAAAGAAAAGCTCGTAAAAATCCCCCATACGATAGAACAGCAATATGTCAGGATGTTGTGCTTTTAGTTTTAAATACTGCTGCATCATTGGTGTGTGGGATTCAAAATTTTGGTTATCAGTCATAAGCTTGTTTGTCTAATCTGTTGAATTTATTTAATCCTGTGTCCGTTGGCTGTCTCATTAGACTCCATTTTATTGTAGAGAATGTCACAGAATCCCATGATTGAGTGTAGGTTAAAATGTAGGCTGTTTATGGGGCTAAAACCCAATGAGCATTGTAAATGCACCAATCTGCACTTTAGTCTAAACACATTGAATACTTTTATAATAAGCGTTAATTAGGGTAACACTTATGAGCCAAAAATCATCAGTAAAACCATTCTTAACACAGTATCACAGCGATAAACTTAAGTGTAAAAATAGTTCTGAATCCTGCGAAAGCTCTGGTTTACGTATATTTTGTGGCATAACAGCCAGTAAGACCGTTTTCTACCGATATAGTAGCCCAGTTATAGGTAAACTTGTACAGCTAAAAGTCGGTAATTTTCCTCAAATAGCATTGATTGAGACTAGCGTTAAGTTGCAAGAGTTTAAACAGTTACACAAATGAGGTCGATGCTTTGTCCACTCCCCATTAATTAAGACACTTCAAATTAGAGATTTCTAACTGTTTACGGTATGTCTCCGGTGGGAGGTTATTAAACTTTCGTGGGTTCGATTTAGATTGTAATCTTGCCGCCAAAACCACACCATCTCTCGTACCT
>NZ_JAMPLW010000033.1:0-33428 GCF_028477805.1 Providencia sp. PROV268
CCCCTTTTTTACGTTTTTTTTTCGTTTGCTCAGATTACCATCAAATTTAGCTTAAATCACCAGTTTTTGTAGCCTATTGAACCCTTCGGCGGCTAATACAGGTTGTAATGCTAAAGCGGCATCATTCATTAAAAGGCAATATGCAAAGTCTTTTTCTTGACTATCAATCACTTCTTCTGCTTGATTATTAATCAGCCAAACCGCACGTCTCGCGATCGCCGCCCCTGAATCAACAAATCTTGTGCCATCTGGTAGCACTTGTTCGAGTTCTTCTATTAATAGAGGGAAATGCGTACAACCCAAGATCACCGTATCAGGAGGTTCAGGCATTCTTAACCATGGCTTCACTGCATTGGCAATTTCATCTAGCGGAATTTGTTCGCCATGTAATTTTCTTTCCGCTAGTTGAACAAGGTCGGCAGAACCCAGCGAGAGCACTTTGCAATCTGTTGCAAACCGTTCAATTAGCTCTTTAGTATATTCGCGATTCACCGTTCCTTTGGTTGCAAGCAATCCAACAACACCATTTCGCGTTAATTTAGTCGCAGGTTTAATTGCTGGCACGACACCAACCACTGGGAAACGAAAATGGGCTCTAAGGTTCGGTAAGCTCACGGTACTGGCTGTATTACAGGCAATAATTGCTATCGTTAAAGGGTGTTTTTTCGCAATAGCATCAACGAGTTGATACACCCTATCGATAATAAATTCTTCACTCTTTTCGCCATAGGGGAAGGCTTCATTATCGAATGCATATATATAATGTGCGTTAGGGAGTAATTTTTTGACTTCCCGATATACAGATAGCCCCCCCACCCCTGAATCAAACACAAGGATGGTCGGGCGAATAGATAGGTTGTGATTAGAAGTTGTAGCTTCCTGTAAGGAAATATTCTCTTCCAGCGGTGCGATAACCATACGCGGTCTCATAGTCTTTATCGAACATATTAGCTATTTTACCACGAATTGTGAGCTGTGAAGTGATTGGATATGCCGCCGTGAGATCCCAAAGGCTAACCCCCCCTTGTTTTAGACGTTTTGATGGTGATTGGGAAAAGTCATTATCATAACGCGAACCTATATAGTGATAAGTTAGCCCCATATCTACCTCAGCAATATTCCAATCTAATTGGTATTTCACTTGTTGCTTAGCTCGGCGCTCCAATACTTTGTTCGTCTTTTTATTTCTGGGATCGACATATTGGTATGTTAATTGATGATGTAAAAAACCAGTGCTAAATTCACCAACCCACTCGATACCTTTAATTTCTGCTTTTCCAATATTTTCATATGTACTGATAAAATCGCCATATTTATATTCAATCAGGTTATCAATATCATTATGATAAGCATTAATTTGCCAGAATAGCGGTCCCGTTATTCCTTCAACACCAATTTCCCACTGCTTACTTTCTTCTGGTTTTAAGTTCGGATTACCTTTTGTTGTTCCCCAATTTGATGAAGAATATGCGTACAGTTGACTTAGATTAGGTGCTTTATATGCTGTTGCGTATGATCCAACCAGTTTATACCCATCATAAAATTCCCAGCTCAGCCCTGATTGCCATGACGTATGCCAATTAAATTCTGAATGATGATCCGTGCGAACGGCGGCTTCAGCTATAACAGAATCAACAAACGAGTATTGCCCCGTCAAATAGAGCCCCGTGTTATTCATGGTTTCTTTTTTAGTTATTAAAGCATAGCCGTTAGGCTCTATGCTTTGGCGCTGATAATCTATACCCGCACTAATATTACCTTTATCTAAACGATAATTGTTACCCCACTGAATATTATACTGCTTTGATTCATCTAGATTAGAAGAGCTAGCATACTGCCCTTGCCTTGGATCAAAATTGTAATCTTTAACGTAACTATAGCTTCCGGATAGTGAGGTTGAGTATTGCTTTTGATGATATTTAACCCCAGTTTCATATGTACGGCTATAAAGTTTACGGGTATCTACCCGCACACCTGAGTATTCAGAGGCATCATAACGAGTTCTATTATCATATCCATATGCTCTCGCATAAGCTGATATTTCAGATGATAACTGATGCTCCACACCTAGCCATAATGATTTATTAAGAAAACCATCTTTATCGTAGTCACGTGGACTAACGTCCTTAGGTGCTAGATCAAATCCTTTTGTATAGGTATAAGCTGCGGCAGCGGTTACTGTTGTATTTTCACCGATTTTCTGTTGAGTTGAGCCGTTATAATTCTGATAACCATAAGAACCAATACCCGCATTTAATGTGGTTCCTACATTATCTCGGCGAGTAATAATATTAACAACACCACCAATTGCATCCGAGCCATAAACAGCCGATCTTGCTCCACGAATATATTCGATTCGCTGAACTAAAGAGATAGGAATTTGGCTCATATCTGATGAGCCAGAAATACCCGCTTGGTTTAAACGAACACCATCAATTAATACCAATACATGGCGAGACTCTGAGCCTCTAATAAAGAGGGAGCTCTGCTGTCCTATACCACCATACTGCGCAATATCCACACCCGGTAGCCGCCTTAATACATCAATCACAGTATTAGACTGCCAATGATCAATGTCTTCACGCGTAACGACCGTCACAGGGGCCAGTATTGATGAAATGGGCTGCTCAAAGCGATTCGCTGACACAACCATTTCATCTGATTTATTGTTTGCGCTTGCTAAAGAAGAAATACCACACAACACTGCCATAGCAGCAACCGATAGCGGTAGTAACTTACTCTTATTCATTATAATAAATCCGGAATATCAATGAGATTAAAATTCCGCGAGGCCGAATATCAGATCCGCGCTAATATCCAACAAAGCGATTAAACTATGGCAGGTCTTCGGACTGAGAAGTCATACCCATCTGGGTAAAAATTAACTATAGAGGCAACTTCCCATTAATTAATAACAGTGTTGTATCTCTTTTTTCCTTCATCACCGCTGCGCGTCAGTCTCGGACTTACACCGAGTTCCCTATTTACTCTTTACGACCATAGTCGCATTATCCTAAATGGATTGAAGGTATGTGTCTATGCGATGTGGAATCAAAAACTGGACATCTGCCCCACTTGCCCTACAATTTCGCCCCTGATGTTATTTTTTTACTGTTTTTTATGAATAGGGCCACACTAATGAATACTGAACACTATGAACTGCAACTTGCAGAAAAAGTAGAACGTCTGAAAACGATGATGGCCCCCTATACGGCAATGGAACCTGAGGTATTTACCTCACCAGAATCTCATTATCGTATGCGCGCAGAGTTTCGAGTATGGCATGATGGTGATGACTTATTTCACATCATGTTTGATAAAGAGACTAAAGAGCGTGTGCGTATCGATCAATTTCCTGTAGCAAGCCAACTGATCAACAATATCATGGCTGAAATTTTGCCACTGATAAAAGAAAATGCGCTTTTACGCCATAAACTTTTCCAAATTGATTATCTCTCGACGCTGAGTAATAAATTAATTGTCTCTTTGCTTTACCATAAAAAACTCACTGAAGAGTGGATTGAAGCAGCCAAACAATTAAAAACAACGTTAATCAATAAAGGTTTTGATTTACAGCTTATCGGCCGCGCTTCAAAAACCAAAATCATGTTAGACAACGATTATGTTGATGAAATTTTGCCGGTGAATGGCAAAAATATGATTTATCGCCAAGTAGAAAATAGCTTTACTCAGCCAAACGCTCAAGTAAACATTAAAATGTTGGAATGGGCGATTGATGCCACTCAAGGGGCAACTGGCGATCTACTGGAGCTTTATTGTGGAAATGGCAACTTTTCACTGGCTTTAGCACAAAACTTTGAACGAGTCTTAGCCACTGAAATAGCCAAGCCATCGGTAGCAGCCGCGCAATATAATATTGCGGCAAACCAAATCGATAATGTACAAATTATTCGCATGTCAGCAGAAGACTTTACACAAGCCATGCGAGGAGTGCGTGAATTTAAAAGACTCGATGGCATTAACCTAGCAGATTACCAATGCAACACCATATTTGTTGACCCACCAAGAAGCGGGTTAGATGATAAAACCGTTCAGCTTGTGCAAGAATATGACAATATTCTCTATATTTCCTGTAATCCGGAAACCCTATGCGATAATTTGTCTGTCCTGAATGCGACCCATCAAATCAAAAAACTCGCTCTATTTGACCAATTCCCATATACCCATCATATGGAAAGTGGTGTGCTGCTGACACGCCGCTAAATCTTACTTGCCACCTGTTGTTTTTATTCATTAAGTCAGGTGGCAACCTTGCTATTTTTAATATACACCGTAGCTAACTGACGATTATTTTATTGCGAGTGGAAGATGAAAATTTGGTTAAGAAATTATTCGTGTTTTGCTCCGATAAAATACACAAACGCCGCAATGTTGGCATAGCGGCGTTATTGGTTAGAGCGGTTTGGAAACGCGATTAAACTTCAGCTTCGTTTTCTTCTGCAAGCTCTTTTTGTTCTTGTTTACGTGCCTTCCAACTTGTGTACATCCACAACGCGAGCGCGACAATAATGATTGAAGGAATAAAACTCGAACCTACGTCTGGATGTTGCACTCGTAAGATAGCTGCATAAGCAAATAGCCCTAAGAAAAAGTTACCTACAACAAACTTAGGTAGACCGATAGGCATCGCATGATGCAAATAACGTTGATGTAAACAATAAATTGCGACGATTAAACTAATAACAGGGAAAATAGAAAACTCTACTAAGGAGTTAAACAGAGCAGAGAAAGTTCCGTGAGTTGATAAGCCAATCACTAATGCTAATAGTAACGTGCTTTTCTCATTGCGATTGTGTTCCGTCATTGATTCTCCTTATATTATTTAGTGAGATCGGGGTCAGTTTGATTTTGTTTTTCTTGTTCACGGCGATACCAGTAATACGCACCTTTTGCGATCATGCGTAACTGAAGTACAAGCCGTTCTTCCAGATGCCGCCTTTTTTCTTCATCGATATCAAGCGCTTCTGCACCCGCGCTAAACACGATGGTCACCATAGACTCTGCTTGTAGCTCTGTAAAATAGCGTGGCATATGGCTTTCTTGTTCAAGGTAATCTGCTAATTCAGCAATAAAATGTTGGATTTCCCGTGCAACTGCAGCACGAAACTCAGCAGAAGTACCAGAGCGCTCTCGCAATAATAACCTAAAGGCATTGGGGTTATTACCGATAAATTCCATAAAAGTTGAGATTGACGTTCGGATCACACTACCGCCCTTCGCGATACGCTGCCTTGCTTGTCGCATAAGCTGGCGTAACATCAAACCACTTTCATCAACCATAGTCAGCCCTAACTCATCAACGTCTTTGAAATGACGATAAAATGAAGTGGGTGCAATACCTGCCTCACGCGCAACTTCGCGTAAGCTAAGGCTTGTAAAACTACGTTCTGCACTTAATTGGCTAAATGCGGCTTCAATGAGCGAACGACGAGTTTTTTCTTTCTGTTTTGCTCTAACGCCAATATGATTGCTCACGGTGATCCTGATTTCTATGTCATTAAACAGCCATTAATATACCAAAATATGAAAACTTGGGTGTGACCACCTCTCTAGCATACCTCAAATTTATTAGGCTGTTTGAGGGAAAAAGCGATTAAGTGTACAGATTACCGCTTTTCAGAATTTCACTAAATCATTTTTCAATAGGTGAAGGCTTTTTATTCGTAGAACCGTGCTTAATTTCCCGTCATTTGATTAGAGAACTCGCTAAGCAATAAAAAAGCTTTTTTGTGAATACGCTTCAAAATAAAAACATTAAATAAAGCCATTAATTAAAAGTACATGAGTAAAGCGGGTAAATAATCGGCGGATATGCTAACATCATGTTGTCATTTTGTTTTAGAGCAGGTCTTACCTCATGCAACACATCCATTTTGATGCAATTGTCATTGGTTCCGGGCCGGGTGGAGAAGGCGCCGCCATGGGACTGGTGAAGCAAGGAAAAAACGTCGCCGTCATAGAACGTTATGATAGTGTCGGCGGTGGCTGTACCCACTGGGGAACCATTCCCTCCAAAGCCCTCCGCCATGCAGTTAGCCGAATTATCGAATTTAACCAAAATCCACTCTACAGCGATAATTCTCGCTCCTTACGCTCCTCTTTCTCTGAAATCCTCAAGCATGCTGAAAGCGTGATCAGTCAACAAACGCGTATGCGCCAAGGTTTTTATGAGCGTAATGGCTGCCAAATGTTCTCTGGTGAAGCCACTTTTATTGATGAACGCCATGTGAGTGTTCGCTATTCCGACGGTAGTTGCGATGTTCTCAGTGCAGATAATATCGTAATTGCGACAGGGTCGCGTCCTTATTGCCCATCCGATGTCGATTTTAACCACTCTCGTATTTACAACAGTGATACCATCCTAAATCTAACCCATGAACCACGCCACGTGATTATTTATGGTGCAGGGGTGATTGGTTGTGAATATGCGTCTATCTTTCGCGGGTTAGGTGTCAAAGTTGATTTAATCAACACACGCGATCACTTACTTGCCTTTTTAGATCAAGAAATGTCAGATGCACTTTCTTATCACTTCTGGAATAGCGGTATCGTTATTCGTCATAATGAAGAGTATGAAAAAATTGAAGGTGTTCCTGATGGCGTGATTGTCCATCTTAAATCAGGCAAAAAAGTCAAAGCAGACTGTTTACTGTATGCGAATGGTCGCACGGGGAATACGGATAAGTTAGGTTTAGCGAATGTGGGTATTGAAGCAGATAACCGTGGCTTGATTAAAGTCGATAGCGCTTACCGCACTTCTAATGAACATATTTATGCTGTTGGTGATGTTATTGGCTATCCAAGCCTTGCATCTGCTGCCTATGACCAAGGTCGTATTGCCGCTCGAGCTATAGCAGAAGACTTAGGTAATGCACACTTAGTTGAAGATATTCCTACCGGCATCTATACCATCCCTGAAATTAGTTCTGTTGGTAAAACAGAGCAAGAATTGACAGCGATGAAGATCCCCTATGAAGTCGGACGTGCTCAATTTAAACATTTAGCACGCGCCCAAATTGCAGGTATGAACGTGGGCAGTCTGAAGATCTTATTCCACCGTGAAACATTGCAAATTTTAGGCATCCACTGTTTCGGGGAAAGAGCCGCTGAAATTATTCATATCGGTCAGGCTATTATGGAACAGAAAGGGGAAGGAAATACCATCGAGTATTTTGTGAATACGACCTTCAACTATCCTACGATGGCAGAAGCATTCCGCGTTGCCGCATTAAATGGCTTAAACCGCCTGTTTTAAGCTATTAAGTGATTGCCGAACCTAATACGGCAATCACTTCTCTAGCCACACCCTACTTATTAGCGCGCTTTATTACTGTAATAGCTACTCATCAAATTATAAATAGCCTCAGCAAGCTGTTCATAGCGACCACGTAACGGTGAGCCTGGGCGATAAACTAATACTACTGTACGTTTCGGCTCTGGATGAATACAGTTCAGATAGCAAATACCATCACGGCAGGATTCATGAGGCACGGCCAAATCAGGCAATAATGTAATTCCACTTCCTGCTGCCACCATATTTCTCAGCGTTTCTAGGCTTGTTGCTCGGAAATGTGTATCTTCTTTAGCCCCCGCTTGAAAACAAAAGCCCATCGCTTGGTCACGTAAGCAGTGGCCATCTTCCAACATTAATAATTTCTCGCCAGATAGCTCATTCATCTCGATAGTGTCACGCCCCTGCCATGAGTGACCTTCATAGATGGCGAGCTTCATTGGCTCTTCAAACAAGGGTACAACAATAAAAGGATCTGTTTCTTTCACTTGCGCCAAAATAGCACAATCTAATTTACCGCTATCCAACTGAGCCAACAGTTGCTGTGTCTGTTCTTCATGTAGGTAAATTTCAAGTTTAGGGAAGAGCTTGTGCAATTCAGGAATGATAAGGGGCAAAAGATAAGGCGCGATCGTTGGGATCAACCCTATATGTAAAGGGCCAGACATGCTTTCCCCCTGTAGAGCCGCCATTTCCTGTAAGACTTTAATTTCGCGTAAAATCGTCCTTGCTTGTTCAACAAGTAGCAATCCTTGTTGAGTAAATAAAACCTTGCGGCTAGTCCTTTCTAGTAACATAACCCCAAGTTCTTCTTCTAGCTTACGTATTTGGCCACTCAATGTTGGTTGACTCACATGACAAGAGTCTGCTGCACGACGAAAATGCTTATGCTCAGCTAATGCCACTAAATATTCCAGATCGCGAATGTTCATTTTGTCGCCCTTCTTAATATAAACTGCCAATCAGTATACCAGATATCTAATGCTTTTAACTATCAATTAGAATTGACATGTTCAATAATTCTTCATCATTTGCAACGTGACATTTTGTCTCGCTCACTCAATTTATATCAAAATGTAAATTTAAGTGACTAATTATGAATTAAAAAAATAGGGATAAAATAATATAATTAATTGAAATAATTATTATTTTTTATATTTTGCATGAAATAAAATTTCACTCTAAATGCAAAAAATAGAAACAATTATTCATCATATAGCAACACATTATTTACATTATTGTTTTTGATTTAGTTACTCAGGCTACGCTCAAAAAAACACCACAGGTGATAAAATATCAAACTAAATTATTAAAAATAAATGAAATTTAACTCCACAAAAACATCATCAAAGTAATTATTTTCAATATTTTACGCCAATATTTTGCAACATATTATTAACCTAAAAGGACTTTAAATTTATCAAATAGAGCTATATTTATGTAAACAAGAAGGAGAAAAATAGAGACACAAAAGGAAAAGGAAGGTTGACGTTAATGGAATAGTGATTTTCTTGAATGCTGAACACCTGATGTGGGTATAGCTAAAGGAGAAACGCTATGAAAAGCATACAACGTACCTTGAGCCATCAACTAAACCCACTCACATTCATTTATCGAGTGAGTAGATTTCAAACGCCTTGCTCACGACAGAATTACTCGATAAACAACGCATTCATCGTTTTGGGCAACGATTATCTGCCCTAATGATATCTCTCTTAGTCACAAATAGAAAAGCAAACCAAGTTCGATGATTGATGCTATCACTTTCATGATGAGATACACCGCTATGCTAAGAACATGACATCATGCAAAACAAGATAGTGTAAGTATGCAGGCCAACACCGACACATAAACCGTTTAATACAAAAAAGTAGGCCAATTTCATTTTAGTCAGTCAATTTTTATCGAATAGGTATAACGCTATCGTTATATAAAAAAGCTTCATCTAACAATTAAAAAATAAAACAATTAATCGCAATATGCGTATTTCAATCTGTCACCGTTTGATTACTGTGAAAACAGAATAAATCGTAGATAGCGTAATTTAATAATTCACTTACTCGATGAAATATTTAGATACATTATGTTTATTTTTATCATTGTTTTATTAATTTCCATTAAAAAATAAATAAAAAATCATTGCAATTTACTTTATATTTTTAATTAAAAAGACAACCAAAACCACCTCCACACCAACAGATAAAACCATCAAAAAGGAGACAAAAAGAAGCATATAAAGCCAAATACCTACAATGAGTCATTATACACAGAATTAAACTCTAATTAACTAAATTGGGAGGGAATGCGTACAATCAATATTATTAATCAATTTCAAATATATTTACTCACATTTGCTTTTTAAAATTAACACCCAAAGCAAACTTTAATCTATATAATTCGCTTCATCCAAACTTGTGGAAACAATATAAGCGAATTAAGTTACTTAAATATATATCGAGGACTAATACCATGATTAAGAATACAATCAAAACAGCGTTATCTTTTGCTCTGATCGCAACTGCTTTATTTACAACTAACGTTCAAGCAAAAACTAATAGCACAACAATTACATTTAAAGCAATGATTGTATATCCTCCTTGCAACTATTCTTTTAATAACAACAATGCTCAATTAAATTGTTATAATAGTGAAGAGAATAAAGTAAAAACATCAAGTTTTAATTATACAAAGCAATCACCATCTAGCGAATGGAAGAAAACTGAAGACAACCGCAGCATTTATCAATTTAATTGGACTAATAAAGAAAAAGGCTTAGCTATGGTTTCAGTTAAATACCTCTAATATAGTAAAAGGCAATCAAAAACAGTTAGTTATAAACCATAATTCAGCAATAGGTTTTAAGTATGAAAGCGTTACACTTAAATCTGAAAAGAGTCTTGTTTGCTCATTAATGGTATTATTACTCGCCCTGCATTCAGCGTTGCTGATACAGGTTCAATAAAATAAGCATACATTAGAGTAACTGTTCTGACAGGCTCTATCCTGTACGAATGACTCTTGAAATCGATAGTTAATATTTAATTGCTTAAATGACAAAGTAAATATGACCCAAGAAAGATGAGATCTTAAGGAACAATGAGATTCTAAAAATTGGGAAATAATTAACGATGGTCTAGGAGCTTATATTTATAACGGGATTGGCGAAAGGATACTGTTAGGCCTTTTAACAATTAACTATATTTAAGTATTAAACTTTTAATCGCATGTACGGGGTAGTTATCTACCCCGCCATTTTATCCCACTTTAAACACTATCTTGTAAATTCAATGAGTTAAATCCCTAAACGTGCTTTAGCCTCCGTAATTGCCTTAGCGACTTGTTCCTTTGAAACTCCGCCTTTTGCTAAACGCTTATCTAGACAAGATTGCAATGAGAGGATCTGATACACATCGAGTTGGATAGTATCACTGAATTTTTGCAAATCACTTAATGCCATCTCTTCCAATGCTTTCCCTTGGCTAATCGCAGCAACCACCGCCTCGCCGACAATATGGTGAGCTTCACGGAAAGGAACGCCTTTAGCAACAAGGTAATCCGCCAGCTCAGTAGCATTGGCATAGCCTTGTTTTGCGGCTTCTTCACAACGATTTCGACGAATTTGAATACCATCAAGCACCAGAGCCGCCATATGGAGACAGTCTAACCAAGTATCAAGAGCGTCGAACAACCCTTCTTTGTCCTCTTGCATATCTTTATTGTAGGCTAGCGGTAATCCTTTTAAGGTCATCATCATTCCTGTTAATGCCCCTTGTACACGACCACACTTACCACGGATCAACTCAAGTGCATCAGGATTTTTCTTTTGTGGCATTAATGAAGAGCCTGAAGTGACTTTATCTGAAAGTTCAACAAACCCCGCTTCGCCACTGTTAAAGAAAATAAGATCCTCTGCAAAACGGGATAAATGCACCATACCAATACTTGCATCGGATAATAATTCGAGAACATGATCCCTATCTGAAACTGTATCAAGGCTATTACGCGTTGCCGATGAGAAACCTAGCCACGATGCCAGTTGCTCACGGTCGATATCATAAGCAGTTCCCGCTAAAGCCCCACAACCTAGAGGACTAACATCTAAACGTTTTAATGTATCTTTTAGACGACTTTCATCACGCGCTAACATTTCACTATACGCTAAACACCAATGAGCAAAAGTCACTGGTTGTGCACGTTGCAAGTGGGTATAACCGGGCATGACCGCATCTTGGTTATTTTCCGCGGTGATCACTAACGCTTTTTGCAGTTCTACCACAGCTTCTAACAATAGCGCGACTTGATCTTTACACCATAATTTTAAATCGGTGGCAACTTGGTCGTTACGACTACGTCCAGTGTGCAGTTTTTTACCTAAATCACCTACTTTATCAATCAGTTTACCTTCAACCCAGCTATGAATATCCTCGGCATCGCTCTGTAAAATGCGCTCAGGATCATCTTGCACCTCTTTTAATAAGGCATTTAGCGCTTGCTCAAGAGATTGCTGCTCTGCCTCTGATAGCACCCCAACAGTGACCAACGCTTTTGACCATGCAACCGAACCAATAATGTCTTGCTGCGCTAAGCGATAATCGAAACGCAATGAATCATTAAATTGTTTAAACCGCTGATCGGCTTCTTGACTAAAACGTCCACCCCAAAGTGCCATAACTGATCCCTATCTGATTGATAAAATAAATGTGATACCCGACAGCAAATAGCTGTCGGGAAGTGTACATCAATAAAACTATTTCGCTTTGTTCTGCCCTTTTAGCGCACGAATACGCGACGAAAGAGAGTACAAACGGATAAAGCCACCAGCATGGCTGTGATCATAAACTTCATCTTCACCAAATGTTGCGAACTCTTCAGAATATAAGCTGTTATCTGCTTTTTTCTGGATAGCAGTTACTTGGCCTTTATACAATTTCAGAACCACTTCACCAGTAACGTCTTGCGCTAAAGATTCTGCTGCTGCTTGCAGTGAATGACGCAAAGGCGCAAACCAACGACCATCATAAACCACGTAGGACATTTCTAAGCCTAGTTGCTCACGCCATTTAAAGCTGTCGCGATCGAGAACGAGTTGCTCAATGCCACGTAAAGCAGCCATCATGATGGTGCCTCCTGGGGTTTCGTAACAGCCACGAGACTTCATACCAACTAAACGGTTTTCAACAATATCAATACGGCCGACGCCATGTTTAGCACCGAGGACGTTTAAAGCTTCAAGACATCCCAGCGGAGATAATGTTTGGCCGTTAACAGAAACCACTTCCCCTTGTTTCACACCGACAGTCACTAGCTCTGCTTCATCTGGTGCATCTTTCGGATCGACCGTCCAGACCCAGCAATCTTGGTTTGCTGCATTCCATGTGCTTTCTAATACGCCGCCTTCGGTAGAAATATGCCATGCGTTTTCATCACGACTATAAATTTTTTCTAAACTGGCTGTCGTTGGAATATGACGCTCTTTCAGGTAATCCAATAGGGCTTCACGCGAACGCAAATCCCACTCACGCCATGGCGCAACAACTTTTAGCTGTGGCGCAAGTGCGCTATAAGTGCTTTCAAAACGCACTTGGTCATTTCCTTTACCTGTTGCGCCATGCGCTACCGCGTCGGCACCAACTTTCAGAGCCAGTTCAACCTGTGCCTTAGCAATAATAGGACGTGCCATTGAAGTCCCTAACAGGTAGCTTCCCTCATAGAGCGCGCCAGTTTTCAATACTGGGTAGATATACTCTTTGACAAACTCTTCACGTAGATCGACCACATGACATTCCGATGCACCTGATTGCAATGCTTTTTGCTCAACGCCAACGAGATCTTCTCTGTCTTGTCCTACATCGGCAACGAAAGCAACCACTTCGCAATCATCATAGTTTTCTTTTAACCATGGAATAATTGCCGATGTATCTAGACCACCTGAATATGCTAATACAATTTTTTTAATGCCCTTTTTCATAACTTACCTATCCCGATTCCGCTCAATTAAAAAGTTTTCATTCATTCTTGGTGGTCGCGCCAACCAAACGCATCCGCTTTAGGATGCTAAAATCCGTGTGCCAATAGCAGTACCGTTAAATAGAGCTGGTAGTTGCTCTGCATGACGCCAACTGGCGATATCGACAGGACGTTGCAATGTTTTGGCTGCCTCTAATGCGGCATTAACTTTTACGATCATGCCGTCCGTGATAATGCCTTGCTCAATTAACTTCTGTGCTTTTTCCGTTGTCATTTCATTAATTTTTTGACCCTTACCATCAAGGATGCCACTGACATCTGATAGCAATACGAGATCCGCATTTAACGCTTGTGCGATGGCTGTTGCGGCTTGGTCGGCATTAACATTCATCAATAACCCTTCTTCGGTCACGCCGATGGAACTAATGATTGGTAAATAGCCTGCACCGAGTAAAAGCTGTAATAATTTAGCGTCACCCGGCTTTGCATCGCCGACATGCCCAAGTTCGTCATTTAATTGAGTGACGACAGCACTTTGCCCATCCCCCAAAGATAACCCAACTGCTTGTAACTGATATTTCGTTGCCCACGCCAACAATGTTTTATTGGCGGTGCCAGCCAACGCGCCTGTGATAATGTCTATCTGATCAGCAGGCGTCACACGCAATCCTTGCTTTTTAACCACCGGTAGTTGCAGCTTTTGCATTAGCTCATCCACCAAGCAACCACCACCATGCACGATCACTAAAGGTCGTTGATGAGATTGACGATAGGTTTGTAATGCATTAAACAATCTTTCAAGCGCTTCTTCGCTATCGAGTAATACACCGCCCAATTTAATCACTAATGGTTGCATGGGGTTTATCCTTAAATAAGTTCGTTGGCACTAAAATAGTGATTGCGTTTCATTGAAACCGAAACGAATATTCATGCACTGCACAGCTTGCGCGGCAGCCCCTTTTAATAGGTTATCTTCTGTTCCGACTAAGATCAGGTGCTCACCTTTTAACACAAAGCCGATATCACAAAACGGTGTGCCTACCACTGATTTCAGGGCAGGAACACCTTTTTCATACAAACGGACTAATGGCTTATTTTGATAAGCATCTTTGAATACTTGACGAATTTGTTCGTCTGTCACTCCGCGATTCACTTTGCAGGTAATGGTGGCCAAAATACCGCGTGAAAAATTCCCCAAGTGCGGAGTAAAAATAACTTCACGACCTAAATGGGTTGCAATTTCGGGTTGATGGCGATGCGTGAAGATGCCATAGGGTTGTAAACTCACTTCACAAAAACTGTTGGTCATTGACGCCTTACGACCTGCCCCAGAAACACCACTCGTCGCATTAATCACTGGCCACATATGGTCATCGAGTAACTTGGCGTCGATCAGTGGTTTTAGTGCTAATTGAGAAACCGTTGGATAACACCCCGGCACGGCAATTAACTGTGCTTGACGAATTTTATCGGCTTGCCACTCAGCTAAACCGTAAACTGCTTGATTTAACCACTGACTGTTTGTATGTTCGAAACCATAATATTTCGGATAGAAAGCGGCATCTTGAACACGATAAGCCCCAGACAGATCAAATACGACACACCCTGCTTCTAGGAACTGAGGCGCAATGTCATGGCTAACTTCGTGAGCGGTTGCAAGAAAGACAACATCAATACCTTGTGCCGCGGCTGCAACATCGGTTAATGGCAACACGGGCATATCGATAATGCCTTTATACTGGGGATGCAACTCAGAGAAGCACTTACCTGCATCAGCACTGTGCGCTGAAACCATCAATCCCTGAAGGTTTATTTCAGGATGACGCTGCAGATAGGCTGCCAATTCCGCTCCAGTATAACCACTGGCCCCGATAATGAGTGTGTTCAACATAGATTTCTACCTTGTGCTCGTGACCCAAACAGTTTAATGTGTATTTTTATTCAAATAAAGTGCATGAATATTGATACTATTATGGATAAAGGCTGTCAACAGTGAATATTAAATTACCTGCATTTATTGAGATTTATCGCCAATTAATTGCCACTCCTTCTATCAGTGCTACTGATGCGCAACTCGATCAGAGTAATAAAGCCTTAGTAGAATTACTGGGTGGATGGTTGGAAACCCTCGGATTTACGGTCAATATTCAACCTGTACCGGATACCCGTGATAAATACAACCTACATGCCTCAATAGGGGAAGGAAATGGCGGCCTAATGCTGTGTGGGCATACCGATACAGTTCCTTTTGATGAAGGGCGTTGGAGTAAAAACCCTTTTGCGCTATCAGAGCATGACGGCAAGTTATACGGTCTCGGCACTGCCGACATGAAAGGTTTTTTCGCTTTCATTGTCGATGCCTTACGTGACATTGATACCCGTAAATTAACTCGCCCATTGCATATACTTGCAACCGCAGATGAAGAAACCTCAATGGCAGGCGCGCGTTACTTTGCAGCCAGTACACAACTTCGTCCTGATTTTGCGATTATTGGGGAGCCGACCTCATTACAACCGATACGTGCGCACAAAGGGCATATTTCGAATGCCATCCGTATTACGGGGCAATCAGGTCATTCAAGCGACCCAGAAAGAGGCGTGAATGCTATCGAATTAATGCATGAGTCTATTTCACATCTGATGACGCTACGTAATACATTGAAAGAGCGTTATAACAATCCTGCTTTTGTGATCCCTTACCCGACGATGAATTTTGGTCATATTCATGGGGGTGATGCGGCTAACCGTATTTGTGGATGCTGTGAATTACATATGGATATTCGTCCATTGCCGGGGCTGACCTTGCAAGATTTGGATGAGCTATTAAATGAGACGTTGGAGCCTGTAAAAGCAAGATGGCCAGGACGCTTAACAATTGAGTCTCTCCATCCCCCTATTCCTGGGTATGAGTGCCCAACGGATCATAAAATGGTGGCTGTGATTGAACAGTTACTGGGTCAGAAAGCTGAGACGGTCAACTATTGCACTGAAGCGCCGTTTATTCAGGCGCTATGTCCGACACTTGTGCTCGGCCCTGGCTCGATTGAGCAAGCACATCAACCTGATGAGTTTATCGATATGAAATTTATTGAACCGACTCGCCAACTGCTCAGCCAACTGATCGAACATTTCTGCCTGACTGAATAAAAATGTGTTGCGCGCAATAACTTCGGGTTATTGCGCCATTTGTTAACATGAATTTTTTTCCAGTTACGACTGAAAAACCCTCACAACACTATTTCATTTAAGTGTTGACTCTGCATGAATATCCGGTAATCTTTGTTTAGACGTCTAAACGTATAGACACTTAAATGGATATAATAAACTATCGATACCATAATGGTTTCGCTATATACAAAGTCATGAGGTCAGGGTATGAGTTTCTTTCACGCAAATCAGCGCGAAGCGCTAAATCAAAATTTAGCTGAATTAGATGGACAAATTAATGTCTCTTTTGAATTTTTTCCGCCGCGCACTGAAGAGATGGAACAGACCCTTTGGAAATCTATTGATAGGTTGAAAAACCTCAAACCAAAATTTGTCTCTGTTACTTATGGCGCAAACTCAGGTGAGCGTGATAGAACCCATAGCATTATTAAAGATATCAAAGAAAAAACAGGGTTAATCGCTGCGCCTCATTTAACCTGTATCGATGCAACACGCGATGAACTCAGAGAAATTGCACGTGATTATTGGAACAGCGGTATCCGCCAAATTGTTGCATTACGCGGTGATCTTCCCGATAACAGCCGTAAGCCAGATATGTATGCAGCCGATCTCGTTGAGCTGCTCAAAGCAGAGGCAGATTTTGATATCTCCGTAGCGGCTTATCCCGAAGTGCACCCTGAGGCCAAAAGTGCACAGGCTGACTTAATTAGTTTGAAAAAGAAAATTGATGCAGGAGCCAACCGTGCGATTACGCAATTTTTCTTTGATGTAGAAAGTTATTTGCGTTTTCGTGACCGCTGCGTCGCAACAGGTATTGATGTTGAAATTGTCCCCGGTATTTTACCTGTTTCAAATTTTCGCCAACTTGAGCGGTTTGCCAAACTAACCAATGTACGAATTCCATCATGGATGAGTAGAATGTACGAAGGCCTTGATAATGACCCTGAAAGCCGTAATTTGGTGGGTGCTTCAATCGCCATGGATATGGTGAAAATTTTAAGCCGTGAAGGGGTGAAAGATTTTCACTTCTACACCTTAAACCGTTCTGAACTCACATATGCGATTTGCCACACGCTTGGTGTAAGGCCATAGCCTCTATCTCCAAATAGTATGAAGGCCGCACTTTGCGACCTTCATACATCTTGTTTTATTACCAACTCCCTGACGCACCGCCACCGCCACTGGATCCACCACCACCTCCGCTGGAACTATCACTTGATGAACTCGATGAACTCGATGAACTCGAAAAGTCTGATGAGCTAAAAGAAGAAGAGGGTAAATAATAGTAACGGCAAATATCATGCCATTCCCGTCGTTGTTGTCGGTAAGTAGGCGAAATGGTATGGATCACAAGAAACAGTATTGGAGTAGCAAACATGCTCCCTACCACAAAAAATAGCGCCACAAACAGGAATAAAATAGGGCTAAAGTCTCCTTCTAGCCATATCGCCAATAACATGAGTGCTAAATAATAGAGTATCGTCATCAACAAGGTACTAAATAACGAAGGAAAGTAGTATTTATATTGATAATACTTTTTCAGCTTGGCTAACTGTTTCTGTTTCTTTGCCCGTTTGGATTTACTCGCATACTCTATGCTATAAATTTCTTTTTCAAGATATAGCCGACGCTTTTTAGTACCATAAAATAACATCGTAAAATAAGCTGCGATAAATGATATAAAATAGAAAAGCTTATAATGTTCTACACTCTTTGGTAGCACAATTCCATTATGCACTTCCCCCATTTGATAGTCTGGTGCCTCATTCATCACATTAATCGCACGAGATACGCCATTTTGGATCCCAGCGTAATACTGGTTGTCTTTAAAATCAGGTATCATACTTTGACGAATGATACGCCCAGCAATCGCATCGGTCATGACCCCTTCATAACCATACCCAACTTCAAAGCGCATATTGCGATCGTCTATCGATACAACCAGCAATACACCATTATTTTTGCCTTTTTGGCCTAACCCCCAACGATTAAACGCGCGTAATGAAAATTGTTCTATTGTTTCATTACCTGTAGTTGGAACAATATAAACAACAAATTGTGTGCCATCACCACGCTGCTTTTCAAAATTTAATAACTGGCTATTTAAAGTGTGGTATTGCGACTCACTTAATAGGCCTGCACGGTCGAGCACCCTATCACTACCCAATGCAGGGAGTTGGATTCGCTGCGTAGCCCAGCTTCCACTGCTAAATACACAGAACAATAATAGCCAGATCACATGCCGATATTTCAATTAAAATCCACCGTAGGTACTGTTTTTATCGCCTGTTCGTTATCTGCTTTAAAATTCGCTTTTGCAGAATACCCAAAATAACTTGCAATCAAGTTGCTAGGAAACTTTCTGATTTGTGTATTATATTGACGAACGGCTTCAATATAACGACCCCTTGCAACGGTAATGCGATTTTCAGCGCCTTCCAGTTGCGTCATTAAATCTTGATATAATGGGCTGGCTTTAAGATCAGGATAACTTTCCGATATGGCTAATAAACGGGATAATGATTGCCCTAATTGTGCTTGTGCTTTTTGATACTCCGCTAAAATAGCCGGATCTGATAATGCACTTGCATCCACTTTAATTTGCCCCACTTCCGTCCTTAATTTCACAACTTCCATGAGAACTTTATTTTCATAACCAGAGTAACCTTTTACCGTATTGACTAAATTCGGAATAAGATCAGCACGACGTTGATATTGGTTAATCACTTCGGATGCGGCAGCGTCAACAACCTCATCATTTTGCTGAATACTATTGTAGTTGGTAACGACAATGACCGAAATAATAATGATAAGAGCTAAAATGGAGATAATCAGTTTACGCATTGTGATGACACTCTATCCTTCGTATATCCATTGTTGAGCACAACAGAAATAAATTGAATCTGACCTACATTCATCATTCCATTAATTCATCGATAGAAAGTGAATAGTTTGATATATGAGCGAGCTAGCTCTATTTAGTACAGAACTAATCCCTATTTTAGCAACTTAACATAAATATTGATAAAATTCTTGCCGTCGATTTAAATAAGATAAGCGATATCACGCGGTAAAACGAAATACAGAAAAATGTGTCGGACGCTGTCAATTATTCGTCAATAGATAAATAAAAAAGAAGGCCCCATTTCAACTTGGCAGCCTTCTTACTGTTGTCGTACGTGATGTGATATTGCACATTTTATCGGCCAAACCAGCGCATTGATCTGGCCAAAATATTATCTTCTAGCCGGTATTACGCATCCCCGCTGCAACACCTGCAATCGTCACCATCAACGCTTGCTCAACGCGAGGATCCGGATGCTCTTGCTGGCGAGAACGGTGTAGTAGCTCGGCCTGTAAAACGTTTAACGGGTCCGTATAAACATTACGTAAAACAATTGACTCCGCAATCCAAGGTAAGTCTGCCATTAAGGCTTCATCTTTGGACACCGCCAGCACACTCTTAATATCTTCAGAGAGCTGCTCACGTAATTTCACACCCAGAGGCCAAAGGCGCTCCTCCACTAAACGGTGATCATAATATTCAGCCAGCCACAAGTCAGCCTTCGCATAAACCATTTCCAGCATGGCGATACGGGTATTAAAGAACGGCCATTGTTGCCACATTTCATCTAATATGGCTTGTTTGCCTTCTTTCTCAATCACATATTTTAACGCTGCTCCCGCCCCTAACCAAGCAGGCAACATGAGGCGATTTTGTGTCCATGCAAAAATCCATGGGATCGCACGTAATGTCTCAACGCCCCCCGTTGGACGGCGTTTTGCCGGACGAGACCCCAACGGCAACTTGCCTAATTCTAGCTCTGGTGTTGCAGCGCGGAAGTAAGGTACAAAATCAGGCTGCTCACGAACATAATCACGGTACATCGCACAAGAAACGTCAGAGAGGGTATCCATCACTGATTTCCACTCTTGTTTTGGCTCCGGTGGCGGCAGTAAATTAGCTTCTAAAATCGCGCTTGCATACAGCGCAAGGCTGCTAATCGCCACTTGTGGTAGACCAAACTTAAAGCGGATCATTTCACCTTGTTCAGTCACTCGTAATCCCCCTTTCAGGCTGCCTGGCGGTTGTGACAAGAGTGCTGAATGAGCGGGCGCACCACCACGGCCAATAGTGCCTCCACGTCCATGGAACAAGGTTAAAGTGACCCCTTCTTTGTCGCACAACTTAATCAGCGCATCTTGTGCACGATATTGCGCCCATGATGCCGCCATCACCCCAGCATCTTTTGCCGAATCAGAGTAGCCAATCATGACCATTTGGCGGTCATCAATCAGCTCACGATACCACTCAATGCTCAAGAGTTTTTGCATAACACTTTCAGCATTATTCAAATCTTCAAGTGTTTCAAACAGAGGTGCGACAGGCAGGCGAACGGATGCCCCCGCCTCTTTGAGGAGCAATTTAACGGCCAGAACATCGGAAGGAACTTTCGCCATCGAAATGACGTAAGCTGCGATGGAGTCATTTTTCGATTCTGCGATCACGCGGCAAGTTTCAAATACTTCTGCCGTTTCAGGGCTTGGTTGCCAATGACGAGGGATCAACGGCCGACGAGATTGTAATTCAGACAGTAAAAAGGCTTGTTTTTCCTCTTCACTCCAAGCTGCATAATCCCCTAACCCAAGATATTGCGTTAATTCAGCAAGCGCTTCTGTATGGCGAGTACTTTCTTGGCGAACGTCAATGCGAACGAGTTGCAAGCCAAAACTCCGTATACGACGTAACGTATCGAGTAACTGCCCATTCGCAATAATGCTCATACCACAGGCCATTAACGATTGATAACAGGCATATAGTGGATCCCACAATTGGGCATTGTCGGTCAGTAAATCGGCTGGTGGTAGTGCTTGTTCGCCTTTTACCTTGCGTTCTAAATACTCTAATGTGGAAAAGAGTTGGCTACGCAAATTTTTTGCAATTTGTCGGTAAGGTTCATCTACCTCATCTCCCCCAGCGAGCGCCCGTAACTCAGGTGTCGCTTCGGTCATGGACAGTTCAGAAACCAACACTTGGATATCTTTTAAAAAGAGATCTGCGGCTTTCCAGCGGCTAAGTAGTAATACATGACGAGTCACTTCCGCAGTCACATTCGGGTTACCGTCGCGGTCTCCTCCCATCCAAGAAGTAAAACGAATTGGGTTTGCTTCGACGGGCAGTTCAGCACCAATTGAGTCTTCTAATTGCTCATTAAATTCACGTAGGAAAGCCGGAACCGCTTCCCAAAGTGAGTTTTCAACTACGGCAAAACCCCATTTGGCTTCATCAATTGGCGTTGGACGTATTTTACGGATTTCGTCAGTGTGCCACGACTGAGCGACCAACTGGCGTAAACGACGCATGATATTGTTGCGTTCGTAATCAGCCAGATCATCATGATCGAGTTGTGATAAGCAGGTATTCACTTCAACCAATTTATGGATCAAGGTGCGGCGTGCGATTTCAGTAGGATGGGCCGTTAGCACCAATTCGATCGACAGTTGGTTAACCGCTTGACGAAGATCACTATCGGTAAAGTTTTTCTCTTTTAAACGACTAAACAGCTTTTTAAGTGCCACAGGGTTACTCGCTGCTTCACCATGTGGCGAAATGCTATGATATTGTTCGGCAACGTTTGTCAGGTTCAAAAATTGGTTAAATGCTCTTGCAACCGGTAATAGTTCATCATTAGATAGGTTTTGCAGTGTCATCAACAGCTTTTGGCGTTGTACTTCATTGCCTGCACGCGATGATTTTGACAACTTACGAATTGATTCGACTTTATCGAGGATATCCTCACCTAATGCTTCCTTGATTGTGTCGCCAAGTAGCTTACCCAGCATACTGACATTACTGCGCATTGCGGAATATTGCTGATTCATGAGACTCCTGACCTTGTGCTTTTGGCAGAATGCTACCCCGACCTAAGTTTGCTGACGGTTAACAAACTGCGACCTAATTTCCTGTAATTAAATTTCAACCAACTGCGATAGAATTATTGTTTTGTGATGCAGTCGCCAAATTTTACCCTTGCCTCTATATAGATATCAGAAAAAAAGCGCTTTGGGGGATTTTTCTGAAATTTAATTACACCCTCATTCTTATTAGTTTTTCTTATTTAAGTCTTGTTTTAGCGCAATATATTGTCGATTCAGCACTTTTAAGACATGAATCTTGCTTAAGATTTAAATCATCAGAACAAAAAGGCAAAAAATAAAGAGGAAAAAATTAAGCGGTAGATAGGCACCGTCGCCGATGCCTATCTTTAAACGAAATTAAAGTAGTTGTGAAAGGCGATTAAGGTCGGATTGGATCGCCCCCGCGGTAACATCACGACCAGCGCCGGGCCCCCGTATGACTAATGGATTATCGCGATACCAACGACTTTCAATAGCAAACACATTATCACCCGGCAGCAGCGATGACAGTGGATGATCAGGCTTAACTGCCTCTACACCAACCCGAGCACGCCCTTTTACCGCATCAAACCGTGCAACATAACGCAACACCATTCCCATTTCTTGAGCCGCTTCTAAACGTTGCTGCATCTGCTCATTGATAACTGCACTATTTTCAAAGAACTCATCCAAAGAGCCAGACTCTGCTTGGGCAGGTACTAATGATTCAACACGCACATCACTCGGCTCAATTTCATAACCTGCTTCACGCGCTAAGATGATCAATTTACGCATCACATCTTGCCCTGAAAGGTCAATGCGGGGATCTGGCTCCGTCAAACCTTGCTGCCATGCTTGTTCCACTAATTCACTAAACGGCACTGAGCCATCGAATTGTAAAAACAGCCACGATAACGTCCCTGAGAAAATACCACTTATCGCTAAGATGGCATCACCACTCTCTTTCAGGTCACGTACCGTATAGTTAATGGGTAACCCAGCCCCAACTGTCGCGTTATATAACCAATGGCGGCCAGTTTTCGTAAAAGCATCACGTATTTGACGATATTGTTGGGTTTGTGCGGCTCCCGCAATTTTGTTCGCACTGATGACATGGAACCCATAGCTGGCAAAATCCACATAGCTTTCAGCAAGAGATTCGCTCGCGGTCACATCAAGCACGACTAGATCATCATATGGATGGGCGCGCATCCATAAAAATAGATTATCATCTTCATGCTCGACAGCTTCATCATCAAAGAAAGCGAGTGCACGGCTTGGATCAATGCCTTGATAATTCAGTAAACTACGGCGGCTATCGACTACCCCTGCTAGGACAAAATCAAAATCACTGCGTGCCGAGATATTTGGTTGCTCGGCAGCAAAAAGTTCCAACCAACGCGCACCAATGTTACCCTTCCCAAACAAGACTAAGCCAATGCGTTTTTCAGCACGGAAGAGGCTTTGGTGCATACCTTGAATTAAAGGGTCAGTCTGGTTTGAACGCAATACTGCGACGAGGCTGATCCCCTCTTCTGAGTGCCAAACAAACTCGACAGGTTGATCTTTTAACTCCTCATAGAAACGATGGCTATGCAGTGGGTTCTTGCACACCCCAGCCCCCACCAATGCAACTAATGAAAAACCTTCACGAAGTGATAAGGTGCCCGGTAACCCAGCTTCTTCTAAAACATTCAGTGCACTTTCAACCACTTCTGAGGTATAGCAGAATTGTAATAAGTTCCTATCTGAGTGGATGCCATGAGCCAGTGGCCGTAACTGAGTACGTTTTAATAATAAGTCGATATCTTTATATATCTGATTAAAATCGCACCCCTGTGCCAGCCTCAACTCAATTAGGCAAACATCATCATGGCTAGTGACTATTTTAGCACCTGTTCCTGAAGCCAAAACACGCTCAATCTTTGTCGAACCCTGCTCAGGCTGATAGCTACATCTTAACTGTAGATCGATATTACTGACGGAAACGGGTTGCAACGTGCGAGTGTGCAGCACCGGCGCAGCAAGACGAGCCAACTCACTTGCCTCATCCAGCCGCAACAATGGCAGTAAACATGCGTCTTTGATTTTACGAGGATCCGCACTGTAAACCCCCGCCACATCACTCCAAATGGTGACTTTCTCGACCCCTGCTAATGCGCCGACTTGTGTTGCAGAGTAATCGCTCCCATTACGCCCTAGTAGAACAGTCTCTCCCGCATGGTTACGAGAAATAAACCCTGTAACAACAAGGCGATGCTGAGGATATTGCACTAAAATCTGTTGTAATAAATGGCGTGATTGCGATTCATCGACCTGAGGCTGAGCCGCTCTTTCTGCACGTAAAAACATACGTGCATCAAGCCAAGCACTTTGCATACCCGCCTCTTCTAATACTGCCGACATGAGACGAGCAGACCAAATTTCACCATGACCGACCACTTCAGCGTAAGAAGCATCATTAATAGGTTTATCTAACAAAGCGCTTAAGCGTTCGAGATCTTCAACAAACTGGCGATTTAATTGTTCTGCTTTTTCTTCAGGCAATAGCCCATGGATCAATTCTTGCTGATAGCGACGTAAATATTGTTGAACTTGATGAGCCGAAATGCGATCACTTTGGCTCAATTTCAACCAATTAATAAGCTGATTTGTTGTACTTCCAGCGGCGGACACGACCATTAAGTCACCAGATTGGCTATAATTCGCCATAATGTTGGCAACTCGCTGATAACATTTTACATCGGCTAAACTACTACCCCCAAACTTATGTAACTGGCGATGGCATGGCCCCGCCTCGACTGCTGTCAGTACACTCATCAAATACTCCACTAACGTTGTGCTGCTATCCTAAATGCATTGTCTAAATCTGCAATGAGATCTTGGCTATCTTCGATGCCCACAGAAATGCGCAATAAACTATCTGTGATCCCTGCTGCCGCCCGAGCCTCCGCCGACATACCTGCATGTGTCATGGTGGCAGTATGCGAAATAAGCGTTTCAACACCACCTAATGACTCAGCAAGTGTAAATAATGACAGTGTGCTCAAAAACCGACGTAACTGTTGTTCATCGCCATTAAATTCAAAACTCAACATCGCCCCAAAACCTTTTTGCTGTTTCACAGCAAGATCATGGCCGATATGATCTGCTAACCCAGGATAATATAACTTTTTCACCAACGGTTGGGCTTTAAGATAATTGACGATTTCTTGGGCGTTCGCCTGCTGCTGCTTAATTCTGGGTGACAGCGTTCTCATTCCTCTTAACAACAGATAACTATCAAATGCCCCACCAGTGACGCCAATATTATTCGCCCACCATGCTAATTCTATGGCCCATTTTTCCTCTTTGGCAATCACTGCCCCCGCAATAATATCTGAATGACCATTAAGATATTTTGTACAAGAATGCACCACAAAATCGGCACCTAACGCGATAGGTTGTTGTAAGACAGGGCTTAAAAACGTGTTATCTACAACAACAAACGCCCCTGCATCATGCGCTAATCGTGCAATCTGCTCAATATCATAAATACTTAATAGTGGGTTACTTGGTGTTTCAATTAAGACTAACTTCGGCTTTTTCGCTAACGCCGCAAGAAGCTCTGATCGGTTATTTTGATTAATAAACTGAACCTGATAGGCTCCCCGTTGGTGCTGGCTATTAAATAAACGATAGCTCCCCCCATAACAATCATGTGGGGCTACCAAGAGATCACCCGGTTGCAGAAAAACAGTGCATAAAAGATGTAATGCCGACATGCCGCTGTTGGTCATTACCGCACCGCTGCCGCCTTCAAGTTGTGCAAGTGTCCTTTGCACAATATCGCGCCCAGGATTACCTCTACGCGAATAGTCATGAACTCGAGGCTCATTAAAGCCGGTAAAATTATAAGTACTCGATAGGTAAATAGGGGGCACGACGCAGCCAAACTGCGAGTCTTCATTTAATCCATTGTGAATAGCGATAGTCGACGGTTTGAGGGCCATAAACGCTTCTCCTTATTGACGGTGAGTCAAATAATACCCACTGGATGTTTGGACGTCAATATATCTAGACGTCTAAACCTCTTTACGTTTATATCAAGTAATGGAATAATCATCCCTAATGATTATGCGTAAATTGATTGTAATTTGCGCAATGTAAATTAACGCATTAATTTAAAACAGAAATTATGATAATTTATGTGATGCGTATACTAACTTATATGTCGGTTTGAGATCTGAGATTATTCATATTTGTTCTTTGAAAGATGACGGGCATATTATTTTTTTATTATTGATGAAACTAACCAAGGTAACTCATGGCTGAATGGAACGGTGAATATATCAGTCCGTATGCTGAGCATGGCAAAAAAAGTGAGCAAGTTAAAAAAATTACAGTCTCTATCCCATTAAAAGTGCTGAAAATTTTAACTGATGAGCGCACTCGTAGACAAATCAATAACTTGCGTCATGCAACGAACAGTGAATTACTGTGTGAAGCTTTCTTGCATGCCTTCACTGGACAGCCGCTGCCAAATGATGAAGATTTGCGTAAAGAGCGCAGTGATGAAATTCCTGAGGCTGCAAAAGAGATTATGCGTGAATTAGGTATTGACCCAGAAACTTGGGAATACTAAACGCTATCCCCTTATCTTATTCGTCTTAATTGGCGAAGGGTGATCAATCACTAAGATAAGGGGAATTATTCCTATTTATTTCTATTTCAGACTTTCCTTCAAGCTTTATTTTTTGTGCTTATTTACACTTTACGTGCTTCTTCCATAGAAAATAAAATACGTAAGGATTAAAGTCATGAGCTCCTATTTTCAAGCTACTGCGGCGTTATTCGGTGCCGCTTTGTTGGTCACTACTGGCTGCTCTTCTTATCCACGACAAGTGGTAGACTCTCGCTCAGATGTGGCATATGAAGCACAATCTACATCCAGTGCAAAAACATTGGGTACACAATGGGGTGAAGATATCCGCTCTTCCGTCCAAGGCGTGACAGCCACTCGCATGACGAATCAACCCTATGATACTGTCACTATTTATTATCAAGGTGAACGCGTACCAAATCATGCTTACACCCAACCTTATATCAAGGTATTTCCTCTCTCTGTCGCAGTAATCAATGAGTATGGGCAACCAATGCCAATTTACCGCAATTCCCAAGGGCAATATAAACTGCCAGCCACTGAGGGTATGCGCTATACATTGCGGATCCTAAATAGCGATAGAAATAAAACTTATGAGGTAGTGACAACGGTCGACGGCCTTGATGTCCTCAATGGGCAAGCAGGTTCTTACCAAAATAATGGTTATTTAATTCGACCAGGCAAAAAACTGACCATTGAAGGTTTTCGCAAGAATAACAACCAAGTTGCCGCATTTCGTTTTGCAGCGCCTGAATCATCCTACGTGAATCAAAACGTACAAGGCGATGAACGAAATATTGGCGTTATCGGTATCGCTTTTTTTGAAGTGCGCGAAACCTTACCATTATGTGACGCTAATCCGTTCCCAGCGGATACACAATATGCACCGGCACCTTGCCGCAAATATTAATAGCTATATAGGACAATTAGCGTATTAACCAATACGCTAATATTGGTGTAATATAGATTACTCATAATCTCCAAATTAAAATTAATTGTTCCTCATTAAAAACAAAAAAAATGACTTTGTTAGATTAAAATTCAAAGTCACAAGCGATAAGTATCATTATTACTGATTTAATATTTTTCTTATTTACATTTCTATTATATAAAAAATACGCTTTTCTTTAGAAAAAAATATTTATATTGAGCACTATTCTTTCATAGACATCCTAAAACACAATATTCAACACCCTGATTCAGCTTATTATTTTGATTTAAACCCAAACTCAACATTAAACGTTTTGTTTATTTTTCATTCTATTATAATGAACTAATAATTGTCGAGGTAATATTAGAACATTTACTTAATAAGTAATTTGATAACTCATTATCTCATTCTACTTCCTACTATTATTACGTAATAAATTATGAGAAAAAATAAAATCAGCACATTTGTCGCTATTGGTATTTCATTACTAGCAGCACAAAGTTATGCGGCAGAAAAACCACTTGAAATAGAAAAGAAAATAAATTTGGATAACCGAAAAGGATTTTATTCTGAGGCATTGCATATTTCTGCAGATGGCAAAATCATTGTTATGAATCTTGCTAGCGATACGCAAAGAGACAATCTTTTCCGTTGGACTGAAAAAAGTGGTCTGGTGAGCTTAGGAACACTGAAATCAGATAATAGTGGCAGCATATCAACCAATGGCATATCAAAAAATGGTTCAGTTATCATCGGTTATTCAGAGACTGACGATGGGCAAGGTAATGCATTTCGATGGACTGAAAAAACGGGGATACAAAGCTTAACCCCAAATGCACACTCCTATGCACAAGCTGTTTCTGATGACGGAAGCGTTATTACGGGCCAGATATTTACAAATGATGGCAGTCACTTAGGAAATGCCTTTATCTGGACTGAAGATAAGGGCATACGTAGCTTAGGGACACTAAAAAGCGATAATTCAGGCCTTTCCGATCCTAATGGCATCTCTGCGGATGGTTCTACTATTGTCGGTGATTCAAGCACTGACAGTAATGCGATGAATGCTTTTAGATGGACAGAAAAGACAGGAATGCAGGGGTTAGGCACCTTAAAATCTGATGGTTCCGGTAACTCTGCAGCCAATGCGACTTCTGCAAATGGACTCGTTGTCGTTGGCTTCTCAGACACCGATAACAACCAAAATAATGCTTTCAGATGGACAGAAACCACAGGCATGATTGGCCTCGGTACACTTAGAGCGGATAAAAGTGGTCAGTCTAGTGCTGATTTTGTCTCAAAAGACGGCTCTGTTGTGGTTGGGAGTTCAGATAGTGAGTTTGCCCATGAACAACAAACTTTCCGTTGGACAGAAAAAACAGGCATGGTTAGCCTTGGTTCATTAAAAGCCGATAATTCTGGATTCTCCGAGGCTCTTGATATGAATGGGAGTGGTTCTGTGATTGTTGGCGAAGCCTATAATGATCACAATGAACTTAGTGCGTATCGCTGGTCTGAAAGTACAGGGATGGTTGGTTTAGGCACCCTAGCATCTGATAATAGAGGCTCCTCAACGGCATATGCCGTTTCCGAAGATGGCTTGATTATTGTTGGTGCCGCTCAAACAGATGAAGATGATATCCATGCAACCCTTTGGAAGATCAAGGGTTCAGAAACTGAACCGAATATCGTGACCGTTGACGCCACTCATTCAAGCTATGCAATGTCACGCACGGCAAACCGAGGGTTTAAAGTTCTCGATTTTTATCAAAGTAGTTTAAATCATTTAAGTAATAGCCGTTGCCAATTAGGCGACAGTAGCTACTGTGTTGGTCTTTTCTCTCAATATGATAGCCTAAGTGATAATCATCGCGTTGCAACTGGTCTGTATAGCGCATTACGTTTACCTGCTGAAAATTGGACTGTCGGTGCAGCAGTGAATTTTGCTCATAATACGACCTTAGCGGATAATTATGACACCCGAAACAATAGCCGCCCGGCTATTGGTTTATTCACTCGCTATCAACAAAACCTGAATAACAACGGTCTATATGCAGACTTATCCGCTTCATATCTAAATCAAGATGTCCGTATCACTCGTGATACATTGAAAAATACAGAAGCAGGGGAAGGAAATGCAACAATCAAAGGCTATCAAGCACGCCTAAGTATTGGTTATGGTCTTCCATTAACCTCTCAGACGCGGTTAATGCCTGAAGTTGCTTTATCCTATAAAAAAATTAACCGTAGCAGCTATACCGAGACCAAAAATGCTGAATTTGCAGCAGAATATGGCCGTATGGGTAACAAACGTACCGACCTGCAATTAGGAATGAATATCAAACATAATCTCAATGAGGTATTCCAAGTAGATGGTAAGATTGGTACAGATATTAAACTCAATAGTGATCGTGATGCGTTTACGGGTTACATCCCTTATGTCGGTGCGTATACCTACGATAAAGGTGATGAGCGTACTGTTAACCCTTACGCAGTTGCAGGGCTCAATATTAACGTTACCCAAAACTCAACAATACGCACCAGTGTCGGTTGGCAACAAACTGACTACAAACATGACAGTGTAAATGTAGGTTTAGGCTATTCTTATCACTGGTAAGAACCCAATGGCTGGAAGGCGTTAAATGATTTTCAGCCATATTACCCCCATTAAAAAAGGGAAACTGAGTTTCCCTTTTTTTTGCATTTCACAGGCTTGATTACTTCTTCGCGCCTGGGATGCTGAAACGTTTGTTAAAGCGATCAACACGACCACCGGTAGCAACGTCACGCTGTTTACCAGTATAGAACGGGTGGCAGTTACCACAAACGTCCAGGTTCAATGAGTGACCTGCAGTTGAATTGATTTTCATAACATTACCGCAAGAACAAGTTGCAGTAACTTCTTCGTATTTAGGATGAATACCTTTTTTCATGGGAAAACCTCTATTAAGGCCGTGTCGCCATTCCAGCCCTAACGCCGGACACCACACGTCGTGTTGATTAAAAATGTTTTATTGGCAAAATTAGATACCAAAGGCGGCGGATCATACAGAAAATCTCTGTATCACGCAATGAAAACCACGTAGTTTTTATGGTACCCTAACAAAATAATGAAACTATTCTCGCACAAAAACCAGACGGAATTCCAGTTATGATCGTCGTTCAGGTGGCTTTACCTGTTCCTTTAAACCGCGCATTTGATTACCGCTTAGCGGATAACATGCCAATTCCACCGATTGGCAGCCGTGTTTTGGTGCCTTTTGGTAAACGGCAAGCACTCGGTGTTGTTGTGGATCATAGCCATAGCAGCGAACTTCCTGAAGATCAGCTAAAAACCGTTGACCTTGTGCTCGATCATGAAACCTTATTCCCTGATGACCTCTGGCAGCTATTGCTGTGGTCTGCACAATATTACCATTACCCTATTGGCGAAGTGTTGTTCCACGCACTCCCCATTTTGTTACGTCAGGGGAAACCGGCTGAATTTTCACCTATTTGGCAATGGCAAGCTACACCGCTCGGGCAAGAGTGTGACCTAAATACTTTAAAAGGTGCTCCTAAGCAACAACAGGCACTCGCCCTACTACGCCGCCGCCCTGTGTATCGTCATCAAGTCAGTGAACTTGAATTGAGTGAAAATACGTTACGGACACTAAAAAAGAAAGATTATATCGAACTTTACCCCGTCCAACCCGTCACCGAAAAATGGCAGTCACAATTTGCCGTATGTGGCGAGCGTTTACGCCTTAATAGCGAGCAAGCCACCGCAGTTGGGGCCATTCGTGCAGAAGATGATCACTTTTCACCTTGGTTACTTGCAGGGATCACAGGTTCGGGTAAAACAGAAGTGTATCTCAGCGTATTAGAAAATATTCTCGCTCAGGGTAAACAAGCGTTAGTACTCGTTCCTGAAATTGGATTAACGCCACAGACTATTAGCCGATTCCGCGAGCGCTTTAATGCCCCCGTAGACGTTCTTCATTCAGGTTTGAATGATAGTGAGCGCCTTGCTGTGTGGTTACGTGCGAAACAAGGTACCAACGCAATTGTGATTGGCACACGCTCCGCACTTTTTACCCCGTTTTCCCGTTTAGGGATCATCATTATTGATGAGGAGCACGATAGCTCTTATAAACAGCAAGATGGATGGCGTTATCATGCACGTGACCTTGCTGTATTTCGGGCCAAAAAAGAAAATATTCCCATTATTATGGGCACGGCAACGCCCTCTTTAGAAACCTTATATAATGTTCAGCAGAAGAAATATCGTCAGTTAAACTTAACATTACGGGCGGGTAATGCACGTCCTGCGACACAGCATCTTATCGACCTAAAAGGGCAGCCACTAAAGTTTGGTTTATCCCATTTATTGATTAAACATATCCAAGATCACCTCGCACAAAATAATCAGGTGATCCTTTTCCTAAACCGCCGAGGATATTCACCTGCGTTGCTCTGCCATGAGTGTGGCTGGATAGCTGAGTGTCAACGGTGTGATCACTATTATACCTTGCACCAACAATTCCATCAGTTACGCTGCCACCATTGTGATAGCCAAAAACCTATCCCCCGACAATGCCCTCAATGTGGCTCAACCCACCTTGTTCCTGTGGGGATGGGAACCGAGCAACTCGAAGAAGGGATCAATACGTTATTCCCCAATGTCCCTGTTACGCGTATTGACCGAGATACTACTAGCCGCAAGGGTGAATTAGAGCAGCATTTGAATGAGGTACACGCGGGTGGCGCGCGTATTCTCATTGGCACACAAATGCTAGCAAAAGGGCATCACTTCCCTGACGTCACCTTAGTTGCCTTACTGGATGTCGATGGGGCACTGTTTTCCAGTGATTTTAGAGCTGCCGAGCGCTTTGCTCAGCTTTATATACAAGTATCAGGTCGTGCTGGCCGAGCAGGTAAACAAGGGGAAGTATTTTTACAGACTCACCACCCTGAGCACCCACTATTACAGACCTTATTAGAAAATGGTTATGATGCGTTTACCCGTGAAGCGATGGACGAACGCCGCATCGCCATGTTGCCACCCTTTTCCAGCCATATTTTAATCCGTTCAGAAGATCACAATAATCAGGATTCAAGGCAGTTCTTACAGAAAGTCCGTCACTATATTTCTGAGCATCCACACAGTGATTCACGCTTATGGATTTTAGGCCCCACCCCTGCCATTCAAGCTAAGCGTGGCGGGCGTTTCCGCTGGCAACTGCTTTTACAGCATCCATCACGAGGTTATTTGCAGCAATTTGCCGCACAAATTTTACCAGAGTTACAGAGCCAGCCAGAAAGCCGCAAGGTGAAGTGGAATATTGACGTGGATCCAACTGACTGCTAGGGGATGGTGAAAGGTACTCAGCGCTTCGCCTCTCCTACTGCCATGATAAAATATCATTTCTTGATATTATTTAAGAGCTTGACCTCTAAAAATGACCAATATCCCATCATGCACCAACGCTATCACGACTAAAATAACGTCAGCAAAAACCCGTTAACCT
>NZ_JAMPLW010000034.1:0-26172 GCF_028477805.1 Providencia sp. PROV268
GCTTAAAATTTATGAGAGGCATAATCAGGCTAATGCCATTGATTTCATTAATTATGTCGTTGATAAATTTCCCTTTAGGATTAAAACGATTAGAACGGATAATGGACACGAATTCCAATCAAAATTTAATTGGCATATTCATGATTTAGGGATGGAACATGTTTATATCAGGCCAGCTACCCCAAGATTGAATGGGAAAGTAGAGCGTTCTCATTTAACAGATAAACAGGAATTTTATCAATTAATCGATTATAAAGATGATGTCGATTTACATGAAAAGTTAGCTGAATGGGAAGTATTTTATAATTGTCATCGTCCCCACTCAGCTCATGCTGGTAAAACACCGTATGAAGTGTTAAAAAATAAGCTTGGTTTTTAAGGCTAAGCGTCAGCCGAGGTTCTGAGTGACACAGTTTTTATTATGGTTAAAGCCATAGTAAAAAGGCACAGCAAAATTGCTGTGCCTTTGACAGTTAGCTTAAAAGGAGACTAAACAATTAACGATATATTGGTAGCAAATTAAACTGAGCAAGTAGCTGGCAAATAATCCCTACAACCCCAAACACAATGACTGCATATATTAACCCCTTCCCTCCCCATACTTTAAACGTTGATTCAGGAAAACGCTCTCTCGCTTTAAGTGCCATCACCGCAGGACAAATAATCGCCCAAATACAGGCCGCCATACCGGCATAGGCAATTGCAACTAAAAACCCATTAGGGAATAACATGCAGAGTATTAATGGAGGTAAGAAGCAAAGTAGTGCAGATTTCATACGTCCAGAGCTGTTATCTTGGAAATTCAACGATGCTAAGATGTAGTCAAATAAACCGATTGCTACCCCTAAGAATGAGCAAAATACGGCGCTGATTGAAAACCACAATAAAAATGTCGCAATATGCTTGCTATTCAGAACTGCGTAAAGTGACTCAATAAAAGCATCAAGATTGCCACCTTTATTGATGATGGTTAAAAACTCTGTTCTAGGTAAATTTCCCATCGTTCCTAATACCCATAGGAAATAGAGAACAAGGGCAAGAATACAACCGATGACACAGCTTTTTACCACTTTTCTTTCATTTTCATGGTACAGCTTATATAAACTACACACATTACCATGGTAGCCAAAAGAAGTGATTGCATAAGGAATGATAATAAAGACAAACGGTAAAAGAGAGGTTTGTGTATCTCCTGTTGGAAGTTTTAAAAGTAAATCCGTTTTTACTACAAAGAAAAGACCTGAGAAAGCTAAGACAAATAATACTATTTTTATCAATAAGAATATTGATGTTAAACGGCTAGCTCCAATACCACTCCACCAAATAGTTGCACCTAATATTAACGTAAAAATAATAAATATAATTCTTAAATTAATATCGAAGCCATAAATGGAGGCTGATTCTTTAATTACAGATCCAGCAGCAGATATATACGCATAGATTAAAATATAGAGGACAAAAATCAATGCTGCATTTGCAATATAACAAGCCCATTTAGGTAATAGTTCTTTTGATATAAAAAAGTAATTTGTTCCTGCTCCATATTTAGAAATACATTCGAGAATATATATCCCTGAATGAAACATAAAAAAACAAACAACGAATAGAACAATGACTGAATTTATAAACCATGCTCCTGCCATAATTGTGGGTAAGCTAAACATGCCCGCCCCTATCATAGCGCCACCGAGCACAAAGCCCCCTACCAATATGGAGGGTTCCTTCTTCTCTGACGAATTATTCATGGTTATTCACCTTAAAAATAAGGGTAAAGTTCCCGCATTGCACGGGAACCTGAAGTATTGACTATTATTTAATAGGTTTTAATCTAGCGGTAAAATGCCTTAATACGGGCGGCTCATATTCAAAATCCAGCCCTTTTAACGTTGCAAATCTATCTTTAAGGCCAATCAAGGCATCTGCGATATAGTCCATATGGTCGTTGGTATAAACACGCCTTGCTATAGTGAGTCGCATGAACTCCATATCAGCATGTTTCTGTTTCCCTGTTTCAGGGTCACGACCAAGTAAAAATGAACCAATTTCAACAGCACGAACACCGGACTCAAGATAAAGTGCATTAATCACTGCTTGGGCTGGAAATTGCTCGCTCGGTATTTGTGGAACTAACTTTTTACAATCAACAAATACCGCATGTCCCCCTGTAGGGTACTGAATAGGGATCCCCCCTTCACGTAAGCGATCACCTAAGTATCTCACTTGACCAATACGATAATGTAGATAATCCTCCCTAGTTCCTTCTTCAAGCCCTTGTACCATCGCCGCTATATCGCGTCCGGCTAAACCGCCATAAGTGACAAACCCCTCCATTGGAACACAGCGTTGCCTTGCTAAGGTGAAAATATTTTCATCATCTTTAATAGCAACTAAGCCACCAATATTTAATAGCGGGTCTTTCTTCGCAGACATGGTTAATGCATCAGCATATTTGTACATGTCAAAAATAACTTCTTTGATTGTGGCATCTTTATATTTTGGATCACGCTCTTTAATAAAATAGGCATTTTCACAAAAACGAGCGGAATCCATGACAACAAAGATATTATGCTGCTTAGCGATTTCATAGACTTCTTTTAAATTCGCCATAGAAACGGGCTGACCACCAGCACTATTACAAGTGACGGTAGAAACAATCGCGACAACGTTTTCAGCCCCATATTTAGCAATATTATCTTTTAACTTCTGAATATCAAAATTACCTTTCCAGTCATCATATGTTTCCGAATCGTAAGCCTTTTCGGTGACAATATTAATCGCTTTACACCCATTTAATTCAACATGTGCGGCTGTTGTATCAAAATGGAAATTAGAAATAAAGACTGGATTCTTAGCCCCTCCCTCCTGTTGTTTAGCTTTCAATAATACGGGGAACAACATATTTTCTGCACCACGCCCTTGGTGAGCAGGAATAGTGTAATCGTAGCCAAACATCTCTTTAACTTTATTTTTTAAATCATAATAGTTACGAGACCCTGCATACGCTTCATCCCCTGTGATCATCGCGGCCCACTGCTGATCACTCATTGCGTTAGTACCGGAATCGGTTAATAAATCAATATAAACAGCACTACTCGGTAATAAGAATGGATTGTAGCCAGCTTCTTTTAATGCAGCTTCTCGCTCTTCCCTAGATGGGATACGAATATTTTCTACCATTTTAATACGGAACGGTTCTACGATTCTTTTAGCCATGATAATACCTTTAATTTTCATTAAATAATAAAAATAGAAATTCGTACTTATTATGAGTAATAAGATAACGATTAATTAAGAGAAAACATTGGAATTATCGATGAGGAAAAAAGAAGGCTAAAGGAATATCAATATTGAACCATTTCTTCATATAGAAGAAACTCCTCGATATTACTAGCTTATGTAATGATAACATACTATGCCTCCTCAATTAAGGGATTAGTACTACCGTCGAGCTTAGATATATAACAACTATTTGGTTATTTTAATCTCTGTTGTCATTATATTATACACGCATCACAATATTGAATAATTTATCAACAACAACATGACGCTCATCACATTATTTATTGAAATCCAAAACCCGTAAAAATAAAAGCAACACACTGAATTTTATAATAATTTAATAAAAACATTAACAAGGAAATTTTATTATAGCTTGTTAAGATTTAAGTTTATTTTATTAAATTAAAGTAACATCTTACTTAAGTTAAAATAGATTTAAGTCAAATGAAATCAATAAAAATACCTTATGTCACTTAATAAAGTTTGCGATACGTTATTCATTATTTTTTATGTTTTGGCAAACTTCCCCCTTAATAAAACACCAAGTTCACCTATTATTGAGTCTGAAAAATAGTGTGTTTGTTCCCTGCATTACTCACGCCATAAGCTTTAAACGGCCTTTTGGTTGATGGAATAGCCAACTCAACCAATCAATTCGATCGATTTGCTTTCCGTACAACTCACCAATTTATTGCCACTTTTAAAGTTTTTTCAAAAAATATTGCTATTTTTAATAACTTTCAAGAGTAAAAAAGAATACTAAATCAGATGCTATCAATCGAACCCTATTTTTGGGGTAACATACCGATAATCATACTCGGATAAAGTGGCATAAAAGTACTGCCCCCATATGTAGAGCCTATCTTATTTATTAATATTTCACTATCATAGTCAGGGCGTATTATGCACCTAATAACAATTAGATTTTACTAATAAAATTCAGGTAATTACAGTGTTTCTTATTTTGAATAGCATTACGGTACTTTAATACACTTTTTTGTCACAATGATGCAGGTTTGCTGGTAAACTTGGGCAAACCGCCGATTAGGTATGGTAACAACTGAAGATTAACGGATTCTTCTAACACCTTATTATTAATAAAATAATCACGATGACTTCACAACCAGCATACAAGCAAATTCAATCTTATATTCTGCGTAGTATTGATTTAGGTATCTTCAAACCTGAAACTCAAATACCCACAGAGCTAGAGCTTTGCGCCCAATTTAATGTCAGCCGCATGACGGTGAATAAAGCCATTTCTGAGCTAAGCCAAAAAGGTATTCTGAATCGTATTGCTGGGAAAGGCACCTTTGTTGCGACCCAAAAGCATGAGCTGCCTGTAACCAAAGCTTTTGATATTTTTGATGAAATATCATTAAGCGGTAATAAATATAGCGGTCATCAATTACAACTTAAAATTATTACTGCTTCGCCTGAAATTGCGTTACAACTTGGAGTGATGGAAGGAAGTGATATCGGCTATTGCAAGGTACTCCATTTTGAAAATGACATTCCTTTGATGCTTGAGGAGCGTTATGTCAATCACGCTATCGTTCCTGATTTCGTCAAACAACACTTTGGCGATACAGAAACACCAAGTGGATACTTGCAGCGGTATTTTCCCGTTAGTGAAATGGAGCATACCATCGAAGCCGCTTTAGCGACTAAGGCCATTGCCCAATCCCTCTCTATTAAAGAAGGTTCCCCCTGCTTACAACTTAGCCGCCGTACCTGGACAGGCTCTATTTTAATTAGTTATGTCAATATGATAACAGCAGGCTCTCGTTACAAATTAAAGTTACATTCACGCATTGATACCCCATAACACATAAACAAAAAAATGGGGCAAATTCACAAAATGCCCCAAAGCGACTGATAAAATAAAGCACAACCACACCCGCGCTTCTATTGGCGGGAATACATCACAACAAAACCAGTTACATCCCTTGATAAATTGGCCCTTCTCCCCCTTGTGGTGCTGTCCAACAGATATTTTGCGTTGGGTCTTTGATATCGCACGCCTTACAATGCAAACAGTTTTGCGCATTGATTTGTAACTTTGGTTGTTCTTTTTCACTCACTATTTCATAGACCCCCGCGGGGCAATAACGGGTCTCTGGTGCCGCATATCGAGGTAAATTAACGCTAATAGGTATTTGACTATCCTGTAATTTTAAGTGGCACGGCTGCTCTTCTTCATGATTAGTGTTTGATAGAAATACCGACGAAGGCTTATCAAAAGTCAAAATGCCATCCGGTTTGGGGTATTCAATCGGTTGAAAGTTTTTAGCCTCTTGCAAACTTTCATGGTCTGCTTGCTTTAGCTTTAACGTCCACGGTGTACGCCCCTTTAAAAGCAGCTGTTCTGCACCAAATAATAACGACCCTAAGTACAAACCTTTTTTCATATAGGGTTTGAAATTACGAGTTTGGTATAACTCACGATAGAGCCAACTCTGTGCAAATTTTTGACGATATTGTGTTTTAAATTCCGCATAATCGATAGATTGATCGCGCATTGATCCGAACAGGGCTTCTGCCGCAAGTGCACCGCTTTTCACTGCACAGTGACTACCTTTGATCCGAGCCGCATTCAAAAAGCCTGCATCATCACCAATCAATGCTCCTCCAGGAAAGCTCAGTTCTGGTAATGCGGAAAGTCCTCCAGCAACCAAGGTTCTAGCCCCATAACTCACTCGTTCGCCACCTTGTAAAAAAGCGCTAAACGCTGGGTGAGTTTTGAGACGTTGGAATTCATCAAACGGTGATAAATAAGGATTTTCGTAGTTCAGCCCTACCACTAAACCAACAGCAACCTGATTTTCACCATAATGATAAGCGAAGCCGCCACCATAAGTATTATTATCTAAAGGCCAACCAATTGAATGAACGACCAAACCGGCTTGATGCTGCTCTTTAGGTATTTGCCAAATTTCCTTTAATCCAAGACCATAGGTTTGCTTTCCACGGCCAGCTGATAAGTCAAAATGTTCAATAAGTTGCTTCCCTAATTGCCCACGGCACCCTTCTGCAAAAAACGTCATTTTTGCTAATAAATTCATGCCCGGTTGATACATTGAGGTTGGATTACCTGATTTATCAAGCCCCATATCCCCCGTCGTCACCCCTATCACTGAGCCTGACTCGCTGTATATAACTTCTGTTGCCGCAAAGCCCGCAAATACGTCGACCCCGAGCTGTTCGGCTTGTGATGCTAAGGCGGAACATACCCGCCCTAGACTACCAATTACATTTCCTTCATTTTTTAAACTGGTTGGTAACAGAGCAAGTGGTAACCGGTTCGCTTTATGCTCTTTTAGGAGCAAAAAGCGATCTTCAGTGACTGCCGTTAAGTCACTGGAGACAAAGTGCTGCCAGTCGGGTAGTAGCTCATCAAGGGCACGGGGGTCGATCACAGCTCCCGATAGAATATGCGCTCCAATTTCAGCACCTTTATCGATCAGACAGACAGATAATTCACTGTTTTTTTCTAAGGCAAGTTGCTTTAAGCGGATTGCCGCAGATAGTCCCGCAGGTCCACCACCGACAATCAGGACATCAAATTCCATCGATTCGCGCTCTGGAGCCTCATTGATATTGACACTATTGTCGATAGTCATATTTCCCCCTAATTAGGCTAATGCTTTATCTAATTCAGGTAAGATCTCAAACAGATCACCAACAATGCCGTAGTCCGCAACTTGGAAAATAGGAGCTTCTGGATCTTGATTGATTGCGACGATCACCTTGCTCTCTTTCATGCCAGCAATATGTTGGATCGCCCCAGAAATTCCAACGGCAATATAGAGATCGGGGGCAACAATCTTACCTGTTTGTCCAACCTGATAATCATTCGGCACATAACCTGCATCAACAGCAGCCCTTGATGCCCCAACCGCAGCCCCTAATTTGTCGGCAATGGTTTCAAGTAAAGCAAAGTTTTCACCAGAACTTAGCCCTCTTCCCCCCGATATCACCACTTTTGCCGAACTAAGCTCAGCACGGCTCATTTGGGTTAAAGATTGGCTTTTTAGTTGAGATAATGGGTTAAAACTGTTTGCACAATAATCTTCGATGGCAGCCGCCGGCTGAGTTTCCGTCGTAGCAGAAAAAGCAGAGCTACGGATTGTTAACACCACTTGGTTCCCATTATTTTGTACTGTGGCTAATGCGTTGCCCGCATAAATAGGACGCACAAAGGTTTGTGCATCAATAACGTCAGTAATATCGGAAATCTGTGCAACACCTAGCGTTGCCGCTACACGTGGAGCAACATTTTTACCGTAAGTGGTCGCGGGAAAAACTAAATGACTGTAATGTTTAGCTATCGAAACCACTGAGTCAGTCACAGTTTCTGCGAGTTGATGAGTAAGCTCTACATGGTCGATAAGGATCACTTTTTCGACCCCTGCAATGCTAGCCGCTTGCTCTGCAACCCTAGCGCATTGGCTACCAGCAACGAATAGATGCAATTGCCCTTGGCCTGCAAGGATCTGTTTAGCCGCTGTCACGCTATGGTATGTTGACGATTTAATAGTTTGGTTGTCATGTTCTACCACAACTAATACTGATAATTGGCTCATGGCGCTCTCCCCGATTAGATAACTTCTTTAGCTTGCAGTTCACTGACTAATGATTTGACATCATTAAATAATGTGCATTGTCCTGTACGTTTTTTCGGCTCCGTAACCATCAATGTTTTTACTTGCCCTAATGGCGTAAAATCCAGCGCTGAAATATCGCGTACTTCAAGCGGTTTTTTCTTTGCTTTCATGATATTAGGGAGGGTTGCATAGCGAGGTTCATTTAAACGTAAATCGGTTGTCACTACCGCTGGTAACGCTAATGTTAATGTTTCTAATCCACCATCAATTTCACGAGTGACTTGCAGTGATGTACCATCAATTTCAATCAAGGAAGCAAACGTCGCTTGCCCACACTTAAGAAGTGCAGCCAACATTTGCCCTGTTTGGTTGCAGTCATTATCAATAGCTTGTTTACCAAGCAAAATTAAGTCCGGCTGCTCTGAAACCACCACCTGCTGCAATAAGCGAGCAATATCCAGTGGCTCTAACACTAAATCACTCGGCTTCTGAACCAAAATGGCTCTGTCGGCACCCATCGCCATCGCGCTACGCAGCGTTTCCTGTGAGTGAGCATCACCGATTGATACAACAACCACTTCATCCGCTTTTCCAGCTTCTTTTAGGCGCACCGCTTCTTCAACGGCAATTTCATCAAACGGGTTGATTGCCATTTTGACATTCGTTAATTCGACGCCTGAACCATCTGCTTTCACTCGTACTTTGACGTTGTGGTCAATAACTCTTTTAACAGCCACTAAAATTTTCATAATTACTCCTAATTACTCTCTGCCAGAAAGTGTTTTTCAGGCTGAGGGGAGCCTTAGCAGTGAATATTCACTGCTATCATCCCCTCTTATTTTTGTTTTAACGTGATTTGTTAATTAGCTGATTTGCTGTCCAGTATTTCATTTGACGACGGCAGTATTAGCCTATCTGCAACGGACATTGGCCATATTTTAATTGCAGCATAGTAGATAATACTGGTGGCAACGAGGCCCACAATCCATGAGATATCAACGCCTCCCAGCTTCTCTACTAATGGTCCGGTGTAGAAACCTGTCGCAATGAAAGGCAATTGAATCATAACGCCAATCACATAAGTGATGATGCCAACTTTATTCCAGCGCCCATAACGACCATTCGGGTTCGATAGCTGAGGCACGTCATAACGACCTTTCGTTACCCAGTAGTAGTCAACAAGGTTGATTGCGCTCCATGGGGTAAAAAATGCCAGTAAGAACAGTAGGAAAGCTGAAAATAGTTTTAGGAATGAATGTTGCCCAGCTAAGCCCAGAGCCGTTGAGAAGCTGACCATCAATATGATGAAAAACAGCCTTTGCCTGCGAGAAATTTGCTGCTTGCCACGGAAACCACAGAAGATGGCTGCCATCGACATAAAGCTACCGTACGCGTTTAGTGCAGTGATCGTCACCTTACCAAAGAAAATGCTGATATAGAGCAGCGCGGCAATAAGCCCTGTGCTACCCAGACCAACAATATAAGCCACTTCATGACCTGCGAATGCGTTACCGGCTAAAGCAGCAGCGAAGACGCCTAGGATCATAGATGCTTGAGTGCCAATCACCGTTCCCGAACCTACTGCTAAGAACGCTTTGATTGTCGGCGTTTTGGTAGGTAGATAACGAGAGTAATCGGCAACATAAGGGCCAAATGCAATTTGCCATGATGCTGAGAGTGACATTGCAAGTAAGAAATTGGTCCACGTGAAATGACGGTTTTCTAATAAGACCGAAACGTCATTCATATAAAACAAGCGGAAAAATAGATAAAAGAATGCAACTACACCGATCACACTGGCCGCTTTACCTAGCATATGGATGATACGATAACCACAGATCGTAATCGCGATGATCACAGCACCGAAGATCAAGATACCGACCCAATCACTAACATTGAGCAATTGCCCAACGGCCTGACCCGCTAATACTGTGCCACTCGCTGAAAAGCCAACATACATCATGCACACTAGAAGGATCGGGATCACCGCGCCATAGACACCAAACTGAACACGGCTTGAGATCATCTGTGGTAACCCTAGCTTTGGCCCTTGAACAGCATGCAGTGCCATCACTGCACCACCAAGTAGTTGCCCGATAAACAAACCAATTAATGACCAAAATACATCGCCACCTAACACGACAGCGAGTGCCCCAGTCACGATAGCGGTAATCTGTAAGTTTGCCCCAAACCAGAGAGTAAATTGACTTGATAATGTGCCATGCCGTTCTGATTCAGGGATATAGTCAATAGAGCGTGCTTCGATTAAAGGAACATTATCCTGCCGATGTTTTTTATCTGCGATTATGTCGTTTGAAACTGTCATGGTAACTCCTCTTTAAGCAAGGCTTGGCTTAAAGAATGGACCAATTTGTCGCAATGGTTGTCGTAGGATACAGCCATGAGACGTTAAGACGGATGTTATTGTTGTTTTATAAACTACCCGCCATTAAAAATTGAAATACATTCTTAAACCCGGTTGTTGTTGTGTTTTTAATTCCATGATCCTGTTATCAGGTCGTTCATCCTATTGCAGTTTTTACTCATTACGAGTGGACCCTGTCTGCCCACTCGCATTTCCCTATCTCACATTAAACAGCATCTAAAACCGCACGTGAGATAATGATTTTTTGGATTTCTGAAGTACCTTCAAAAATACGTAAAATTCTTGCATCACGTACATAGCGTTCTAAAGGTAGATCCCGAATATAGCCATAACCACCATGAAGCTGTAATGCTGCATCGGTAACAAAACCAGCACACTCCGCGGCAAATAATTTTGCTGTTGCCGATTGCAAGCTAAAACGTTCGCCTGAATCTCGACACTCCGCAGCACGCCATGTCAACATACGCGCGGCTTCTAATTGAGTATGCATATCTGCAAGTCGCCATTGTGTTCCTTGGTAAGCCGCTAATGGCTTTTTACCGATTTGGCGCTCTTTCACCCAATTTAAGGCACATCCCATGGCAGCACGAGCAATACCTAATGAAGTCGCCGCAACTTCCACGCGACCTTTATCCAACACTTCCATTGCGGTATGGAAACCTTTATTTTCTTCACCTAATAGCGCCGACTCAGGCAGCCAACAATTCAGAGCTAGTTCATAGATTGTGCTCCCTCGTAGCCCCATCGTTTTCTCAGGTGAAGAAAACTCGACGCCTTCAGTGCCCTTTGGGATCATAAATGCACTAATGCCACGAGCGCCGGCTTCTGGATTCGTTTTGGCGTATAACACGATAAAATCAGCTTCTTTGGCATTGGTAATGTAGTGTTTATTGCCACGAATTCGCCAACCACCATTTTCACGGGTCGCAATAGTACGCATGTCAGCAGGGTTTGATCCCGCCGCTGGCTCTGTTAGACCAAACGCCCCTAGCATTTCACCGCTTGCCGCTTTCGGTAACCAATACTGTTTTTGCTCCTCCGTTCCCCCAATCAAAATTGAGTCTGTTGCGAGAAAGTGTGCCGTTAAAGCCGATGATGTTGATGCACAAGCCGCTGCCACTGCTTCCACGATCATACTCATTGCTATACTGCCAATGCCAAAACCGCCGTATTGTTCCGGTAAGTTGATCCCCCAGCAGCCCATTTCACCCAGTGCTGCTAGGCTTTCTGCACAAAAGGTTTCTGTTTCATCGTAACGCTGCGCATTTGCTTGCAGAATATCCCGGCAAACCTTTTCAACAGCATCTACAATTGCTTGTTCTGTTTCATCAATTTGAAAGCTCATTGTATTGTCTCCGCATTTTTTATTGTGAGATTTGCCGATTTATAAACAGCATTCGCTTCACCTAAGCTAGGTGCCCTTTGCGTCACATGAGGTTTGTACCCATTAAAGAAAACAGGTTGAGACACTAATGGTGTTCCCCCATCATCAAGATGAGTAAGAACAGCACGTACCTTTGCATGTTCGCTCTGAGTTGCCTGCTGCAAATCATGGATTGGCGAAGCAGGAACCCCAGCGTTTAGCAGCAAATCACAAACTTCTTCGACCGTTCTTTGTGATGTCCAACGTTCGATTTCTTTTCGAAGTTCAGCCTGATAAAGCGTTCTTGTAGGATCGTCTTTATAACGAGGGTCATTGCGTAATTCAGGTTTCCCCATACACTCACAAAAACGCTGAAATAACTTTTCACTGGCGATAGCAATAACCACTAAACCATCCTGTGCCTGATAAGTATCAAACGGTGTGGATACAGGGTGTCGATTACCCACTAAGCTGGGCGCTGTACCATTTGCAAATAGGTTAGATAACCCTGTTAGTTGCATACTTAGCAGCACATCAACCATAGCAACATCAATATATTGTGCTTTTTCTTGGTGAGCTTCCCGTGCAAATAGTGCACTACTGATCGCCCAAGCAGCGAATATGCCAGCGCAAACATCACCTATCGATTCTCCACTACGGGTTGGGCCTGTTTGCGGAAAGCCTGTCACACTCATTAACCCTGACATCGCTTGTGCCACAATGTCATAAGCGGGGTAATTAGCCAGTGGGCTATCTTGACCAAATCCGGAAATACTGGCGTAAATCAATTTTGGGTTGTGCTGTTTTAGGCTGTCAAAATCAATGCCTAACCTCGCGGTTACCCCCGGTCGAAAATTCTCAACGACGACATCACTCTCTTTGACTAACTGATAAAGGATTTCGCGGTCAGTCTCTGATTTTAGATCTAACTCAATACTGCGTTTGCCTCGATTAATCAGCCCGTAATAAACGCTCTCACCATCAATAAACGGCCCCAAATGGCGGCTATCATCACCATGATCAGGCACCTCAATTTTGATCACCTCAGCCCCTAAATCGGCCATCATGCCTGTGCAATAAGGACCGGCAAGTACGCGACTTAGATCAATAACTTTGATCCCTGATAATGGCCCTACTCTTTTTGGCTTTGACATCGTATTCATACTGATCCCCTTCTAAATAAGGCCGCCCCTAATCTGAGGCAGGCCAAAGGTGCTACTTGACCATCGGCAAATTCAGACCTTGCTGTTTTGCACAATGTATTGCGATGTCATAACCCGCATCAGCATGGCGCATCACCCCTGTTGCTGGGTCATTATGTAAAACTCGTGCTAGACGTTTATCCGCGGCATCAGTGCCATCACAGACAATCACGACACCCGCGTGTTGTGAAAAGCCCATTCCGACACCACCACCGTGATGTAAACTCACCCATGTCGCTCCTCCCGCGGTGTTCAATAGCGCATTGAGTAAAGGCCAATCAGAGACTGCATCAGAGCCATCTTTCATCGACTCGGTTTCACGATGTGGGCTTGCTACAGAGCCTGAATCTAAGTGATCACGACCGATCACAATAGGCCCTTTTAACTCGCCATTTTTCACCATTTCATTAAATGCTCGACCCAATCTTTCACGATCTTTTAAGCCAACCCAACAAATACGAGCAGGCAGCCCTTGGAATGCGATGCGTTCACGGGCCATATCCAGCCAGTTATGCAAGTGTTTATCGTCTGGGATCAGCTCTTTTACTTTTTGATCTGTTTTATAGATATCCTCTGGATCACCCGATAATGCCACCCAACGGAATGGGCCAATTCCTTCACAAAATAGAGGGCGAATATAGGCAGGAACGAAGCCAGGGAAATTAAAGGCATTACTCACACCTTCATCTTTCGCCATTTGACGAATGTTATTACCATAGTCAAAGGCTGCTGAGCCACGTTTTTGCATAGTCAGCATAGCGTCAACCTGTACTGCCATACTCTTCTTCGCAGCTTTAGTCACTTCATCGGCAGCAGTCTGTTGTTTTTCACGCCATCGCGCCAATGTCCAACCTTGAGGTAAGTAGCCATGAACGGGGTCGTGCGCGCTCGTTTGGTCAGTTACTGAGTCTGGGGTAATGTTACGTTTTACCAATTCGCTGTAAACATCGGCAGCATTACCTAATAAGCCAACTGAAACTGGCTTACCGCTCTGTTTCGCTTCCTCAATATAGTGCAGCGCTTCATTTAATGAAGTGGCCTTTTTATCGACATAACGTGTTCTTAAACGAAAATCAATGCGGCTTTCATCACATTCAACAGCAATCATACTGAAGCCGGCCATGGTCGCAGCAAGAGGTTGTGCGCCCCCCATTCCACCGAGTCCTCCCGTTAGGATCCAACGTCCGGCTGGATCACCATTAAAATGTTGCTTAGCTAAAGATACAAAAGTCTCATAGGTCCCTTGTACGATGCCTTGTGAACCAATATAGATCCAAGAGCCAGCCGTCATTTGGCCATACATCATTAGGCCTTTTTTATCTAGCTCATTGAAATGTTCCCAATTCGCCCAATGAGGGACGATATTTGAGTTAGCAATTAATACGCGGGGGGCATCAGGGTGAGTCGGGAAAACACCAACAGGCTTGCCTGATTGCACTAATAACGTTTGATCATCTTCAAGCGTTTTCAATACTTCTAAAATCTTGTCATAACATTCCCAATCACGAGCAGCACGTCCAATTCCGCCATACACCACTAGACTTTGCGGATGCTCAGCAACATCCGGATCTAAGTTATTTTGGATCATGCGATACACGGCTTCTGTCAGCCAGCTTTTGCAAGTTTTTTCGCTGCCACGTGGGGAGCGGATAACGCGTGTAGAGTCAGTACGGTTTAGCATCGGTGTATCCCCTATTTATCCTCTTTATGTAACTTTTTTGTAACAATCAATGATATTTCTCATTAGTCATTATTTTTTCACTGATAGATTTATTGATTTCAAACCTTCTTCAACTTATTGATATTCAATCAGTTGAAGTTATCTCAGCACTAATTTTCTATCATTTTTATCAAATCATTTATCTTGTTACCTTTAAATATATATACATTTAATTCACAAAGTATATACATTTAAATTTGAATTTTTGCACAAAGATTAGATAGCTAGGGAGGCGATGAGCTATACAATGAGTGATAGCTTGCTGTTTATTCGAAGGAAGATGTATAGACAACTAATTTAATATGCAGAAACAAGTAAATAGCTGAAATGCGAGACGCTTCACATAAACTATGTCATGAAAAGCCCACTATGAGCGATAGGATGCTCGATTATTGCAATCTTTCGCATCAAACCTATTGTAAGTTAGCGCAAATAAATTTTATTGGTGATAACTTATGAAGATTAAAAATCCATTTTATAGCCTTACTTCTTGGCTCAATAACGATCACACTCATGAATCAAAAATAGCCAAAGTAAAAAATAGTGATCACTCTTTTCCTGTTAAAACTTCAAAAATAAACCAAGCTGAAAATACACATTGGCAACCTAAAATCACGGATGAAGAGTCTGCCATTGATTTTATTAATCAATATTTTCACCTACCAGAGAATATAGCAAATAAACCCGATACAAAGTTAAGTTTAAAGTCATTATCATTAGATAACCAAAAAGTTACTATTGAATTTAACAAAGAGATCTCCTCTTATTTCAATGAGGAAAATCAAGATAAAACAGATATTCTGATGACACAAAATGAATTGATTGCTGCATTAAACTATCAGATAAGGCGGTGGGGTAAAGGGGATGAAATTATAGAGGATGAAAATTCAAAAATAACAATAAAATCAGAAGGTAAGATTTCATGCCTTGAGCAGATATCTCGTGATATAGGTGCAATGAAGATTATTTTCAAATCAGAGAATGGCTCGTCAATTGTATTAGATTCAATAAATGACATTTATTATGCTTTTAAAAAATTACCACCTGAGCACATTAGTCATCTATGTAACATTGCGAACCAAAAGCATATTTTAAACGCTTATATCGATATATATAACACAAATCAAAACCGTGATAAAATCAATATCTCTCAAAGAGAGAATAAAGGAACAGTCCAAATCGAAATAACGGAAAATGGATATTTAATAACATCCCATTGCCGTTATCAACTTGAACAAATTGAGCCTCAACGATTAATTTCCGGATCTATTATTGAGATAAAGAGAGCAACTTGTTTCAACGTGAATAAAGATCATACGTTAAAATTTGATAATCTAGATAAGCTCACCATAAAGATTGAACTCGAAACCAATCCGACATTAATAAAAATACCTTAAACTATTAAGCCCCTTCAGTATCCAATAGAGGATATGAAGGGGGATTGTTTAGCCGCCTAAGTAGGCACTACGTACTGCTTCATTAGCGAGTAACGCTTTACCACTATCTTCCAATACAATACGCCCATTCTCAAGAACATAGCCGCGATCAGCCAGTTTTAATGCCTGATTGGCATTTTGCTCCACAAGGAAAATAGTCATTCCCGCTTCGCGCAGTTGCAAAATGGTATCAAAGATTTGCATGATAATGATTGGCGCTAGACCTAATGATGGTTCATCAAGTAGCAACAACTCAGGTTGACTCATCAGCGCACGACCAATCGCTAACATTTGCTGCTCACCACCAGACATGGTGCCAGAGCGTTGACTACGGCGCTCATGCAAACGCGGGAACAGCGTATAAACGCGCTCTATGCGCTCTTGATATTGTTGGCGATTAGCAAAAAAGCCCCCCATCGCTAAATTCTCTTCGACGGTCATTCGTGAAAAAACGCGGCGACCTTCGGGTACTAATGCAATATCTTCACGCATAATTTTCGCGGTCGGCAACTGAGTAATATCGACATCACGGTAGAGAATTTGCCCTTCTGAGGCTCGCGGGTCACCGCATAATGTGCTCAGTAGCGTCGTTTTACCCGCACCATTAGCACCGATTAATGTGACGATCTCCCCTTTTTGAATATTCAGGCTCACTTGATGTAGTGCTTGAATTTTTCCGTAATGGGCAGAAACTTGTTTAAATTCTAACATCAATAAGCCTCCCCCAAGTAAGCTTTGATCACATCAGGGTGCTGACGAATTTGATCAGGTGTTCCATTCGCCAAAGGCGTGCCTTGGTTCACCACATAAATGCGATCTGAAATTCCCATCACTAGCTTCATATCATGTTCAATCAATAAGATAGATACTTGGTGATGAGAGCGTAACTCAGCAATTAACTCATCAAGGTCATCAGTTTCTTTCGGGTTTAGGCCGGCCGCGGGTTCATCTAACATAAGAATTTCAGGCCGTGTCACCATACAACGAGCTATCTCTAACCGACGCTGTTGACCATACGCTAAGTTACCAGCTTGACGGTTAGCAAATTGCAATAAATCGACCCTTTCAAGCCACTTTACTGCATTGTCGATCGCTTCTGATTCCGCTCGTCGAAAGGCTGGCGTTTTCAGTAACCCGGAGAAAATACCACTTTTCAAATGTTGATGTTGAGCAACTAACAGATTCTCAATCACGGTCATTTCTTTGAATAAGCGTACATGCTGAAAAGTTCGGATCACCCCAAGCCGAGCGATCGCCTGACCCGATAAGCCTTCCAAATGCTTTTCTCGGTATAGAATTGAGCCGCCAGTTGGCTTATAAAACCCGGTTAAGCAGTTAAAAATTGTCGTTTTTCCTGCACCATTTGGCCCAATCAAGGAAACGATTTCACCTTGATTTAAGCTCAGCTCAACGTTATTTACCGCTAATAGCCCACCAAAACGCATGGTTAGACCGTTGACTTGTAATAGAGGAGTCATACTTTTTCCCCCTCACTGGCGACTTGCTCGCTATTTTTTAGCTTCATTTGGCGACGTTTCATTGGTAATAACCCTTGTGGACGCCAAATCATCATCAGCACCATCAATGCCCCTAATAGCAACATACTGTAAGCATTCAAATCACGCATCATTTCTCTTGAGACAACCAGTATAATCGCCGCTAATATCACCGATGTTTGTGAGCCCATCCCTCCGAGCACGACAATGGCTAGTACAAAAGCAGACTCAACGAAAGTGAATGATTCAGGGCTGATAAAGCCTTGGCGAGCCGCAAAAAGCGTTCCCGCAAATCCAGCAAAGGCAGCACTGATCGTGAAGGCGGTTAACTTGATCTTTGTCGGTGATAAACCTAAAGAGCGACAGGCGATTTCATCTTCCCGTAATGCTTCCCACGCCCGCCCTAAAGGCATACGTAATAATCGATTGATCACAAACAGCGTTAATAGCACCAGCAGCAGAGCCACAAAATAGAGGAAAATAATCCTATCGCCTGCGTTGTAATCAAGGCCAAAGAAATTATGGAAAGTATCCCAACCCTCTTTTGCTGTGCGGCTAAACTCTAAACCAAACAACGTTGGCTTAGGCAACTGGCTAATCCCGTTTGGTCCTCCCGTGATTTCTGTGTTATTGAGCAATAAAATACGCACAATCTCACCGAAACCTAAGGTGACAATCGCCAAATAATCGCCTCTTAGCCGCAATACAGGGAACCCCAATAAAAACCCAGCTAAGGCCGCTGTTAACCCAGCAATAGGTAGGCTTTCCCAGAAGCCAAACCCGTAGTAATGGTTTAATAATGCAAAAGTATAAGCACCTATTGCATAAAACCCTGCATACCCCAAAACCAGTAAGCCTGATAGCCCGACAACCACATTTAAACCAAGACCTAACATCACATAAATTAAGGTTAATGTCGCAATATCGACGCTACCTCGAGAAACAGCAAAAGGCCAAATAATTGCAGCAATAACAATAACTAATGCAAGGATCTTTTGCCTCGCTGTCGAGCCATCAAAATCAGGTATAGACCACGATTGTTTCGGAACACCTTGCCACACTCTCACCAATGAAGGGCGTATTAGCTGAAAAATAAAGATCACTGCAATCCCTGCAAAAATCCAATTCCAGCGTACCGAATCACCACTTGAAACAACCAGTTTCGTGCCATCAAGTGTCAATTGCAGACCCATCATAAAGACAGAGAGAATAAAGAACATCACAGACGCGACGATGGCATTAATCCAATTTTCTTTTCTCATACTTTCTCGACCTCCGGGCGCCCCAGAATGCCGGTTGGCATGATCAGCAATACACCAATTAATAAACCAAATGACACAACGTCTTTATATTCCGTGCTTAAATAAGCCGATGTCATTGCTTCCGCAACACCGAGAATGATGCCTCCTAGCATAGCGCCAGGAATACTACCAATTCCCCCCAGTACGGCTGCGGTAAAGGCTTTCATTCCAGCCATAAAACCAATATAAGGGTTTATGACCCCATAAAACTGCCCAAGTAGTACTCCCGCTACCGCTGCCATTGTGGCACCAATCACGAAAGTTAATGAAATCACTCGGTCTGTGTTAATGCCTAATAAACTTGCCATTTTTAAATCTTCAGCACAGGCACGACACGCCCTTCCCATACGGGAATAGCGGATAAATAGGGTCAATGCCAACATAGCAAGTAAGGTAACCACCCAAATGGTCAGCTGCATTTTTGTAATGCTCGCTTCAAAGCCATCGCTTTCGCCTAATACCCACTGACCTGTGATCAAACTCGGTAATGCCAGATCACGTGATCCCTGTGACAAGCTGACATAGTTTTGTAGGAAAATTGACATTCCAATTGCAGAGATAAGTGCAATCAACCTTTTTGAATGGCGAACAGGCCGGTATGCGACGCGTTCAATACTCCAACCATAGGAGCTTGAAACAACAATCGCAGCCACGAATGCCGCAGCAATAAGGATCCAACCAACATCAATACCTAGCATCATTAGCCCAGCGATGACAATGAAGGAGACATAGCTACCAATCATGTAAACTTCACCATGAGCAAAGTTGATCATACCAATAATGCCATAAACCATTGTGTAGCCAATCGCTATCAATGCATAGGTACTGCCCAAGGTTAAGCCATTGAGGAGTTGTTGGATAAAATAAAGAATTTGATCTGACATAGGACTATCCTTTAATACTACCATCCCTAAACAGGGCAGAAGCCGGAAGTTGGTAAGCCAACTCCCGGTTCAGCGCCTGAATAGTGAAATTACTTCACTGCAGTGGATGTACCATCCGCATGCCATTCAAATACGCCAAATTCAAAACCTTTCAGGTCTCCATTAGGCTGCCAAGTCAATGACCCCATCACTGTGTCGACTGGATTTGCTTTTAGATCCTTAACCAAATCTTCTGGCTCTCGGCTCCCTGTACGCTCCATTGCTGTCGTCAAGCCTTGAATTGCCGCATACGTAGTCCAAACGAACGGACCGGTTGGATCTTCTTTTTTCGCTTTAATCGCATCCACAATAGGTTTGTTAGTTGGGACTTGATCATAGCGTTTAGGCAATGTTACTAACATCCCCTCTGAAGCTTCCCCAGCAATATTTGAAAGTGATGAGTTACCTACTCCTTCTGGCCCCATAAAGCGAATATTCAAACCCGATTGCTTCGCTTGACGTAAAATTTGCCCCATTTCTGGGTAGTAGCCACCAAAATAGACAAAATCCACATTCTCTTTTTTCAGTTTGGCTACCAGTGCAGAAAAGTCCTTATCGCCCGCGGTGATCCCTTCAAACATCACTTCTTTAACGCCCGCTTTGTTTAGATTTTCACGGACAGAGCGCGCCAAACCTTCACCGTACTGCTGTTTGTCATGAACAACAGCGATACGTTTTGGTTTGATCTCATCGACAATATATTTCGCTGCGGTAGGGCCTTGGTCTGAATCTAGACCTGTTGTACGCATGATCATTTGATAACCACGCGTGGTTAGATCAGCATTGGTTGCAGCCGGCGTGATCATGATAATCCCTTCATCCTCATAAATATCGGATGCAGGTTGTGTTGAAGAAGAGCAGAGATGACCAATAACATAACGAATCCCATCATTGATCACTTTGTTAGCAACAGCGACAGCTTGTTTTGGGTCACAAGCATCATCATATTCAACTGCAACTAAAGTATCGCCGTTGATCCCACCTTTTGCATTAATATCAGCGACTGCTTGGCGAGCACCAGTGAACTCCATGTCGCCATATTGGGCAACAGGGCCAGACATAGCACCAACAACTGCGATCTTCACCTCTTTAGCCCATATCGGCTGGCTAAACACCATCGCAATCGATCCTGCCAGTAACATTTTATTCATTTTTTTCATTCTGTCGTCCCCATCTTCTGTGGTTCTGCATGTTTGTGTTTGATTTATAGTCAATTATTATGATTGGCATTATCGAATGCCTAATATTTAAAAACATAGCCAATAAGGCTATATATTTCATGACATTAAACAAGATAAATATGCTAAATAGCAAATGTATATGGCAGGTAATTACATAATCAGCAGAATAAAAATCTAATGTTATTACGTGGGTTTTTGGTAAATGCCAGTGTTATATTCTAGTTAAATTTAAATTAATCCGAGCTAAACTCGGAAGATCAACCAAGACAAAATCTTCATCTCTAAAATCAAAAAATCGGTTACAGATCACTCTGTCGATGAGTATGAATGAAAAATAAGCAAAGGGCATACTCTAAATAATGCGAGTTGCAGCTTGGTAGCCATTAAGCATATCCTTAATGACAAACATGGCTATGTGATTACATACAGCAGCAATAATCAATGAGTTACAGCTTGGTGTCTCACTAATATAGATAGAAAGATTATGAAATTAACAATCATTCCTTTGGTCAATCCTACTGAGCAACAATATCTTGACCTGTACAAAATCTGGCCTGACCAGAAGCCAGACCAACTTGCTCATCAATGCCAATCAGAGCAAAAAATCTATGCGGCACGCTTTAATGATCGCCTATTAGCCGCAGCCAAAATTCATCGAGAACAACACAAAGGTACTATCTACGATTTTTTAGTGCGCGAGGTCACTCGTCGCCGTGGCGTAGGGCTCTATTTACTCGACGAAATATGCCGACAAGAGCCTCAAATAACCCATTGGTATTTCAGCTTAGAGGGGGTTTTAGATGCGGATAAAATCGTGATGGAGCAATTTTTATTAGCTTGTCGCTTCACACCAACACAAGAAAGTCATCGATGGGAAAAACGAGTTTAATACTATGAAATTAAAGCGGATTCACCATGTTGCCATCATTGCCTCCAATTATGCTGCCAGTAAACATTTTTACTGCAAAATTCTTGGATTAACCTTATTAGAAGAGCATTATCGAGCAGAGTCTGATTCATGGAAAGCAGATTTAGCGCTCGGCAACCAATACCAAATTGAATTATTTAGTTTTCCTACGCCACCAGCTAGACCAAGTTACCCTGAAGCTTGTGGTTTGAGGCATTTGGCGTTTAGTGTGGACGATCTTGACGGATGGATTGAATATTTAAAGCAGCATAATGTTGATTGTGAAGCACCACGAATCGATCCCTACACACAAAAAAGGTTTACTTTTTTTGCCGATCCGGATGGACTCCCCTTAGAATTATACAGTGAATGATACTGCGTATTCTGCATTTATTGCCCCGCGCGTGGCGGCGACAATAAATGCAGTAACAGTGAATTAGGAAGGAAATCGATTTTAATAACTCTCTTCTTCGCCTTCTTCCATTGCGGCACGCAATTTTTTCATGGCATTTTTTTCGAGCTGACGGACTCGTTCGGCAGAAACGCCATATTTATCGGCTAATTCCTGTAATGTTGTCTTATTATCATCATCTAGCCAACGAGCACGAATAATATCTTGGCTACGCTCATCTAATGAATCTAATGCGTCGGCTAACCGATCTGTTGCGTGACTTTCCCAATTGTCCTCTTCGATAGAGCCTGCAAAATCAGATGATTTATCTTGTAAGAACAGTACGGGTGCAATAGGTTGCCCTAAATCACCGCTATCATCATCATCAGACATATCAAAAGCCATATCTTGAGCCGCCATGCGTGATTCCATTTCACGTACATCCTTGGTACTCACGCCCAGCTCTTTAGCCACCATATCAACTTCATCTTGATTAAACCAACCGAGACGCTTTTTATTTTTTCTCAAGTTAAAAAATAACTTACGCTGCGATTTTGTTGTCGCGATCTTAACGATACGCCAATTGCGCAACACGTATTCATGAATTTCAGCTTTGATCCAATGGACCGCAAAGGAAACTAGGCGAACACCAATTTCAGGGTTAAACCGACGCACTGCTTTCATCAGGCCGATATTCCCTTCCTGAATTAAATCTGCTTGCGGTAAACCGTAACCTGCGTAGCTACGAGCAACATGTATCACAAAACGTAAGTGCGATAAGATCAGTTGCTTTGCCGCATCCAGATCACCATGGTAATGCAGCCGTTCAGCAAGTTCCTTTTCTTCCTCAGCGGTGAGCATAGGATAAGCATTGGCAGCCCGCATATAAGCTTCAATACTTCCCTGCGGAACAAGTGCTAATGATTGCATGTCTTTGGTCATTCAGATCCTCTTTGAAAAATAAAGAAAAGAGATTAATTTGATGCGATATATAAGATTAGAAAACCGTAGTTTACCAGTTTTACTGAGTTAAATAAATTCTACTTGTGCGATAGCGACAGGTTAATATCAGACAAACCAAGACTTCAAAAGTTCCCAAGCTGTGCCATTTTTATCGGCATAGCGATAAACTATGCCGATAAAAAGGATTATTCAGGCGTAAAATGACGTAAGTGCTGGACTGTCGCTAGCCAAGCTGCCACCCAACCAATCATGGCTGACATAAGGATCACTAATAAAGATTCCTCCCATAGCAAGCCTTCTATATGAAATTGCGTACCAAAAACACTCGCAACTTGTGCTACAACATCGGATAACTTCCACACCAGTAGCGCTGACATAATCAGCGATACTACCGCGCCCAGTGCCCCCATTAACAAGCCACCGTGTAAAAATGGCCGCATAATAAAGCCATCTGTCGCACCGATGAGCTTCATCACATTGATGGTGTCTCGACGCGCAAAAATATTCAAACGCACACTATTACCAATAACAAGGAATAGTGAAATGATCATTAGAATACCAATCACCGAAGCGACTTGCCCGACAAGTTGTGTTAATGCCGCCAACCGAGAGAACCAGCTATCATCCATACGAACTTCTTCAATGCCATTAACTTGGCTTACTCGATCACGCAGTGTTGTTAACACTTCAGAACTTTGAAAATCCAATTTTGGCGTAATAATTGCCACAGCAGGTAATGGGTTTTCCTCTAGCATGTCTAAGGCAGTACTAAAACCAGACCAACTACGGAACTCACTCATCGCTTGGTCGCGAGATAAGTAGTTTACGTGCTCTACCCCATCAAGCGCTTGCAACTGAGTTACCACATTTTGCCCACCTTGTTCATCCAGCGATTTATCAAGGTAAACAGTTAATTGTGGTGTTGGATACCATTGAGCAGCTGCTTGGGCCACATTTTTCCAGACAATATAACAAAGGCTTGGTAAGGTCAGAGAAATCGCAATGACCATCACCGTTAAAAAGGTTGCTAACGGCTGTCTTAACATATCCGCCAATGTATTCAACCAAGCATAGCGCCATTGTTCACGCCACCCACCTTTCAATGCCTTACTTTTTGATTGCATAGGGCGTTCAGACTTAGATTTGCGAACGTGTTTAGCCATGTTGACCTCCGATCATTCTCCCTTCACTCAGAGTCAGTACACGGTAATTACGCCTCTCAATCAAAGCAACATCATGGGTTGCCATGAGAACCGTCACTCCAACACGGTTGAATTCTTCAAATAACCGCATGATCCCCTCTGATAGTTCACCATCAAGGTTCCCCGTTGGCTCATCCGCAAGTAACATGGTTGGTTTGTTTACGACAGCACGTGCAATCCCAACTCGCTGCTGCTCACCACCCGACAACTGAATTGGAAAATTTTTCGCTTTATCAAGTAGACCCACTTTGTCCAATGCTGCTGAAACTCGTCTGCGAATATCTTCGGAACTTGCGCCCGAAATGATCAATGGCATTGCAACATTGTCGTACACCGTTCTATCAAATAACAGATGATGATCTTGAAAAATCATCCCAATTTGCCGACGCAAAAAAGGGATCTCCCGATTTTTCAAACGACTAATATCATGGCCATTAAACAATATATGCCCAGCACTCGGGCGCTCAATACCACAAATAAGCTTCAGTAGCGTACTTTTACCAGCTCCTGAGTGACCAGTAAGAAAAGCCATTTCCCCTGGTTGTAGATGAAAATCTACCCCTTGGAGAGCCTGCCGGCCACCTCGATAAGCTTTACTGACGTGTTCAAAGCGAATCATCGAAAATTATTCCTCTCGGGCAAATAGAGCCTCGATAAAGTCATCGGCTTTAAATGGACGTAAGTCTTCAATACCCTCACCAATCCCGATATAACGAATAGGAATACCGAATTGATCAGCAATGGAGAAGATCACACCACCTTTTGCTGTGCCATCGAGTTTAGTCAATGTGATACCTGTCAGACCTACAGCATCATTAAAAAGTTTTGCCTGACTGACAGCATTTTGTCCAGTACTTGCATCTAGTGTTAGCATAATTTCATGTGGCGCTTCTTCATCCAGTTTTTTCATCACTCGGACAATTTTTTTCAATTCTTCCATCAGATGTGCTTTGTTTTGTAAACGCCCAGCAGTATCTGCAATCAGAACATCCACGCCTTTAGCTTTAGCTGATTGGATTGCATCAAAAATGACTGATGCAGGATCGGCACCAGTATGTTGCGCAACAACAGGGATACGGTTACGTTCCCCCCAAACTTGTAATTGCTCAACAGCCGCCGCGCGGAAAGTATCCCCTGCCGCTAACATGACGGTTTTACCTTCAGATTGATATTGGCGAGCTAATTTACCTATCGTGGTCGTTTTACCAACACCATTGACCCCAACCATAAGAATAACATAGGGTTTCTTGTCTTCAATGACTAGCGGTTTATCCACTCCCGCTAAAATATCAGACATTTCTTCACGCAATTTACTGTATAGCGCCTCTGCATCTTTTAGCTCTTTACGGCTTGCGTGAGCGGTCAGGTTATCAATAATTTTACGTGTTGTATCAACACCCACATCGGCAATCAATAATTGTTCTTCTAATTCATCAAAAAGATCATCATCAATTTTCTTGCCAGTAAATAACCCAAGAAAACCTGAGCCTAAATTTTGACGTGTTTTCAGTAGCCCTTTCTTTAATCGAGCAAAAAAACCTTCCTTTTTAGGTTTTTCTTGCTCTGTTTGTTTCGGCTCTTCTTGCTCACTCAGAACCTCATCGCGTAACGCGACGATATCTTGAGCTTCCAGCTTAGCTTGTTCTTCTGCTTGGTGCTGACGTTCTGCTTCTTCCTCAGCTAAACGTGCTGCCTCTTGGCGTTGGCGTTCTGCCTCTTCTTCCGCCGCTTTGGCTGCCGCTAGTTCAGCTTGGTGCTGGCGCTCAGCCTCTTCCTCAGCTAAACGTGCTGCCTCTTGGCGTTGGCGTTCTGCCT
>NZ_JAMPLW010000035.1:0-25632 GCF_028477805.1 Providencia sp. PROV268
CCCTTTTTTTGAAAAAAAGTACTGTTTGAAGATAAAATCATCACTATGTTTTTTTTTCTAGCATTGTGACTATAAAACAAACAACAAATACCCTCTTTTTTGAAGGATACTCTTCTTCATAATATGAATAGATATCGACTATTCTATTTAATACCACTAATTATCAACTATGGTCATCTTTATGAACAAACACTTAAGACCTTATCTCGATATTTATCCCACCACTGGCTCTAACGTTTTTATCGATCCTTCAGCTGTTGTGATCGGCGATGTTCGTTTAGCTGATGATGTCAGTATTTGGCCTTTATCCGTATTACGTGGTGATGTGAACTACATTGAAATTGGTGCTCGCACTAATATACAAGATGGTTCCGTCTTACACGTAACACACAAATCAAAACATAACCCAGAAGGCAACCCTCTAATTATTGGCGAAGATGTCACCGTCGGACATAAAGTGATGCTTCATGGTTGCACAATCGGGGATCGCGTATTAGTCGGTATGGGTTCTATTATTCTTGATGGAGCAATAATCGCTAGCGACGTAGTTATAGGCGCAAATAGCCTCGTCACCCAAGGCAAAAAACTGGAAAGTGGCTACCTTTATGTTGGTAGCCCAGCTAAAGCTGCCCGTAAACTAACGGAAGCTGAATTAGAACATCTACGTTATTCAGCGAATAACTACGTTCAATGGAAGAATGATTATTTATCTTCTGGTAAAGAATAAACACTATCATCTTCCTGAGGGCCTTGAGCTATCAAGGCCTCAAACTCTTCTTCTATATCCCAACGGTTATTTTGGAAAAGCACTAATGGCTCAGCCCCTTCTCCATACCGCCGATAAAGCAACGAGTCTGATATTACACATTCAGCTAACATTCCACTAATTAATACCGGAAAATGGACTTTTCTTGTAGCAGCATTCCACTCTTCTCTATCTGGAAATTGAATAGCTTGATTCACTTTTTCAGTTCCTTTTGTAATTCAAGAAGAACCGGCTCTATATCTGGAAGTACTCCATGCCATAATTTAAAAGCGAAAGCGGCTTGCCCAACTAACATACCTAAACCATCGGCAAGGCGATTTACCTGATGAGAACTCGCGAACGATAGAAATGGTGTTAAACCATGTTGATAAAACATGTCATAACATGCCACCCGCGCAGAAAATACAGCGGGATCAATTGCGGGGATCTCGCCACTCACTCCAGATGAAGTCGCATTAATGATGAGATCGAAACAGGCTGTTTTGATCTGTTCGATCGGCTGTGCTTTTATTTTTCCAAAGCTAACAAATTGATTTACTAATGTTTCTGCTTTAGAAAAAGTCCTATTCGTTAGCGTAATTTCGCACCCAAATTCTAAGAGAGGTAATAAAGCCCCCCTCGTTGCACCACCAGCACCAATAATTAATACTTTGCTATTGCTATGAATAAAATTAAGCCGTTGAAGATCTAGCAAAAGGCCAGCACCATCCGTGTTATCACCTAATAACCGGTGACTATCCAGTTTCATCACGGTATTTACTGCACCGCACGATTGAGCTCTATCTGTTAGCTCAGATACCATTTGATATGCGTTTTCCTTAAAAGGTAGCGTAACATTCGCCCCCATCCCTCCCTGAGCAAAAAATGCAGACAATGACTGCTCAAAGCCATCTAGTGGTGCCAAAATACGTTCATATTCCAGCGCAATACCCGTCTGTTCAGCAAACATCTGGTGTATAATTGGCGATTTACTATGCGCTATCGGATGACCAAAAACGGCATATTTACCCATATAATAGTTATCCTTTACGATAAAGTTGCCCTGTTTTAGCATCCCGAATTTCTGATGGGTTTTGACGGCCCCCCACCATTCCATCAAGCACAGGGATACTTCCCTTAAACTGCTCTAGAACTTCATTGGTTGTCCTACATGGCTCCTGACCGCTTAAATTCGCACTTGTAGATACTAATGGCTTACCGTATTCGCGACAGAGCTCTTTTACTAACCCATGATCTGTTACTCTTACCGCCAAAGTATCGAAACGCCCAGTTAACCATTTCGGAGTGGATGATTTGGCTGGGATAACCCAAGTCACAGGCCCTGGCCAGCTTGCAAACATCGTTTGCTTTTGTTCATCAGTCAACTGACTATCGTCCACATAGTCTTTCAGCTGTTCATAATTGTCTGCGATAAGAATTAGCCCTTTCTCCCAAGGACGTTGTTTTAACTCAAGTAACTTATTAACCGCTTGTTCACTATCAGGATCACAACCTAATCCAAATACGGCCTCAGTGGGATAAGCGATAACTTCCCCTTTGTTCAGGGAAACAATAATATTTTCAATTGCAGGTGTAGCTTTATTTTGCATCTTTTTAACTCATTATTCTTTTTGTGGTTTACCACATCGTTTACTGGCACAAAATAATCTTACTCCTTGAGCACCCCTTTTTTCCATAAGTAATGGATAATGACAAAACTCACATTCACCCGAAACAGGCTTATGATTGAGAATAAATTGGCAAGACGGATAGCTATCACACGCATAAAATGTTTTTCCAAACCGAGACTTACGTTGTAATAGGTGACCTGTCTGGCACTGGGGGCAAGCAACTTTCGTTTCATCTGGCTTATCAATTAATTCAATATGCTCACACTCTGGGTAGTGACTACATCCAATAAACATACCAAATCGCCCTTGCTTCAAAACCAAATCATGACCGCATTGTGGACATGCTTGCCCTTCTAATACTTTTACTACATGGCTTTCTGCCGAAGGACGCATAGGTTTGAGATAATGACATTGAGGGTACGAAGAACAAGCAAAAAAAGGCCCATGTGCACCATTACGAATGACCAGCAAAGAACCGCATTCAGGACAATGTTCATTTTTCTCTGTTTCAAAAGGCAATTGCTTTGACATGATTTTCTCTTAGCCAACTAACTTAATTTTATATACCCACCAGTAACAGAAGCGATAGCACCGTCTATCTCAAGTTCCGTCAAAACGGCAATGACTTCTGTTATCGGCTGTTGTACACGCTCAGCAATCACATCTGCAGGTGTAGGGTGATACTCAACCATACTCAATATTTTATTCTCTGTCAGATTAAATTCAGCATTCAGCGTTTCTTCTTCTAATGGCTCGACTGGCAACCAATTTAGTCCAACCTCTATATGGTGTTTGATATCTTCGGGTTCAACAAGTAGATATGCTCCTTGTTGTAATAACCAATGGTTACCACTGTAAGCTGAATTACCAAGTGGTGCGGGTATCGTAAAAAGGTCTCTATTTTGCTCAATGGCATAACGAGCCGTTATCAATGAGCCACTTTTCAACCCTGCCTCTACCACGACTGTCGCTTTACTTAAGCCACTAATAATTCGATTTCGTCGAGGAAATTGCCTAGGTAGCGGAGGCGCATTTGGTAAAAACTCAGAGATTAGTACCCCCTCTTGTTTAATCTGCTCCGCCAGCGCAGTATGCTGCCTAGGATAAATATTTGCTAATCCACTCCCTAAAACGGCAACTGTTTTCCCATTTGCTGCGAGTGCCGCGCGATGACTTGCAGCATCGATACCAAATGCTAACCCGCTAGTAATTGTAAAACCATAGTCAGTAAATTTATTGGCAAACCGATCCGCCCATTTACGGCCATACTCACTCGCTTGCCGACTACCGACTATTGCGATTTGTGCTGTCGCCATCAGCTCACTTTGCCCTATTACAAACAAGACGAGTGGCGGATTAGATATATGCTTTAATAAGGAAGGGTACAAGGAATCACAAAAAGTAATCAGTTGATTTTCTTCCTTTTCTAGCCATTTAAGCGTTTGAGCTAATTTTACAGATGGCACGTGTAGAAACTGTAAACACTGCAGTTCACTTAACCCACACTCCTGTAAAACAGAAGAGCATACTTGTTCTAATATCCTTAGCTTATTAATAATTTTTAATGCCTTATGTGGTGATAGCCGGCTCACCTGAGACATTCTTAACCAAATTTCTTGCGCATCCATGGCGTCTTCCTGACTTTATTGTAAAGGTTCATCTGTGAACAAATCGTAACCAATACTGTCAATATGACTGATAAATGTCTAGAATAGGCATTAATTCCTATTCACTTTTTTGGACGCTGCTCGAAAAAATTTATGTCAGTATTAAATGTATTACATTACCCAGACGAACGCTTACGCACAATTGCTAAGCCAGTAGAAAAAGTTGATGCCGAAATTCAACAGATCGTCGATGATATGTTCGAAACGATGTATGAAGAAGAAGGTATCGGTCTTGCTGCGACTCAAGTCGATATTCATCAGCGGATCATTGTTATTGATGTCTCGGAAACGCGGGATCAACGACTTGTTCTTATTAACCCTGAATTATTAGACAAATCAGGTGAAACGGGTATTGAAGAAGGTTGTCTTTCTATTCCTGAACAACATGGTTTTGTCCCCAGAGCAGAGCATGTTAAGGTTCGTGCCCTTGACTATAATGGCGATAGTTTTGAACTTGAAGCCGATGGCTTACTCGCTATCTGTATTCAACATGAAATGGATCACCTTGTTGGTAAATTGTTTGTTGATTACTTATCACCATTAAAGCGCCAGCGTATCCGACAAAAGGTTGAAAAACTAGATAGAATGAGAGCTAAAGCAGCAAAAACAGCTAACTAGACAGATTTATACAGGGAAATATAACCGTGTCGGAATCATTAAAAATTATCTTTGCAGGTACACCTGATTTTGCGGCTGGGCACTTAGCCGCTTTACTTAAAACTAAACATCAGGTTGTCGGTGTTCTTACACCACCAGATAAGCCCGCGGGGAGGGGTAAAAAGCTGACGCCAAGCCCTGTCAAAGTATTAGCACAAGAACACCAAATTCCAGTTTTTCAGCCTACTACGCTGAAAAATGTAGATAATCATCAATGGATCAAAGATCACAACGCAGATTTAATGATTGTTGTTGCTTATGGGTTTATTTTACCAAAAGCCGTTTTAGATATTCCGCGTTTAGGTTGTCTGAATGTACACGGTTCTTTACTACCACGCTGGCGCGGTGCTGCACCTATTCAACGCTCAATTTGGGCTGGTGATGCTGAAACTGGCGTAACCATTATGCAAATGGATGAAGGGTTAGATACTGGGGATATGCTGTATAAAGCAAGTTGCCCAATTATGCCTGAAGATACTAGTGCAACACTTTATGAAAAACTGGCAGTGATTGGCCCAGAGGCATTGATCCATACGTTAGAACTGATATCCAATCAGCAATGTGTGCCTGAAAAACAGGATGACTCTCTGGCAAACTACGCTGAAAAGTTATCTAAAGAGGAAGCTCGTATTGATTGGCAACAATCCGCTGAACAAATAGAGCGCTGTATTAGGGCATTTAATCCTTGGCCAATGAGCTATTTTACAGTTCAAGAGCAGCTTATTAAGGTATGGCAGGCACAAGTCATTGCCGAAAACCATAATGAGCAACCAGGCACTATCCTCAGCGCTGATAAAAATGGCATATGCGTTGCAACAGGTAACGGAAAACTCAATATCACTCAGTTACAACCACCGGGTAAAAAGGCCATGGGAGCGCAAGATCTCCTCAACTCACGCCGAGAATGGTTCACTCCTGGACAGCAACTTAATTAGAAAGCCAATAAATTTGCCTGATAATATATTCAGGCAAATTTATTTCGTGACGAATAGACTCACCTTCACTTATGAAAAATACATATAACTTGCGTAGCATCGCAGCGGTAGCCATCAGTCAAGTCATTGATGGTGGCCAGTCTCTCAGTACGGTACTACCTGAATTACAAAAAAATATAAATGAAAAAGATAAGTCTCTATTACAAGAGATTTGCTTTGGTGTCCTACGCTATTTACCTAAACTGGAATGGTTTGTTGCTCAGCTTATGGAGAAACCACTAACAGGTAAACAGAGAACATTGCACTACTTGATTATGGTGGGGATTTATCAACTCCTCTATACACGTATTCCTCCTCATGCCGCTTTAGCGGAAACGGTCAATGGAGCAGTTGCACTAAAACGCCCTCAATTAAAAGGGCTTATCAATGGTGTGCTACGATCATTCCAACGGCAACAAACTCAACTCGAAGAGCGTAATACTAATAATAGTAGCCAATACCTTCATCCGAGCTGGCTTTTAAAGCGCCTTCAAAATGCTTACCCTGATAAGTGGCAAACGATTATTGATGCAAATAACCAGCGTCCTCCCATGTGGTTAAGGGTTAATTCCCAACATCACACTGCTGAACAGTATCAAAAATACCTAGAAGAAAATGAGATTGCATCTGAATTGCATCCACATCACCCCTGCGCGATAAAACTGTCAGAGCCAACTTCAGTTACAAGGCTTCCTGGCTTTGAAGAAGGTTGGGCAACTGTGCAAGATGTTTCTGCTCAAGGGTGTGCGGAACTGCTTGAACCACAAAATCATGAAACGATCCTTGATCTATGTGCAGCACCCGGTGGTAAAACAACTCATATACTGGAGCTTGCACCAAAAGCACATGTCGTTGCTGTTGATATTGATGAGCACCGTCTTAAACGTGTAAAAGAAAACTTGCAACGTTTGCAACAGCAAGCAGCGGTCATTCAAGGTGATGGTACAAAACCAGAAGAGTGGGCTAATGGGCAACTGTTTGATCGTATTCTTCTTGATGCCCCATGCTCAGCAACAGGCGTTATCCGCCGTCATCCTGATATAAAGTGGTTAAGGCGAGATTCTGACATTAATGAACTCACCGAACTTCAAGCTAAAATATTAGAATCAATTTGGCCTTACCTAAAAGTTGGCGGTACCCTTGTCTATGCGACCTGTTCAATTATGCCTGAAGAGAATAGCTTACAAATAAAAAATTTTTTAGCTAAGCACCCTGAAGCCTCTCTTAATGATGGCACAACAGCAGGCTTACAGATACTACCTAGTATAACTGGTGGTGATGGCTTCTTTTACGCGCGCTTGGTCAAACAAGAGAACTAATCCAATAAAACTTGTCTGAGATAGGAATATTCAATGAAAATCATTATTTTAGGTGCTGGACAAGTTGGCGGAACCCTCGCTGAGAATCTAGTGGATGAAAACAATGATATTACTGTCGTTGACACTAACGCTGATCGCTTGCGCCAATTGCAAGATCAATTTGATCTCCGAGTTGTAAACGGCCATGGGTCACATCCACGCGTACTACGTGATGCGGGGGCAGAAGATGCAGACATGTTGGTTGCCGTCACCAATTCTGATGAAACGAATATGATCGCGTGCCAAATCGCCTATAGCCTTTTTAATACACCAAATAAAATTGCACGTATTAGGGCGACTGAATATATCCGTGAAGCAGACAAGTTATTTTTGCCTGAACAAATCCCTATTGATTACCTGATTTCCCCAGAACAATTGGTTATTGATTATATCTATAAATTAATCCAATACCCTGGTGCACTCCAAGTCGTCAATTTTGCTGAAGGGAAAGTCAGTATTGTTGCGGTTAAAGCCTACTATGGTGGTTCATTAGTGGGTAATGCCCTTTCCAGTTTACGCGAGCACATGCCACATATTGATGCCAGAGTTGTTGCCATTTTTCGTCAAGATCGTCCGATTCGGCCTCAAGGTTCAACAATCATCGAAGCTGGTGATGAAGTCTTTTTCGTGGCTTCAACTCAACACATTCGAGCAGTGATGAGTGAATTGCAGCGCTTAGAAAAACCATACAAACGCCTCATGATCGTGGGTGGGGGTAATGTCGGTGCTGGTTTAGCGAAAAGGCTAGAAAAAGATTACAGTGTAAAACTTATCGAGCGAAATCAACAAAGAGCAACTGAACTCGCTGAATTGCTGCATGACACAATTGTATTTTATGGCGATGCTTCCGACCAAGAGTTACTTACAGAAGAGCATATTGAACAGATGGACGTCTTTATTGCTCTAACAAATGATGATGAAGCAAACATAATGTCAGCCATGTTAGCGAAAAAAATGGGGGCCAAAAAAGCTATGGTGCTCATTCAAAGAACTGCTTATGTTGAATTAGTTCAAGGTGGTGTTATTGACATTGCAGTGTCACCGCAACAGGCGACGATTTCAGCATTATTAAGTCATGTTAGGAAAGCCGATATTGTCAGTGTTTCTTCATTAAGACGAGGTGTTGCTGAAGCAATTGAAGCAATTGCTCATGGCGATGAAAATACCTCTAAAGTTGTTGGTAAAAAGATTTCAGATATAAAACTCCCGCCAGGAACCATTATTGGTGCTTTAGTTAGAGAAGATGAAGTCATTATTGCCAGTGATTATCATATAATCGAACAAGGAGACCATGTCATTATGTTCATTACCGATAAGAAATATGTTCCTGATGTTGAAAAATTATTCCAACCAAGTCCCTTCTTTTTATAATCATCAAAATAAAACGACAATCTTATTTGCAGCTTAATTAAAGTAGATACTATAATTTGTTAACTAAATATTTATTTTGTCACAAATAGTTTTCAATTAGGGGGTAGAATGAGTTTTTTAAAAGAGTTTCGCGAATTTGCGATGAAGGGCAATGTTGTCGATATGGCTGTCGGTATCATTATTGGTGCTGCATTCGGTAAAATTGTTTCTTCATTAGTCGCCGATGTCATTATGCCGCCATTGGGTCTATTAATTGGTGGAGTTGACTTTAAACAATTTAGCGTCGTACTAAGAGCCGCCGAAGGGGATATTCCTGCTGTAGTTCTTAATTATGGTATGTTTATACAGACTGTATTTGACTTTGTTATCGTCGCATTTGCTATTTTTATGGCAATTAAAGTAATGAACAAAGTTCGTCGTGAAAAAGAAGCAGAGCCTGAAGCACCACCGGCGCCAAGTAAAGAAGAAGTGTTATTATCAGAAATTCGTGATTTATTAAAAGAACAAAATAAAAAGTGATACTAGAAAACCAGTGGTAATAAGTTAAAAAACTGATTACCACTGGCCTCCCAGTTATTACCTTTACCATGTTTTGCTTTACGGTTATAACTTCCTTTCCCTTTCTTGTTTTTCTCTACTCTTTGTCTAAATAGCGGATCATGTAACAATGCTTCGATCGCATTATCTTTAATTTGACCACGTTTATGTTGATATCGACTCATGATATACCTTCTTTTAAAAATGAATTTAAAGTAAATTTTCGATTAATAAACTTTCGATGCGCCTTTCTCAAGTATTTCCATTATCGAGCAATATGTCGACGCATGCTCTTCACCACAACAAGCTGAGCTGAGCATTTTCAGTGAATCACGCATAATAATAAGTTCTTGTATCTTTTTTTCAACTTCAAACAAGCGTAAATCAACAATTTGCTTCGATTCTTGACATGTATGATGCTCAGGATCAACACGTATTGATAATAACTCAGTGATAGCTTCTAAGGTGAAGCCGAGTTGCTTAGCATAACGGATAAACCGAAGCCGTTGCAAATCTTGCTCAGTATACAACCTATAGCCACCTTCTGTCCTCAGTTTATGCCCCATCAAACCTTGTTTTTCATAAAAACGAATCGTGTCTGGTGTGACATCGGCGAGACGCGCAATTTGCCCAATTTTATACATAGTCATGGGAACTCCACTCTAAATAGGGTCAAAATAGAATAAATCAAGTCAATGAAGCTTAGAGAAAGGATAGAATAGCAGGTACAAAAAAACCGGGCAAATATACCCGGTTTTTTTGATAGCAGACAGATTACTCTGCTGCTGCTTCTTGAGACTCAACAGCACGGTCAACAAGCTCGATGTAAGCCATCGGAGCATTGTCACCAGTACGGAAGCCACACTTAAGAATACGAGTGTAACCGCCCGCACGAGCTGCAAAGCGAGGTCCCAATTCATTAAACAATTTTGCCACGATCTCGTTATCACGAGTACGGGCGAATGCCAGACGACGATTAGCTACGCTGTCGGTCTTGGCAAGAGTAATCAGCGGCTCAACGACGCGACGCAGTTCTTTCGCTTTAGGCAGAGTCGTCTTGATGATTTCATGACGAACTAAAGAACCTGCCATGTTACGGAACATAGCTTGGCGGTGGCTGCTGTTGCGGTTCAATTGACGACCACTCTTACGATGGCGCATGACCTTATCCTTCTCAGTAAAACCTTAACCTGTGATCTTAATCATCAGCAATACTTGCTGGTGGCCAATTTTCTAAGCGCATGCCCAGAGAAAGACCACGAGATGCCAAGACGTCCTTAATTTCAGTAAGAGATTTCTTACCAAGGTTAGGCGTTTTAAGCAACTCAACTTCTGTACGCTGAACCAGATCACCGATGTAGTGGATAGCTTCTGCTTTAAGGCAGTTAGCAGAGCGGACAGTCAATTCCAGATCGTCAACTGGGCGCAATAAGATAGGATCGAACTCTGGTTTCTCTTCTTTAACTTCAGGCTGACGAACATCACGTAAGTCAACAAAAGCTTCAAGTTGTTCAGCCAGAATAGTCGCTGCACGGCGAATCGCCTCTTCAGGATCGATTGTACCGTTTGTTTCCATTTCGATAACTAACTTATCCAAGTCAGTACGTTGTTCAACACGAGCTGCTTCAACATTGTAGGCAATACGCTCTACAGGGCTATAGCAAGCATCGACTAACAGACGACCGATTGGGCGCTCATCTTCTTCCGAATGTACTCGGGCAGAAGCCGGCACATAACCACGACCACGCTGAACTTTAATTCGCATGTTAATAGATGCGCTTTCGTCAGTCAGGTGGCAGATAACGTGCTGCGGCTTGACGATTTCGACATCGCCATCATGGACGATGTCGGCTGCAGTCACAGGGCCAATGCCAGATTTATTCAAGGTTAAAATAACTTCATCTTTACCCTGAACTTTTACCGCCAGCCCTTTCAGGTTGAGGAGAATCTCCAGGATATCTTCCTGTACACCTTCTTTGGTGCTGTACTCATGCAGTACACCATCAATCTCAACCTCTGTCACCGCACAACCCGGCATAGACGAAAGCAGAATACGGCGCAGTGCGTTACCAAGAGTATGACCGAAGCCACGCTCTAAAGGCTCAAGGGTCACCTTGGCGTGCGTCGAACTCACTTGCTCGATATCTACCAGGCGCGGTTTTAGAAACTCTGTCACAGAACCCTGCATTGTGTCCTCTCTTTGGTGCTAAGCTTTACTTAGAGTAAAGCTCGACGATCAGGTGTTCGTTAATGTCCGCAGACAGGTCAGTACGTTCAGGAATACGTTTGAACACACCTTCCATTTTAGCAGCATCAACTTCCAGCCAAGTTGGCTTCTCACGCTGTTCAGCCAGCTCTAAAGCAGCCTTAATACGAGACTGTTTTTTCGCTTTCTCACGAACGCTGATAACGTCATTCGGGGAAACCTGATAAGAAGCGATATTAACTACTCGACCATTTACCATGATAGCTTTGTGGCTAACCATTTGACGTGCTTCTGCGCGAGTTGCGCCAAAGCCCATACGGTAAACGACGTTATCAAGACGGCCTTCCAGCAGAGTCAACAGGTTTTCACCTGTGTTGCCTTTCAGACGTGTTGCTTCTTTATAATAGTTACGGAATTGACGTTCCAGAACACCGTAAATACGACGAACTTTTTGTTTTTCACGTAACTGAACACCGTAGTCAGACAGACGCGGTTTACGCGCTCCGTGCTGGCCAGGTGCCTGTTCTAATTTACACTTGGTGTCAATCGCGCGAACACCAGACTTCAGGAAGAGGTCTGTTCCTTCGCGACGGCTCAGCTTGAGCTTAGGACCCAAATATCTAGCCATTTTCTTTCTCCAACAGTCCTAAAAACGAAACGTATTAAACGCGACGTTTTTTCGGTGGGCGACAACCGTTATGAGGGATAGGAGTCACATCAGTAATATTTGTGATGCGGAAACCTGCGGCGTTCAGAGCACGAATTGTTGATTCGCGACCCGGACCCGGTCCCTTAACCATAACTTCCAGGTTCTTGATACCGTATTCTTTCACGGCTTCTGCGCAACGCTCTGCTGCAACCTGAGCTGCAAACGGAGTGGATTTGCGAGAACCACGGAAACCGGAACCACCGGCAGTTGCCCAACCTAATGCGTTACCCTGACGATCAGTAATAGTAACGATTGTGTTGTTGAAAGAAGCATGGATATGAGCCACACCGTCTGAGACTTGCTTTCTTACACGCTTACGTGCACGAATTGGTGCTTTTGCCATTATTCAATACCCCGACTTATTTCTTGATCGGCTTACGCGGACCCTTACGGGTACGAGCGTTAGTCTTAGTACGCTGACCGCGCACAGGTAGACCACGACGATGACGTAAACCACGGTAACATCCAAGGTCCATCAGACGCTTGATGCTCAGGGTAATTTCACGACGTAAGTCACCTTCTACCACATACTTGGCAACTTCGTCACGCAGCTTGTCGATTTGTTCTTCAGACAGCTCACTGATCTTAACATTTTCAGCAATTCCAGTCGCTTCACAGATAGCCTGTGAACGAGTTTTGCCGATTCCGAAAATCGATGTTAAAGCGATCACGGTATGTTTATGATCAGGAATGTTAATGCCTGCTATACGGGCCACTATGCACTCCTAAGTTAAAATATACATTATTGTGCTGAAAAGCCCGTTTTCAGGATACTCAAACAATAATGTATCTCGATAAAAAAGATTGGCTGGCTAATTTAGCCAGCTCAACCCAACTTTGCAAGAAAAAAATGCTTTTTCTTAACCTTGACGTTGTTTATGTCTTGGCTCAACACTGCAAATTACACGAACGCTACCATTGCGACGGATAATTTTACAGTTACGGCATAATTTCTTGACGGAAGCACGAACTTTCATTTTTACTCTCCGTAACTTCTAAAGCAAACCATAATCACACTAAGCGATTACTTACCTTTTAGATTTGCTTTCTTCAATGCAGACTCATATTGACTTGACATCATTAGAGTTTGCACTTGAGCCATAAAGTCCATGATAACGACAACTACGATTAATAGAGAAGTACCACCAAAGTAAAAAGGTACTTTCATTGCGTCACGCATGAACTCCGGGATTAGGCAGATGAAGGTAATATAAAGTGCACCGACTAAAGTCAGGCGAGTCATTACCTTATCAATGTACTTGGCCGTTTGCTCTCCCGGACGAATTCCTGGTACAAATGCACCGGACTTCTTCAGGTTATCTGCTGTTTCTCTTGGGTTGAAAACCAACGCCGTATAGAAGAAACAGAAGAAGATGATCGCAGAAGCATAAAGCAACACATAGAACGGTTGACCAGGCTGCAAGAACATAGAAAGAGTTGTCAGCCAGTCCCAGCCAGTTCCATCACCGAACCAAGATGCTATTGTACCCGGGAACAGTATGATACTGGAAGCAAAAATTGCAGGAATTACACCCGCCATATTCACTTTTAATGGTAAATGTGTGCTTTGTGCCGCATAAACACGGCGTCCTTGTTGGCGTTTCGCGTAGTTAACAACGATTCTACGTTGACCACGCTCCATGAATACAACAAAGAAAGTTACCGCGAATACGAGCACTGCAACCAACAGCAACAGGAGGAAGTGCAGATCGCCTTGCCGAGCTTGCTCGATAGTATGGCCAATGGCCGGCGGTAGACCCGCAACGATACCAGCGAAGATAATGATTGAGATACCGTTACCAATACCTCTTTCCGTTATCTGCTCACCTAGCCACATAAGGAACATGGTTCCTGTAACTAAGCTAACAACAGCCGTGAAGTAGAACGGGAGACCCGGATCAATAACTAGCCCTTGCATCCCTGGCATATTCGGAAGACCCATTGCAATACCCACAGATTGGAATATTGCTAACACCAAAGTACCCCAACGAGTATATTGGCTTATCTTCCGACGACCTGCTTCACCTTCTTTCTTAATCTCTGCTAGTCGTGGGTTAACCACTGACAATAATTGGATAATAATAGATGCCGAAATATACGGCATAATACCCAAAGCAAAGATAGAAGCTCGGCTAAGAGCACCACCAGAGAACATGTTAAACATATCAATGATGGTGCCTTGTTGCTGTTCGAGCAATTTGGCAAGCACAGTGGCATCAATACCAGGGATTGGAATAAAAGAACCAATACGGAAAACAATCAGTGCACCTATAACAAACAAAAGTCTGCGTTTCAGCTCACCAACACCACCTTTGGCACTTTGAAAATCTAATCCTGGTTGTTTAGCCATCTGTCACTTATTCCTCAATTTTACCGCCGGCAGCTTCAATCGCAGCGCGAGCACCTTTAGTAACACGAAGGCCACGTACAGTTACTGCACGATTCACTTCGCCAGAAAGAATAACTTTCGCATATTCAATCTGGATGCCAACAACATTCGCGGCTTTTAGTGCGTTCAGATCAATAACATCGCCTTCAACAGCAGCAAAATCAGACAGACGAACTTCTGCAGTGATCATTGCTTTACGTGAAGTAAAACCAAATTTTGGTAGACGACGGTATAAAGGCATCTGGCCGCCTTCGAAACCACGACGTACGCCACCGCCAGAACGAGATTTCTGACCTTTGTGACCACGTCCGCCGGTTTTACCCAGACCAGAACCGATACCACGACCTAAGCGCTTAGGCGCGTGCTTGGCACCTTCAGCCGGAGACAGAGTATTTAAACGCATCTCTTACTCCTCAACTTTAACCATGTAGGAAACCAAGTTGACCATACCGCGAACAGCAGGAGTGTCCTCACGTTCTACTGTATGACCAATGCGACGCAGACCTAAACCGATCAAAGTTGCCTTATGCTTAGGCAGGCGACCGATTGAACTGCGAACTTGTGTAATTTTAATAGTCTTAGCCATGGCTGATTACCCCAGAATTTCTTCGACGGATTTTCCACGCTTAGCTGCGACCATTTCTGGAGACTTCATGCTGTCTAAAGCATCCAGTGTTGCACGAACCACGTTGATTGGGTTTGTGGAACCATAGGTTTTAGCCAGTACGTTGCGAACTCCAGCTACTTCTAAAACAGCACGCATTGCACCACCGGCGATGATACCAGTACCTTCGTGAGCAGGTTGCATAAACACGCGAGAACCGGTGTGTGTACCTTTCACAGGGTGGAACAAAGTGCCGTTGTTTAGAGCAACGGTTTTCATGCTGCGACGGGCTTTTTCCATCGCTTTCTGGATTGCTGCCGGAACTTCGCGCGCTTTGCCGTAGCCAAAACCAACGCGACCGTTACCATCACCAACTACTGTCAGTGCTGTAAAGCTGAAAATACGGCCACCTTTAACGGTTTTTGCTACGCGGTTTACCGCGATCAGCTTTTCCTGCAGTTCGCCAGCTTGTTTCTCGATGTGAGCCATCTTACACCTCTACCTTAGAACTGAAGGCCAGCTTCACGGGCAGCTTCTGCCAGTGCCTGGACTCTACCATGATATTGGAAACCAGAACGGTCAAAAGCAACAGTAGTGATGCCTTTTTCCAATGCGCGTTCAGCAATAATTTTACCAACAACTGCTGCTGCGTCTTTGTTTCCAGTGAATTTCACTTGCTCATTGATAGCTTTTTCTGTAGTAGAAGCGGCCACCAAAGTTTCAGAACCGTTTGGAGCGATAACCTGCGCATAAATATGGCGTGGAGTACGGTGTACCACCAGGCGTGTCGCACCCAACTCTTGGATCTTGCGGCGTGCGCGGGTCGCACGACGGATACGAGCTGCTTTCTTATCCATAGTGTTACCTTACTTCTTCTTAGCCTCTTTAGTACGCACGATTTCATCGGCGTAACGAACACCCTTGCCTTTGTAAGGCTCAGGACGACGGTAAGCACGCAGTTCTGCCGCGACTTGACCAATCACTTGCTTATCCGCACCTTTCAGTACGATTTCAGTTTGTGTTGGGCATTCTGCAGTAATGCCTGCTGGCAGTGCGTGTTCAACCGGATGCGAAAAACCTAGAGACAAGCTAACAGCGTTGCCTTTAACTGCCGCACGGTAACCAACACCGACTAGTTGAAGTTTTTTAGTGAAGCCTTCAGTAACACCAACAACCATTGAGTTAAGCAGAGAACGAGAAGTACCCGCCTGTGCCCAAGCATCAGCGAAACCTTCGCGCGGTGCGAAAGTTAAGCGGCCATCTTCATGTTTAACTTCAACTGCATTATGGATAGTACGAGTAAGCTCGCCGTTTTTACCCTTAATCGAAATAACCTGACCGTTGAGTTTTACCTCTACGCCGGCAGGAATGACGACGGGTGCTTTTGCCACACGAGACATTCTTTCCTCCCGAATTAAGCTACGTAGCAGAGAATCTCGCCACCAAGACCAGCTTGGCGAGCTGCACGATCAGTCATGACACCTTTAGAGGTAGAAATAACAGCGATACCTAAGCCAGCCATAACTTGTGGCAGCTCATCTTTTTTCTTATAGATGCGCAGACTTGGGCGGCTTACACGCTGAATGCTTTCTACTACAGCCTTACCTTGGAAATAACGCAGAGTCAGTTCCAATTCTGGCTTAGTGTCGCCTTCAATTTTAAAATCTTCAATATAACCTTCTTCCTTCAGCACTTTGGCAATCGCCACTTTCAGCTTGGAGGAAGGCATGGTGACCGCAACTTTGTTCGCGGCCTGACCGTTACGGATACGGGTCAGCATATCCGCGATGGGATCTTGCATGCTCATCTGTCTTTACTCCCGTGATTCAATATGGTGACAATTACCAACTAGCCTTTTTAAGGCCCGGGATTTCACCGCGCATAGCGGCTTCACGGACTTTAATACGGCTCAGACCAAATTTCCGCAGGAAACCGTGCGGACGCCCAGTTTGACGGCAGCGGTTACGCTGACGAGAAGGACTTGAATCACGTGGCAGTGTTTGCAGCTTGAGAACAGCGTCCCAGCGATCTTCATCAGATGCGTTTACATCAGAGATGATAGCTTTCAGTTCAACGCGTTTTGCGAAAAACTTCTCAGCTAATTTAGCACGCTTAACATCACGCGCTTTCATAGATTTCTTAGCCATGAGTACCCTGCCTTACTTGCGGAACGGGAAGTTGAACGCTGCTAACAGTGCGCGACCTTCGTCATCTGATTTCGCAGTTGTGGTGATAGTAATATCTAAACCACGCACACGATCCACTTTATCGTAATCGATTTCAGGGAAGATGATTTGTTCACGTACGCCCATGCTGTAGTTACCGCGACCATCAAATGACTTAGCGGACAAGCCACGGAAGTCACGAATACGTGGTACAGCAATAGAAATCAGTCGCTCAAGGAACTCCCACATGCGTTCGCCACGCAGGGTTACTTTACAGCCGATTGGATAGCCCTGACGGATTTTGAAGCCTGCAACAGATTTGCGTGCTTTGGTGATCAATGGTTTTTGACCAGAGATTGCTGCCAAGTCAGCTGCTGCATTGTCCAGCAGTTTTTTATCAGCAATCGCTTCACCAACACCCATATTCAGGGTGATCTTCTCGACCCGAGGGACTTGCATGACAGAATTGTAACCAAACTGAGCCATCAGTTTTTTAGTTACTTCGTCTTTATAGTAATCATGCAGTTTCGCCATCGTATACTCCAAAAATTACTTGATAGTTTCACTGTTAGATTTGAAGAAACGGACTTTTTTGCCGTCTTCGAATCTAAAGCCTACACGGTCAGCCTTACCAGTTGCCGCGTTAAAGATTGCAACGTTAGAAACGTGAATTGCCGCTTCTTTTTCAACGATGCCACCTGGTTGATTCAGAGCCGGAACTGGCTTCTGATGTTTTTTAACCAGATTGATACCTTCAACGATAACTTTACCAGAAGAAATAACCTGTTTTACTTTACCGCGCTTACCTTTATCTTTACCAGTCAGCACGATAACTTCGTCATCACGACGGATTTTCGCTGCCATAGTTCCGCTCCTTAGAGTACTTCAGGTGCCAGTGAGATAATTTTCATAAACTTCTCTGTACGAAGTTCACGAGTTACCGGCCCAAAAATACGCGTACCGACTACTTGCTCGCTGTTATTGTTTAGAATAACGCATGCATTACTATCGAAGCGAATGACAGAACCGTCCGGGCGACGTACACCCTTCTTGGTGCGCACCACTACCGCCTTCAGGACATCACCTTTTTTCACTTTACCGCGTGGAATTGCTTCTTTAACAGTAATTTTAATGATGTCGCCGACGCCTGCATAGCGACGGTGCGAGCCACCTAGAACCTTGATACACATTACGCGACGTGCACCGGAGTTGTCGGCCACGTTCAGCATAGTCTGTTCTTGGATCATTTTAGTGCTCCGCTAAATGTCAACTACTACTGAGCCACTTCATTATTGAAGAGACCGTTCAATATAACCCACAATACGAGGGCGCGGCATTATAACACCACATCTTCGTTATGGACAGAAAAAAATAAACGGCTCAGTAAAAAAGAGCCGTTTATTTATTAGAAAAGGCTATTCTATATTATAAAACAGCTTTTTCAACAACGCGAACTAAGGCCCAAGACTTAGTCTTAGACAGTGGACGAGTTTGGCGGATTTCTACCACGTCACCGATTCCACATTCATTGTTCTCGTCATGTACGTGCAATTTAGTCGTACGACGGATGAATTTACCATACAGAGGGTGCTTCACCATACGCTCGATAGCAACAACAATAGATTTCTCCATTTTATCGCTAACTACACGACCTTGCAGAGTACGGATTTTATCGCTCATTACGCACCTGCCTTCTCAGTCAGTAAAGTCTTCACACGTGCGATATCGCGACGCACTTGTTTCAACAGATGAGACTGTTGCAGCTGACCACTTGCAGCCTGCATACGTAAGTTGAATTGTTCACGTAACAGGTTCAAAAGTTCAGCGTTCAGCTCTTCAACGCTTTTTTCGCGCAGCTCTTGTGCTTTCATTACATCACCGTCTTAGTTACAAAGGTGGTTTTGATAGGCAGTTTCGCTGCTGCCAGAGAGAATGCTTCACGAGCCAGCTCTTCAGGCACACCGTCCATTTCATACAGGACTTTACCAGGCTGGATCAAGGCAACCCAATATTCTACGTTACCTTTACCTTTACCCATACGAACTTCGAGTGGCTTCTCAGTAATTGGCTTGTCTGGGAACACACGGATCCAGATTTTACCTTGACGCTTAACTGCACGGGTCATAGCACGACGTGCCGCTTCGATCTGACGAGCAGTCAGACGACCACGGCCCACAGCTTTAAGACCGAAAGTGCCGAAGCTAACATCCGTACCTTGTGCCAGACCACGGTTGCGGCCTTTGTGCACTTTACGGAATTTTGTACGCTTTGGTTGTAACATCAGCGACTCTCCTTACTTGCGGCCTTTACGCTGCTGCTTTTTAGGTTGAGCAGCTGGTTTTTCAGCTTGTTCAACAGCAGCCATACCACCCAGAATCTCACCTTTGAAGATCCATACCTTAACGCCGAGAACACCGTAAGTGGTGTGCGCTTCTGAAGTGTTGTAATCGATATCAGCACGTAGAGTGTGCAGTGGCACACGGCCTTCACGATACCACTCGGTACGAGCGATTTCAGCACCGCCTAAACGGCCGCTGACTTCAACTTTAATACCTTTAGCGCCCAGACGCATTGCGTTTTGTACAGCGCGTTTCATAGCACGACGGAACATAACACGACGTTCCAGCTGTGAAGCGATGCTGTCAGCAACCAATTTAGCGTCCAGTTCTGGTTTACGAACTTCGGCGATATTGATTTGCGCAGGAACACCAGCGATATCCGCTACTGTTTTACGCAGTTTTTCTACGTCTTCACCTTTCTTACCGATAACGATACCTGGGCGAGCAGTGTGAATAGTCACACGAATGCTTTTTGCAGGACGCTCGATAACGATGCGTGAAATTGACGCTTTTGCCAATTCTTTGTTCAAGTACTGGCGTACTTTATAATCGCTGTCTAGGTTGTCAGCGAATTCATTAGTATTCGCGTACCAAGTAGAGTTCCAAGGTTTGACAATACCCAGGCGAATACCATTAGGATGTACTTTCTGACCCATTGCTAGTCTCCAGAGTCTCAGCGATCGGACACAACCACAGTAATGTGGCTGGTGCGCTTAAGAATACGATCTGCACGGCCTTTCGCACGCGGCATGATGCGTTTCATGGTTGGACCTTCGTCAACGAAAATTTTCGCAACTTTCAGGTCATCAATGTCAGCGCCATCGTTTTGCTCTGCGTTAGCAATTGCAGATTCAAGTACTTTCTTCACTAAACCAGCAGCTTTCTTGTTGGTGTAGGTCAGAATTTCCAGAGCTTGCGACACTTTCTTACCGCGAATCAGGTCGGCAACTAAGCGAACCTTCTGGGCAGAAGAACGAGCGTGGCGATGCATAGCTAAAGTTTCCATCTCTTCCTCCTATCCTTAACGTTTCTTAGCTTTCTTATCAGCCGCATGGCCGCGATAAGTGCGAGTCGGTGCGAATTCACCCAGTTTATGACCAACCATTTCGTCGGTAACAAAAACTGGAACATGCTGACGACCATTATGGACAGCGATGGTCAATCCGATCATATTAGGAAAGATCGTTGAACGACGGGACCAAGTCTTAAGAGGCTTCTTGTCTCCGCTTTCCACCGCTTTCTCTACCTTCTTCAGCAAGTGCAGGTCAATAAAAGGACCTTTCTTGAGAGAACGTGGCATGGTTTATCCTCTAATTATTTTTTAGAACGATGACGTACGATGAATTGATCAGTACGCTTGTTGCTACGAGTTTTCTTACCTTTGGTTTGAACGCCCCAAGGTGTTACAGGGTGTTTACCAAAGTTACGACCCTCACCACCACCATGTGGGTGATCGACTGGGTTCATCGCCGTACCACGAACGGTAGGACGAATACCACGCCAGCGGCTAGCACCAGCTTTACCCAGAACACGTAACATGTGCTCAGCGTTACCAACTTCACCTAAAGTTGCACGGCAATCAGCCAGAACTTTACGCATTTCACCAGAACGCAGACGCAGAGTGACATAAGCACCATCACGTGCAACGATCTGAGCATAAGTACCTGCTGAACGCGCTAACTGACCACCTTTACCTGGTTTCAGTTCGATGTTGTGAACTGTAGAACCAACAGGGATGTTGCGCATTGGCAGTGCGTTACCAGTTTTGATTGCTGAATCAACGCCAGATTGGATCTGGTCACCAGCTTTCAAACCTTTAGGCGCAAGAATATAACGACGTTCACCGTCTTTATATAGAACCAGTGCAATGTTCGCAGAACGGTTTGGATCATATTCCAAACGCTCAACAACAGCAGGAACACCGTCTTTGTTGCGTTTAAAGTCAACCAGACGATAGTGTTGCTTATGGCCACCACCAATGTGACGAGTGGTGATACGGCCATTGTTGTTACGACCACCGGATTTGCTGTTTTTTTCTAACAGCGGAGCATAAGGTTTGCCCTTATGCAGCTCAGGGTTAACCACTTTAACTACGTGGCGACGGCCCGGAGACGTAGGTTTACATTTAACAATTGCCATTGTTCTTTACTCCTCCGACTTACTCTGCGCCGCCAATGAAGTCCAGATTCTGGCCTTCTTTCAGCGTAACGTAAGCTTTTTTCCAGTCGCTACGACGACCAAAACGCTGACCGTGGCGTTTAGTTTTGCCTTTAACCAGCAAAGTGTTAACACCTTCAACTTCGACTTCAAACAGTTTCTGCACAGCAGCTTTAATTTCTGCTTTAGTCGCGTCTTTCGCAACTTTGAGAACGATGGTATTGCTTTTTTCCATCGCTGTAGAAGCTTTTTCAGATACGTGCGGCGCGCGCAGTACTTTTAGCAGACGTTCTTCACGGATCATGCCAGCATCTCCTCAACTTGCTTCACAGCATCAGCAGTCATAACCACTTTGTCGAAGGCGATTAAGCTAACTGGGTCGATACCCGCTGCATCACGAACGTCAACCTTGTACAGGTTACGTGCTGCTAAGAACAGATTTTCATCTAATTCAGCAGTGATGATCAGTACATCTTCCAGAGCCATATCTTTCAGTTTCTGTGCCAGCAACTTAGTTTTAGGTGCTTCAACAGAGAACTTCTCGACAACGATCAGACGATCTTGACGTACCAGTTCAGACAGGATGCTTTTCAGAGCACCGCGGTACATCTTCTTATTAACTTTTTGACTGTGGTCCTGTGGTTTAGCAGCGAAGCTAACACCACCAGAGCGCCAAATTGGGCTCTTGATAGAACCAGAACGTGCGCGGCCTGTGCCTTTTTGACGCCATGGTTTTTTACCTGAACCAGAAACTTCAGCACGAGTTTTCTGAGCACGAGTACCTTGACGAGCACCAGCTGCATACGCAACAACTACTTGGTGAACAAGCGCTTCATTGAAATCACGCCCGAAGGTAGTTTCGGAAACAGTCAGCGCGCTTTGCGCGTCTTTCATTACCAATTCCATTCCTATCTCCTCGACGTTAAGCCTTGACAGCCGGTTTTACGATCAGGTCGCTACCAGTTGCACCTGGAACAGCACCTTTGACCAGCAGCAGGTTGCGCTCAGCGTCAACACGTACTACATCTAGGCTTTGAACGGTTACACGCTCATTACCCAGTTGGCCTGCCATTTTCTTGCCTTTGAACACTTTGCCCGGAGTCTGGTTCTGACCGATAGAACCCGGAACACGGTGAGACAAGGAGTTACCATGGGTAGCATCTTGGGTACGGAAATTCCAACGCTTAACTGTACCAGCGAAGCCTTTACCTTTAGATGTACCAGTAACGTCGACTTTTTTAACGTCAGCGAAAATTTCAACGCTAATGCTTTGACCTACGTTAAATTCAGCACCTTCTTCAGTACGGAATTCACGTAGAATACGGCCAGCTTCGACGCCAGCTTTAGCGAAATGACCTGCCTCAGGCTTAGATACACGGTTCGCTTTTTTGCTACCAGTAGTCACCTGAATTGCATTATAACCGTCAGTTTCTGCTGTTTTAACTTGAGTAACGCGGTTATTTTCGATTTCGATAACTGTTACAGGGATAGAAACACCATCTTCAGTGAAGATACGCGTCATACCCACTTTTTTACCGACTAAACCAATCATTGTTTCAACCTCTCAATCGTTCGACGACCTGATTAACCCAGGCTGATCTGCACGTCTACGCCGGCAGCCAGGTCCAGACGCATCAGAGCATCAACGGTCTTCTCGGTTGGCTCAACGATGTCAACCAGACGTTTGTGAGTGCGAATTTCGTACTGATCACGCGCATCTTTGTTAACGTGCGGAGAAATCAGAACGGTAAAACGCTCTTTACGTGTCGGCAGCGGGATAGGACCACGAACTTGCGCACCAGTGCGCTTAGCAGTCTCTACGATTTCCGCAGTTGATTGATCAATTAAACGATGATCAAAGGCTTTCAGGCGGATACGGATTCTTTGGTTCTGCATGAGACCAGAGCTCCAACTATTTTATAAACGTAAATAATTACTCCTCGCACCCATTTCGATTGATGGGGGAGTGTAATCGTTCTTTGATGTAACCCCCAAATCGGGAGTATTGTCTAAATGAGTTACAAATCGTGAACTCAATACTGACCTTTAAGACCTAAAAAACTAGGGATTACTAATCAGTAAGCCCGCGCATTATACGCAACTGAATCTTAAACGCAAGTAATCGGAGAAAATATGTGCGAATTTTTCTGCTTTTTTACTTATAGCACTTTTCAATAAAAAACGCCTCACTATTACTTTTTTGTAGTGAGGCGTGATATTACAGCACACAAATAAATCGAAAAAGCATTACTCCTCTTCAATAATTTGCGCCTGTGTATAATTTTGAATACCCATACGTTTGATTAAATCTAACTGCGTTTCTATCCAATCAATATGGTTTTCTTCATCAGCTAAAATTTCAATCATCAGATCACGACTAACGTAATCATGAATTGAGTCTGCGTAACTAATCGCTTCTTTTAGGTTTTTAGCCCCATCAAGCTCCAGCTTAAGATCTGAAGCTAACATCTCCTCAATATCTTCACCAATGTTAAGTTTACCGAGGTCTTGCAGGTTAGGTATCCCCTCAAGGAATAAGATACGTTCGATATACTTATCTGCATGTTTCATTTCATCAATCGATTCATGGTATTCCACCTCATTAAGACGTGTTAAACCCCAATTTTTAAACATACGTGCATGCAAAAAGTATTGATTGATTGCTACTAACTCATTGCCCAATAACTTATTCAGATGGGCTATCATTTTTTTATCGCCTTTCATTTTTTATACTCCATTGCTTCCAGTCTTTAAAGTGTAGTACTGAAATGCTAACAATGAGTAATTTTCTATAGAGAATTTGAGATGAAAGTTACTTATTAATGAATGAGTTAAATGATTATTATTTCGATTAAGCGACTTCAGCAATACAGATATGCTCGGCAAGTGCTAACTCATCATTTAAGATTTCACGAGTTTGCCTGATGCACTTACCGCATTCGCGACCGACAGGGAGGATTTGACGTAGCCCTTTTAATGACGTCACATGATATTGGCGCACCGCACTTCTAATTTGTTTATCCGTTACGGCTTCACAGAGACATACATACATAGCAACTACCTGCATAAATTACACACAGGTAGTTTAAATAAAAATGATTACCATTTCAATTATCATTACGACCAATTTACATAAAACGTTTCATTAAGCAGTAAAACCTCCATCCACTAAATAGGCAGCTCCTGTCACAAATGACGCTGCATCACTAGCTAAAAAGGCAACAACATTAGCAACCTCTTCAGGTGTGCCTATCCTTTTCATCGGATGCATCTCTGCTAACTTTTGTTTATCTAAATCGCGCCCATCCAATAATGGAGTATCGATATAACCAGGGCAAACTGCATTAATTCGAATATTATGCATTGCATAACTTATTGCCAATGTTTGCGTTAACAGTTTGATCCCACCTTTTGAAGCGCAATATGCTGGAAATTGATGTTGCCCCACAAACGAACATATAGAGCCACAGTTAACAATTGCTCCTTCTTTTTGGTTTTTTAACCAATAATCGATAACAGCTCGATTAATCAAAAATAATCCATTGAGATTAACATCAATGACATGCTGCCATTTTTCATAAGCGAGTTTGTGGGCAACGTCATCGGCAAGTATTCCTGCATTAGCAAATAAAAAATCAATCGAACCGTATTCCTTTACTGTATGTGCCACTAACCGATCATTCTCTTTTTCATTGGCTGCATCCATCTGAAAAAATTGTATTGCGCCCTCTTTGTTCTTCAAGCGATTGAGTGCCTTCTGACCACGGTCAGCATGACTTCCCGTAATGATAACTGACGCACCTAATGATAAAAATTTTTCTGCCGCCGCTAGGCCAATACCGCTACTCCCTCCCGTAATAATGCCAACCTTACCTGCGAACGAAATCATGCCTCATCTCCTCATCTTCATTATGATGATTAAATAACAGACAATTCGTTTGAGTTTATTGGTAATACTGATGTTGAATCTTGATTTTGTGACCGAATTAACGCATTGAAATTTAATAAATAGAAATATCACAAGGATTGATAATGTCTTGAGAGACAATTCTTCGCGGTAAATAGATAGGAAATGAGGGAGATAAGAAATACAAAAGGGCACCCTATAGATGCCCCTTTTCAT
>NZ_JAMPLW010000036.1:0-20857 GCF_028477805.1 Providencia sp. PROV268
ATAGGCTCGAATCCTTTCAGATGTACCATAATCAGAAGCCCCTCAAAAGAGAAATTTTTTTAGCCCTATTATTGGCTTTATTGTTTATTTAATACTGTTTCAATGATTCGCTTTATATAAACCACACATCTAAACAGCGACAATTTCCTCCATTTACGCTAAAGTAAGCACCTTACTAAAATAAAATGACATCACTGGCGGGAGGTCGATTTGATCCCGGACGTATCTAAAGCGCTCTCATGGTTAGAGGCGCACCCAGAAGCACTAAATGGTATTCAACGTGGTATTGAACGTGAAACATTACGTGTTACTCCGGAAGGTTCTATTGCTGAAACTTTGCATCCGGAAGAGTTGGGGAAAGCATTAACACATAAATGGATCACGACAGATTTTGCTGAGCCTTTACTTGAATTCATCACACCTGTTGATAAAAGTATTGGGCATAGTTTGGCTTTTCTTAGGGATTTACATCGCTATACGGCGCGTCAGATGCATAATGAAAGGATGTGGCCGTTAAGCATGCCTTGTTTTATCGAAAACGAGGATAAAATCACGCTGGCACAATATGGCTCATCTAATGTTGGCCGCTTCAAGAATTTATATCGCGAAGGGCTGAAAAACCGTTATGGTGCATTAATGCAGACCATCGCTGGCGTTCATTACAACTTCTCCTTGCCAATTGAGTTTTGGCAAGCGTGGGCGGGTGTTAAAGACGCTGAAAGTGGCAAAGCACAAATCTCGGATGGCTATCTACGTCTGATCAGGAACTATTATCGCTTTGGTTGGGTTATTCCTTATTTATTTGGCGCTTCTCCTGCAATTTGCGGGTCGTTCCTCAAAGATAGGGATACCAAACTCACATTTGAAAAGACTGCTGGTGGTACTTATTACTTGCCATATGCGACGTCATTGAGAATGAGTGATTTGGGCTATACAAATAAATCTCAGAGCGATTTAAACATTACATTTAATGACTTAGATAGTTATGTCACGGGCTTGAAAAAAGCCATTTACAAACCATCTGAGGAGTTTGCTGCACTAGGTGTTAAAAAAGAGGGCAAATACATTCAATTGAACACTAATGTGTTGCAAATTGAAAACGAATTGTATGCCCCTATACGCCCTAAACGTGTGCCTAAAGGTGATGAATCGCCGTCAGATGCGTTGCTACGCGGTGGCATCGAATATATTGAGGTAAGAGCGTTAGATATTAACCCATTCAGTGCGATTGGTGTTGATGAAACACAAACTCGTTTCCTCGACCTGTTTTTAATTTGGTGTGTGTTAGCTGATGCACCTGAAATGAACGCTCAGGAATTGGATTGTAGCCGTAAAAACTGGAACCGAGTGATCCTCGAAGGGCGTAAGCCTGGGCAAGTCATCGGTATTGGTTGTGGCAGTGAAATGAAGCCACTCGTCGAAGTCGGGCAGCAGTTATTTAACGATCTGATCCGTGTAGCTGAAGTCCTTGATACTTGCTGTGATGCTAAGTATCGTGATGTTTGTCACCAATTTGTTGCGATGTTTGAAGATCCAACACTGACATATTCTGCTTTAGTGATGGATAAAATGATTGAGCAAGGCATTGGTGGCTATGGCTTAGCATTGGCAGAAAAATATTATCAGCAATTGGTGAGTGAACCTTACGAGGTGATCACTGAGGCACAGTTTGAAGAAGCTCGATTAGCTTCCATTGAAAAACAAGCTATGCTAGAGAAAGAGCAAACCGAAAGCTTTGAAGAGTACCTGCACAAGCATGCAGGGCGTTAAAAAGAAAATGGCCACGTTAAGTGGCCAAATATAAAATCTCTTAGAGAATTAGGGATGATAACAAATTTGCGCGTCTTTCATTTATTAAGACTCGGCGATTCCAAAATAGTTTCATTTATTTTTTGAAAATAAAAATAATTTTTTTCAGGAGGTCAAGAAATGCCGTTATTAGACAGTTTTACTGTAGATCATACGCGTATGGCTGCACCTGCCGTCCGTGTGGCGAAAACCATGCAAACTCCAAGTGGAGATACGATTACAGTTTTCGACCTGCGTTTCACGGTTCCTAACAAAGAGGCAATGTCAGAGAAAGGTACTCATACACTAGAACACCTATTTGCAGGTTTTATGCGTGATCACCTCAACGGTGATGGTGTTGAGATCATTGATATCTCGCCAATGGGATGCCGTACAGGCTTTTATATGAGCTTGATTGGAGAGCCTGATGAACAACGCGTAGCGAATGCATGGAAAAGTGCAATGCAGGATGTACTGAAAGTCCAAGATCAAGCGAAGATCCCTGAACTGAATATTTACCAGTGTGGCACATATAAAATGCATTCACTGGAAGAAGCTCAACAAATTGCACGCAATGTCTTAGCGTCAGAAATCCGTGTTAACAAAAATGATGAGCTAGCCTTACCAGCTGAGAAGTTGACAGAACTACACGTTTAGATAAATAGCTTCTGGATAAACTGCACCTGATATTCGATACAGGTGCAGTTTTTATTTGTGCTTACTAAGAGGAAGATACCGCCGACTTTGTGTTTAAAGGCGTAATTTTTACCTGTTTGATAATATTGTCACTGATTTCTAATACTTCAACTAAGTAGTGTGAAATAACAATTTTCTCTTGTAATTCAGGTATATCCCCAATAGCTTCCAACACCATACCATTCACAGTTCTTGGGCCATCGATAGGCAGGTGCCAATCAAGGGCTTTGTTAAGGTCTCGAATATTCGCTGTACCATCAACGAGTACACTCCCGTCGCTTTGAGGTAGAACTTCTTCAGCCAATGATGGTGACATGGAGGTTGTAAAGTCACCGACGATCTCTTCTAAGATGTCTTCAACAGTAATCAGACCTTGGATCTCACCATACTCATCGACAATGATGCCTATTTTCTCTTTGTTATGCTGAAAATTAATTAGCTGAGTACTTAACAGCGTACTATTTGGAATAAAATAGATATTATCGGCGGCTTTGATCAGATTTTGTTTATTGAACTCGCGTTTTTCCATCATCATGCGATAGGCTTCGCGTACTCGTAAGATCCCAATCGCATCATCCAGTGAATCACGATACAGTACAATACGCCCATGAGGTGAGTGAGTTAATTGGCGTACAATGGATTTCCAATCATCATTAACATCAATGCCTACTATCTCATTTCTTGGCAGCATAATGTCGCCGACAGTCACTTTTTCAAGATCTAAGATAGATAGCAACATGTCTTGATTACGTCGACTGAGCTTTGCTTTCGACTCATTAACGATAGTTCTTAACTCATCTTTACTTACAGCATCGCTACGTATAACAGGGGGTTTTATTCCACAAATGTACATAAACATCAGTGTAATTTTATTGAACGCCCAAACGACAGGCAGCATAATTTTTTGTAGAGGTTTTAAAATATAGCTACTTGGAAAAGCGACTTTTTCTGGGTATAGTGCCGCGATCGTTTTAGGTAAAACTTCAGCGAAGACTAAGATGATGAAGGTTAAAATACCTGTTGCAATTGCCACCCCTGCGTTACCGTATAAACGCATCCCCACAATAGTCGCGAGTGACGAAGCTACGATATTAATCAGGTTATTACCAATTAGGATCAAACTAATCAGTTTATCAGGGTGTCTGAGTAATTTTTCAACTCGTTTTGCAGAACGGTTGCCTTGTTTGGCGAGGTGCTTTAAGCGGTAACGGTTCAGCGTCATCATACCTGTTTCTGAGGCTGAAAAGTATGCTGACATAATAATTAAAACGATTAATATGATGATGAGCGTACCAGTAGATACGTGATCCAAAACTAGGTTCCTTATGCAGTATAGATAAGATTATTTTATCCATCTTATGGATAAGATACCATAATTTGTTGCATCAGCCGGTTGCCGAAAAAAGCCATTGTTAGGATAAAGGCGCCTGCTACATGGAAAAATAGGACTCTTTTTCCGCGCCAACCTCCATGAAAATGACCCCATAATAAAATGATATAGACGAACCAAGCGACAACTGATAACACAGACTTATGAATATTCTCTTTATCAAAGATATTATCCATATAAATAAAGCCCGTACATAAAGTTAAGGTTAGCAGAATGACACCAACTTGGGTGATATGAAACATTTTACGCTCAATGACCATCATTGGTGGCATATCAGCTCTGAATTTGAACGTTTTATTTTTAAGTTGATAGTCAATAAGCGCGACTTGGAATGCATACAAGGCGGCAATTAAAAGGGTTGCATAGCTAAGCAAGGCCAAGCCAATGTGAATAAATAGCGGGACGCTGCCTTCTAGATGGGTGATAAATTCACCTGGCATCACGGCTGAGAGGATTAAATTAATAATGGCAAAACTATAGACAATAGGTGTCAAATACCACGCTTTGCCTTTGTAGGCGACCACCGTCATGATGATGCACATTAATAGGCTAACTGCGGAACCTAAATTCAGCAATGTGAGGTTTTGTCCTTCTGCTCCACGAAAAATAAGCAACTTTAGCGTGATTGCATGGGTAATCAGTGCAACAACAGCTAATAAGAGGGCTAACCGGCGATAGACAGGTTGTTTACGAACCTGGCCGGGAACGATCAGCGATATGCTGAACAGATATGTACAAACTGCTATGACTGCAAATACGGGCATAGTATAGTGTCGTTATTCATTTTTAGTGGATAATGTTAGCTAGTATAACGCGTGCAACTGTAGGCTCCAACCATTAGCACTGTTAATAAGCCTCTTCTTAATCGTTAATCGCATTTAAGAGTCCTTTTTACAGGCCATGTTCATTTAAAAATGAGGATAATTTTGGTATCTGGCCTGTAAAAACAACCTCCAACAGGGTGCAGCGAATATACGTCAGGTATGATACACTGTGACGAAAATTTTCGGCGTTGGTTTCAGTTGTGGCTGTCAGTGGTTATTTTGCTTTGAAAAGACCGATAAGCAAATTTGCCGAAATGAGCCACTCAATACTTGTATTTTGCAGTATTCATAACCAAATCTAGCTTTGACAGTAGGCCCATAAACAGAATTGAGCTAAGACATATGTTTGATAATTTAACTGACAGACTATCGCGCACTTTGCGCAACATCAGCGGGCGTGGTCGTCTGACTGACGATAATATTAAAGATACATTGCGTGAAGTTCGCATGGCTCTGCTGGAAGCAGACGTTGCGCTCCCCGTTGTCCGTGAATTTATTCAAAAGGTAAAAGAGAGTGCTGTTGGCCAAGATGTCAATAAAAGCTTAACGCCAGGCCAAGAGTTCATCAAAATTGTTCAAAATGAGCTTACTCGAGCGATGGGGGAAGAGAACCATCAGCTCAACCTTTCTGCACAACCACCTGCTGTGGTGTTGATGGCAGGTTTGCAAGGTGCGGGTAAAACAACCAGTGTTGCAAAACTAGGTAAGCTATTAAAAGAAAAACAAAAGAAAAAAGTTTTAGTGGTCTCTGCTGACGTGTATCGTCCAGCGGCAATCAAGCAGTTAGAAACATTGGCTGAAACAGTTGGAATTGATTTTTTCCCTTCCGATGTTAAAGAGAAGCCTGCGGCGATTGTGCAAAAAGCTTTAAAACATGCTCAATTGCAATTCTATGATGTATTACTTGTGGATACAGCTGGGCGCTTGCACGTTGATGAGGCGATGATGGAGGAAATCCAAGAAGTCCATCGCATTATCAAGCCTGTAGAAACCCTGTTTGTTGTCGATGCGATGACGGGGCAGGATGCGGCAAATACAGCAAAAGCGTTTAACGAAGCACTGCCTCTTACTGGGGTTGTTCTGACCAAAGTTGACGGTGATGCTCGTGGCGGTGCGGCTCTCTCTATTCGTGCTATCACCGGTAAGCCAATTAAGTTCTTAGGGGTTGGTGAAAAAACCGATGCGTTGGAGCCTTTCCATCCTGAGCGTGTGGCTTCCCGTATTTTAGGCATGGGTGACGTGTTATCTCTGATCGAAGAGATTGAACATAAAGTTGACCGTGACCAAGCTGAAAAATTAGCTAAGAAACTGAAAACGGGTGACGGTTTTGATTTAAACGACTTTTTAAGTCAATTAAAGCAGATGCGTAATATGGGTGGCATGGCGAGTATGATGAGTAAAATACCCGGTATGTCTCAAGTGCCTGATGCGGTGAAGTCACAAATGGATGATAAAATTACTATCCGTATGGAAGCTATCATCAACTCAATGACACGCAAAGAGCGCGAAAAACCAGAAATTATCAAGGGCTCCCGTAAACGCCGTATTGCAGCGGGGTCGGGTACGACGGTTCAAGATGTCAACCGCCTTTTGAAACAATTTGATGATATGCAACGCATGATGAAGAAGATGAAAAAAGGCGGTCTTGCTAAAATGATGCGTGGTATGAAAGGAATGATGCCACCGGGTTTTCCGGGGCGTTAAGTAATGAAGCTAGAAAGAATATGCACTTTTGATTGATTTTTGCGTCAAAGTGAGTAAAATTTTCGGGCTTTTTATATGACAACCGGACTCTATCCCTCGATGGAGTCTGGTTGTTTTATTAACTAATGAGGATGTTATGGTAACAATTCGTTTATCTCGTGGCGGCGCAAAAAAGCGTCCGTTCTACCAAATCGTTGTAACCGATAGCCGCAATGCGCGTGACGGTCGTTTCATCGAGCGTATCGGTTTCTTCAACCCAATCGCTTCAGGTCAAGCAGAAGAACTGCGTTTAGACTTGGATCGTGTTGAGCACTGGGTTGGTCTGGGCGCAACTATTTCTGACCGTGTTGCACAACTGGTCAAACAAGCTAAAAAAGCAGCTTAATCTGTCACGGTGGTAACTATGAGCAAGCAAGCAAATCTAGCGACTCCTACTAACCCAATTGTGTTGGGTAAATTAGGCGCTGCGTATGGAATTCGTGGTTGGCTCAAAGTTTTTTCGTCCACCGAACATGCTGAAAGTATTTTTGATTATCAGCCTTGGTTTATTCAACGTTCTGGTCAGTGGCAACACATCGAACTGGAAGATTGGAAACACCATAACAAAGATATCATTCTGAAACTCAAAGGGGTTGATGACCGCGATGCAGCAACGCTGTTAACTAATTTTGAGATTGTTGTGGATTCAGCGCAACTTCCTGAATTAGATAATAACGAATACTACTGGAAAGACCTTATGGGCTGCCAAGTGGTGACGTTGCAAGGGTATAACCTAGGTACCATCACCGATATGATGGAAACCGGGTCTAATGATGTCATTGTGATTAAGGCAAATCTAAAAGATGCGTTTGGCATCAAGGAGCGGCTGGTTCCGTTTCTTGATGGGCAGGTTATCAAGAAAGTCGATCTCAAATCTAAACTGATTGAAGTTGATTGGGATCCTGGTTTTTAAATCTCCGGTTGAACGGTTTTTATGAGTGGGACTAAATAATGTGGATTGGTGTAATTAGCCTGTTTCCCGAAATGTTCCGCGCAATAACCGAGTACGGGGTAACTGGTCGGGCAGTGAAAAATGGCCTGCTGTCTGTGGAGTGTTGGAACCCGCGAGATTTTACTCACGATAAACACAAAACAGTCGATGATCGCCCCTATGGCGGTGGTCCGGGCATGCTGATGATGGTGCAGCCATTAAGGGATGCTATCAATACAGCAAGAACTGAGGCAGGTGAGGGTGCGAAAGTCATCTATTTATCACCTCAGGGGCGCAAACTTAGTCAAGCTGGGGTTTGCGAATTGGCAACGAATGAGAAGCTTATTCTTGTTTGTGGTCGATATGAAGGCATTGATGAACGGATCATACAAACCGAAGTTGATGAAGAATGGTCAATCGGTGATTACGTTCTAAGTGGTGGGGAGCTCCCCGCGATGGTGTTGATAGACTCAGTTTCTCGGTTCATTCCGGGGGTACTTGGTCATGAGGCATCTGCTCAAGAAGACTCTTTTGCAGATGGCTTGTTGGATTGTCCTCACTATACCCGCCCTGAAGTTTTAGACGGCATGCACGTTCCTGATGTTTTATTGTCAGGGAATCATGCAAAGATAGATAGCTGGCGCATGAAGCAATCACTTGGCCGTACCTGGCTGAGAAGACCTGAGCTTCTGGAAAGCCTAGCTCTGACTGACGAGCAAAGGATGTTGCTGAACGAATTCCAAAATGAATATCGTTCTGAGCAACAAGTGAATCCAGACAATTAAATTAATTGTCTAACATATATCAGTTTACCTAGGGTAAGAGAATTATTATGAGCAACATTATTAAACAACTTGAACAAGAGCAGATGAAGCAGGACGTACCTTCATTCCGTCAGGGTGATACTGTGGAAGTTAAGGTATGGGTCGTAGAAGGCTCTAAGAAACGTCTGCAGGCATTTGAGGGCGTGGTTATTGCTATTCGTAATCGCGGTCTGCACTCTGCATTCACTGTTCGTAAAATTTCTAACGGCGAAGGTGTTGAGCGTGTATTCCAAACTCACTCTCCTGTCGTAGATAGCATCGCTGTTAAACGTCGTGGTGCCGTACGTAGAGCTAAACTGTACTACCTGCGTGAGCGTTCTGGTAAGGCTGCTCGTATCAAAGAGCGTCTGAACGCCAAGTAATACGCTTTCGCTACATCCGAAAGTTACGATAAGGCCCGCTTATGCGGGCCTTTCTATTTGTTACCTTATTGATTTAGATAAGTTCACTGTTAATCATTTTCTGAAGTTAGATCTTTCTCTGTCACTTATTTCCCTTCTTATCGACCTAATCGTTAATATATTATCCTCTTAAGTTAAATTACGTGCTTTACCTGTTTTTGTAAACATAACTTTACTAAAAGAGTGGTTTTGTATAATAAATAAGCGATATTCAATAGTTTGTTTTATTAAAATCTATTATTTATCAATGTTTTGTGTTTGTGTAATTTTTTATTTACGCATATGGAAATATTTTACATTAATGGATTGTATTCTTTACGTCACATGGTATGTTAATAACCAAGCACTCAAACACAATATATAAACAATAAGTTAAGTAGGTAATAAAAATGATCATGCAAAAAGATGTACTCAATAATGTGAATATTCGTGATGAACAGGTACTGATTACACCTGAAGCACTGAAGCAGAAGTTTCCACTGAGTCACAACAATCTGCATGCCATCGCGGCTTCGCGTCAAACAATTGCTGATATTATCCATCAGCGTGACCCGCGCTTACTCGTGGTATGTGGTCCTTGTTCTATTCATGATGTCGATGCGGCGATTGAATACGGGCAACGTTTACAGAAGCTTGCTGCTGAACTGAGTGATAGTTTATATATTGTGATGCGTGTCTATTTTGAAAAACCTCGTACAACAGTGGGTTGGAAAGGATTAATAAGCGACCCTCTTATGGATGGTTCGTTTGATATGGAAAAAGGGCTACATATTGCGCGTGATCTTTTGACCAACCTTGTCAATATGGGGCTGCCATTAGCCACTGAAGCGTTAGATCCTAATAACCCACAATACTTAGGTGACCTTTTTAGCTGGTCTGCAATTGGTGCAAGAACCACAGAATCGCAAACACACCGTGAAATGGCATCAGGGCTATCGATGCCTGTAGGGTTCAAAAATGGTACGGATGGCAGCTTGTCTACAGCCATCAATGCGATGAAAGCCGCTTCTATGCCACACCGTTTTATGGGGATTAATCAGTCAGGGCAAGTGAGCTTATTGCATACCAACGGTAATGAAAATGGGCACATTATTTTACGCGGTGGTAAAACGCCAAATTACAGCCCTGAAGATATCGCGGCTTGTGAAATTGAAATGAGAAAGGCAGGGCTAGAACCTTCATTGATGGTCGATTGTAGTCACGGTAACTCTAATAAAGATTTCCGTCGTCAGCCACTCGTTGTTGATTCAATTATTGAACAAATTTCTAATGGGAATCAATCAATAACCGGTATTATGTTGGAAAGCCATTTACATGAAGGCAATCAAAGTTCTGAGCAACCGCGTAGTGAGATGAAATATGGTGTATCAGTGACGGATGCCTGCATTAACTGGGAAACAACGGAAACGGTATTGCGTAAGCTACATCAAGCATTGTTACCTGTGCTTGAAGGGCGCGCAGAAAAATTTGAAATTGCGAGCTGATACAAGGTATAGGTATGTCTGTAGAATTATCTCATCTTAGAGAACAAATTGATGAGGTTGATAAATCGTTATTAGATTTGTTGGCTAAGCGCTTACAACTTGTAGCTGAAGTTGGTGAAGTCAAAAGCCAACATGGTTTACCTATTTATGTACCTGAGCGGGAGGCGAGTATGTTGGCCGCCCGCCGTCAGGAAGCCGAACGCATGGGGATCCCCCCAGACCTAATAGAAGATATTCTTCGGCGCATTATGCGGGAATCCTATGCCCGTGAAAATGATAAAGGGTTTAAAACATTAAAGCCTGATGCGGGTCCAATAGTGATTGTTGGTGGTGATGGTAAAATGGGGCGGTTATTTAATCGCTTACTAACGTTATCAGGTTACCAAGTTAAAATTTTAGGTGAACATGATTGGGCACAAGCAGAATCAATTGTTGAAGGGGCTAGCGTCGTTATTATTAGTGTTCCGATACATTTGACGGTGCGCGTGATCAAGCAATTACCGAAATTGAACCAAGAAACCGTATTAATCGATATTGCGTCAATAAAACATCAACCTTTGGAAGCAATGCTGGCTGTTCATGAGGGGCCAGTGCTTGGCTTACACCCTATGTTTGGTCCTGATGTTGGTAGCGTTGCGAAACAAGTGTTTGCTTTTTGTGATGGTAGAGGGGCTGAGTCATATCAATGGTTCCTTGAGCAATTACAAGTTTGGGGAGCTCGCTTGAAAAAGATCACTGCGAGTGAGCATGATCGTAATATGAGTTTTATTCAAGCATTGCGCCACTTTACTACTTTCACCTATGGGCAAAACTTAGCGAAAGAACATGTTGATTTGCAGCAATTGCTCGATCTTTCATCGCCAATATACCGGTTGGAACTTGCAATGGTTGGGCGCTTATTTGCTCAAGACCCACAGTTGTATGCTGATATCATCATGTCGTCAGATGAAAATATTGAATTAATTCGCCGTTACTATCAGTTATTAGGGCAATCGATTGAGACGCTCGAACGTAAAGATAAGGCTGAATTTATACGACAATTTAATGAAGTTAGTGATTGGTTTGGTGAGGATGCACATCACTTTATGAAAGAAAGCCAATCCTTGTTGCAAAGAGCGAACGACAATCGTAAGTAATGTATAAAATAGCTTCTAATTTAATTTTAGGAGCTATTTTTTTATTACCAAAATCAAAATATTCCCTCTTCAAGCTCGTACGCTTTCTGCTTTACTATCTATAATTTGTTTTAGTTATTGCCATTTTTAATGATGTAAAATATTACATTCTTAGAGTCACTCAGCGATTTATTCTGATTTTGTCTGTTAATATCTATTTATAAAATGAATATTTATAAATTAAACAATTTAACTAATAAAGTTAGTCGATAATCTACCGATATTAACTGTCATAAAATGACGACCAGTTCGGTGAGGAATCTATGTCTCTGAAAGATATAAAAATTGGTGTAAAACTTTTTATTGCGTTTGCGTTCTTTATTTTTCTTCTGCTCTTAAGCTCGGCGCTGTCCTTAATTAGCTTAAACAAGGCAAATAATGGTATTCAAGACATTATCTATAAAGATTATCCAATGACTGTTAATGCTAATCAGCTAATGGATAATTTTTATTCTTATATAGGGATACAGGAACTCATTTTATTGGATGATAGAGATAGTGAAAGACGCAGAAATGAACTAAAGAAAATCAGCTCGAATGTTGTTCGACTACTCAAAGAGCTTGATGAAAATGCCAAGGATCCACAGTCTATTGCTGTTCTTGCGGAGATCTATGATGTTCGTGAACGATTCCTTCAGTCACAAGCTAGGTTGAGTGAATTTCTCAATAACAATAATAGAAGCGCTGCTATCGATGAAATGATGAACAAAACATCGGCAATACAGCGTGAATACCGCGAGAAAGTACAACAATTTATTGAAGTGCAAAATCACAGAATGCAAGCCTCGGGCGTTATTGTCGATGGTGATTACCATTTTAATAAATATTTATTAATAACCCTCGCGATTATCAGCATTGTTATAGCTTGTATTATGGGATGGTTTATTACCCTGTCGATTACACGGCCTCTGGGAGCCGCCGTTGGCTTTGCTCAAGCGATTGCGGAAGGGGATTTAACACAACATGTTGAAATAAAAAATCAAGATGAAACTGGGGTGCTATTGCGAGCGCTAGTCGAAATGAAAAAGCGTTTATTAGAAATTGTACAAGAAGTACAAAATGGCTCTGAAAGTATTTCAGCCGCTGCGGGGCAAATTGTTGCAGGAAATCAACATCTAGCGGCAAGAACCGAAGAGCAAGCAACCTCTGTGGAAGAGACTGCGAGTTCTATGGAACAAATCACATCGACAGTACAAAATACGGCAGAGCATACTCACCAAGCGACACAATTGGCCGCAGACACTGCGGTTGTTGTAGCCAATAATGGCCGCATGATGAATGAGGTAACCAACAAAATACGTGCTATTCATTCATCTTCTAACCAAATGACAGAAATTATTAATCTAATTGATTCTATTGCATTCCAAACGAATATTCTTGCATTGAATGCATCTGTTGAAGCCGCACGGGCAGGGGAACATGGTCGTGGTTTTGCAGTAGTTGCAGGTGAAGTTAGGTTACTTGCCCAAAAAAGTGCTAACTCGGCAAATGATATTCGTCTGTTAATTGAAAATTCGTTAACACGAACTAAAGAAGGTATGGAATTAGTTGAACATGTAGAGCAGCAAATTGATGGAATGATCAAAAATGTTGAAGAGATGGATCAACGGCTTCAGGAGATAGGTCAAGCTAGCCACGAGCAGAGCGCTGGAATATTACAAATAAACAGTGCGGTTGGACAACTTGATGTGACGACACAACAAAATGCAAGTTTAGTCGAGGAGTCAGTCGCGGCGGCAGCGTCATTGAATGAGCAAGCATTGCATTTAAAACAGCTGGTTAATTATTTTCAGGTAAGTGCGACTCACGAAAATAGGTCAGTGTAATAAGTAAATAGTGTGTGTCAGAAGCCAGTCATGTGAATGACTGGCTTACTATTAACGTATCAGCATAGATAAAATAGATTAAGGCGTAATTTTTTCTGGTTCAACGGGGACAATATTTTCAGAAGGATAGCAGCCTAACACCTTAACAGAACGGGTTATTGCAATCAGCTCTTTTAGTGCCTGCTGCATATTTTCAGAACGTAAATTGGCATGCACATCAACATAGAACATCTCTTCCCAAGGCTTACCATTAATAGGGCGTGATTCCAGTTTACTCATGATGATCTTATTATTTTTTAAGATGATTAGAGCATCAACAAGAGCACCGGCCTGTTGACCAGTTGTAATGAGTAATGTGGTTTTTGCAGGAACTTGCTCAGTGACCTCAATCGCTTGCTGAGCAACAACGATAAAGCGTGTCATGTTAATTTGTTGGTTGGCAAGATTATGTTCTAGCACTTGCAAGCCATATAGCGCGCCGCCTGCTTCACTTCCTAGTGCCGCAACATTTGGCGAGTTTTGTTGAGCAACATTCTGCATTGCGGTTGATGTGCTATCACAATATTCAATTTTCCAATGCGGGAATTGGGCTAAATATTGGCTACATTGTTGGAATGGTTGTGGATGGCTGTAAACCGTCTCTATTTTGCTAAGATCAGCCCCTGCGGTTGTGAGCAAGCAATGGTTTATTGGTAGTCGAATTTCACCTACGATTGAAAGGGTGGTGTTCTGTAATAGGTCATAAACATCGTTAATGGCGCCTGAGCTGGTATTTTCAATAGGTAGGATACCATAGTCGGCTTGACCACTTTCAACGAGTGAGAAGATATCTTGGAATTTATGGCAGCTACATTCAACTAATTGGTCAAAATGTCGGGCAGAGTATTGGCGAGCAGCAATATGTGAATAGGAGCCTTTAGGGCCTAGGAAGGCAAAACGGGCGGAGTCATTTGGTGTTAAGTTTAAATGTTGCTGTAAGATGGCTTGTTGAGTAAGAACGGAATCTTCAATGATCATTTGAAACAGTCGTGTGACATAAAAACCATCTAACCCTAATGGCTTGGCTTTATTGATCAAAACATCCAGTAATTGGCGTTCACGCTCTTTGTCTCGAATTGGACGGTTATCTTCTAATTTTGTTTGAGCTACTTCAACGGCATACCCGCGTCTCTTAGCCAGTAGGCCGAGAAGTTCACTGTCTAATTGGCTGATTTTTTCACGTATCTTCAGTAAATTAGTACTGTTGTCCATCCTACCTTCCCCATAAAATATCAGTAAATAAAAAAAGCCCCCTAGCAGGGGGCTTTCAAATCTTGTCATCTTTTCTTTCTCGAACGACAAAAGCCCCTTAGTAGGAGTGGCTAAAGAAAGAAAAGAAAACAAAATTCATGTGCATCATTATTTACCTATTATTGACCATTTCTTAAATAGACCCGATACACGGGCAGATGTCAACAAAAAAGATATTGGGGAAATTAAAAACGCGCCCAAGATAGGCGCGTTGATAAGGTTTCAAGATAAGTTTGTAGACAATATAAAATTATAACGTAACAAGGTTAGCTTCTTTTACACTATTACTGGCTCTTCTTGATTCTCCTTTATGTTGCACTTTGTTCAGTTGTCTTTCGAGTTTATTAATTAATTCATTGATGGCGACATACATATCTTCATGTTTGGCGCTTGCAACGAGTTTTCCTGTAGCAGTTTTGATGTTGGCATCAACCATAAAACCTTGTGGTTCTTTTGATAATACAACGTGAGTATTAATCAAAGCGACTTGCCATTTGTCGAGTTTAGTCAGACGGCTCTCAATGTGATCTCGGATAGCAGGGGTAATATCCATTTGTTTGCTAGTTATGTTTACTATCATATAGTTACCTCTCATTGTTTCCGTCTTTGATGTATTCAGAATACTGACTATTTATCTAAAAAAATTGATATAGATCACGCTTAATGAACAGGATAATCCTTCGCGAACCGAACTGTGATTCAGGATAAAAAAGAGAGGGAAAGAGATTGCCAAGTTGAGTTTCTTGAGCGAAACTGAAAAAGTTGACTATCAATACGGTAAATAGTCGGTACTTTATTTGGGCTAAAATTCAGATAAAGAGTAAACAATAAAATAGTGGCCTAAAAAAGATTATTTATCGTCAATTAAAGTTGCCTTCCGATTTTGTCTTTGATTATTTTATATGCTCAGTTTCACTTTAATGTGATAAACAAAAACAGCAGCCTAAGCTGCCGTTTTCAATGTTGATTTTTCTGTTAATTTGGATTGGCTGCAATAAGGTTAGCAACTTTATTCGCTTCTTCATCTAACCCCATCTGCTTATAAGCTATTTCCATGTATTTTAATGCATTACGGGTAGCTTCAGTATCTGGGTAGTCCCTTAGCATTTGTTGTACTCGATTGACAACCGCGACATAAGCGCCACGTTTGTTGTAGTATTCAACAACAGAGAGGTCAAACCTTGCTAAACGATCTTTTAAATAAACAAGACGCTTACTGGCGTCATTAGCATAGAGGCTGTTAGGATAGTAACGCACTAATTGGCTGAAGTCTTTGAATGCGACGCGTGCATGTTGTGGGTCTCTATCAGAGCGGTCTACGCCGAAGAAACCTTGTAACAAGCTGTCATCAAGAGCCATTGCCGTTAGCCCACGCATATAAAGGACATAGTCGATATTTGGATGAGTTGGGTTTAAACGCATAAAACGGTCAATCGCAGCTATCGCCATTGGTAGCTCGGCTGATTTATAATAAGCATAAATCAGGTCTAATTGTACCTGTTGGGCGTAAGGGCCAAATGGATAGCGGTTATCTAACGCTTCTAATTGCTTGATGGCCGCTTTATAGTTGCCGTCCTGCAACTTTTGCTGGCCAATACTGTACATTTCAGCCGGAGTACTATCAGGGCTGACTTCATTATTGCTGGAGCATCCGGTGAGTACCAGGCTCAACGTGGCAGCAGCCACCAGATATTTGATACGTATCATCACGTGTTGGTTATCCTCTGAGTGTTTCGAGGGAGACTATCCGTAAGGCTCCCGGCAAAATTCGAGTTACAATAACATACATTTTAAATAAAACGGCATCGCCGTCAAAATACAAACACTAAAAAAGTAGATTAATTTATGGCTCAACAAGTACAACTTAATGCAACTGTTGCTGAATCACAGCTCGGTCAACGTTTAGATCAGGCTTTAGCGGAATTGTTCCCTGATTATTCACGTTCACGTATAAAAGAGTGGATTTTAGACGATAGAGTGCAGGTTAATGGAAAAGTTATCAATAAGCCAAAGGAAAAAGTTTTAGGTGGCGAACAAATTTTAGTCGATGCACTGATTGAAGAGGACAATCGTTGGGAGCCGCAAGATATTCCTCTTGATGTTGTGTATGAAGATGAGGATATCCTCGTTATTAATAAGCCTCGTGGGCTAGTTGTTCACCCAGGTGCAGGGAACCCAGATGGCACTATATTGAATGCACTATTGCACCGCTATCCTGAAATTGTTGATGTACCACGAGCTGGTATTGTCCACCGTCTAGATAAAGACACGACGGGATTAATGGTGGTTGCGAAAACCGTACCCGCTCAAACACGCCTTGTAGAATCATTGCAATTACGCGAAATCACCCGTGAATATGAAGCAGTTGCTGTAGGGCGAATGACTGCGGGTGGTATGGTCGAAGAACCCATTTCAAGGCATCCGACAAAACGTACTCATATGGCTGTTCACCCAATGGGGAAACCTGCGATAACACATTATCGCGTGATGGAGCATTTTAGAGCTCATACTCGCTTGCGTTTACGTTTGGAAACGGGAAGGACACACCAAATTCGTGTGCACATGGCCCACATTAACCATCCTTTGATTGGTGATCCACTGTATGGCGGACGTCCTCGTCCATTAAAAGGGGCAAGTGAAGAATTTTTTGAAGTCATGCGTAAATTTGATCGCCAAGCACTGCATGCAACGATGTTGCGACTGTATCATCCTATTTCAGGGATTCAAATGGAGTGGCATGCACCACTACCGGATGATATGGTTGAACTTATTGAAGCCTTAAAGGCAGACTATCAACTGCATAAAGACGATATGGATTGGTAATGAGCTCATTGATTTTTCCTGACTGGCCTAAGCCTAAGAATGTATCATGCTGTAGCACCACACGTATTGGTGGGGTCAGTTTGTCGCCATTTGATAGCCTCAATTTAGGGGGGCATGTAGGTGATGATCCCTCGGCTGTCAGTGAAAATCGTCATCTCTTACAGACCTTGGCTGGCTTGCCACAACAACCGTTGTGGCTTGAACAAGTCCATGGCACAAAAGTATTGTGCTTAACTGGTGCTGCCATTGACAACAAACAGGCGGATGCTGTCTATACTCAACAGGTAGGGCAGGTGTGCGCTATCATGACTGCTGATTGTTTGCCTGTTCTTTTTTGTAGCAAAGATGGTCGTGAAGTCGCGGCGGCTCATGCGGGTTGGCGCGGGTTGTGTGATGGTGTGCTTGAAAATACGGTAGCACAATTTACTTGTGATAAAAAAGACATAATGGCTTGGTTAGGGCCTGCCATCGGGCCTGAAAAATTCGAGGTCGGTGCCGAGGTGAAAGCAGCATTCGTCAAACAATCGAGTGAACTCGCATCAGGGTTTACGGTTCACGGCGAAAAATATTTAGCAGATATCTATTTATTAGCACGTAAAAAGCTGCAAGCAGCAGGTGTTTCATCAATTTACGGCGGTACATTTTGTACCGTGAGCGATAAAAACAGATTTTACTCCTATCGCCGTGAGGGTAAAACGGGGCGCATGGCCTCATTGATATGGGTAAATAACTAGTGTTTAGTGATTTATTCTGAATTAACTGATATCGCTAAAATAATTTAATTATAAACTTGAATAAATAAAAATAGACCTCATTTATTCACCAGAAGCAATTTTAATCCCATTTTTAGTGGAGGTGTTATGCGTCTGGATCGTTTAACTAATAAATTCCAGCAAGCGCTCGCTGACGCCCAGTCATTAGCCCTTGGGCGCGAAAACCAATTTATAGAACCTATTCATTTATTAAGTGCACTGTTTAATCAAGAAGGTGGCTCTGTTCGTCCTTTGTTGACAACAATTGGTGTTAATGCAGGGCAATTGCAACAAAAAATTGAAGATGCACTCGCACGCTTACCGCAAGTGCAAGGGGTTGCCGGTGATGTGCAACCATCAAGTGATTTGATCCGCCATTTAAATTTATGTGATCAACTCGCTCAAAAAAATGGAGATGAATTTATCTCCTCCGAACTGTTTCTTCTCGCTGCTTTAGAAGCTAATACATCACTTGCAGACATGCTCAAAGCGGCCGGTGTGAATAAAGCAAATTTAAATAAGGCAATAGACGAGATGCGTGGTGGAGAAAAAGTGAATGACCAAGGTGCTGAAGACCAGCGCCAAGCGTTAAAGAAATTTACTGTTGACCTGACTGAGCGTGCTGAGCAAGGCAAATTGGACCCAGTCATTGGGCGTGATGAAGAGATTCGCCGTACAATTCAGGTTTTGCAGCGTCGTACTAAAAATAACCCTGTATTGATTGGTGAGCCAGGTGTCGGTAAAACCGCCATCGTCGAAGGGTTAGCGCAACGTATTGTTAATGGGGAAGTGCCAGAAGGGCTAAAAAATAAACGTGTCTTATCCCTTGATATGGGAGCATTAATTGCAGGGGCGAAGTTCCGAGGCGAATTTGAAGAACGTTTAAAAGGCGTACTAAACGACCTCGCAAAACAGGAAGGTAATGTGATCCTGTTTATCGATGAGTTGCATACGATGGTGGGTGCAGGTAAAGCCGACGGCGCAATGGATGCCGGTAACATGTTGAAACCCGCATTAGCGCGTGGTGAATTGCATTGCGTTGGTGCGACAACGTTGGATGAATATCGTCAATATATTGAAAAAGACCCTGCTTTAGAGCGCCGGTTCCAAAAAGTTTATGTGGCAGAGCCAAGCGTCGAAGATACGATCGCGATTTTACGTGGCCTGAAAGAGCGTTATGAGCTGCACCACCATGTGCAAATTACTGACCCTGCTATCGTAGCGGCGGCGACACTATCGCATCGCTACATTACGGATCGTATGTTGCCAGATAAAGCTATCGACTTAATTGACGAGGCTGGTGCAAGTTTACGTATGCAAATGGATTCTAAACCTGAATCCCTTGACCGTTTAGAGCGCCGTATTATTCAACTGAAATTAGAGCAACAAGCTCTGAAAAAAGAGTCTGATGATGCGAGTAAAAAACGTCTTGATATGCTCGAAGAAGAATTGGCGGAAAAAGAGCGTGAATATTCTTCATTAGAGGAAGAGTGGAAAGCAGAAAAAGCCTCGTTAACAGGCACTCAACATATCAAAGCTGAGTTGGAAAATGCACGCTACGAAATGGAAAAAGCACGTCGTAGTGGTGATCTGGCTAAAATGTCAGAGCTGCAATATGGCCGTATTCCTGAGTTGGAAAAACAGCTAGAAGCAGCGACAAAAGCAGAAGGCAAAAATATGAAGCTTCTGCGAAATAAAGTCACTGATGTTGAGATCGCTGAAATTCTTGCTCGTTGGACTGGCATACCTGTTTCTCGTATGTTGGAAAGCGAAAGAGAAAAATTACTGCGTATGGAGCAGCAATTACATCAACGCGTAATTGGTCAAGATGAAGCGGTTGTTGCTGTTTCAAATGCAATCCGCCGTAGCCGCGCGGGTCTATCAGATCCTAATCGCCCAATTGGCTCATTTATGTTCCTAGGGCCAACAGGGGTCGGTAAGACTGAGTTATGTAAAGCACTGGCAAACTTTATGTTTGATAGTGATGATGCGATGGTGCGTATCGACATGTCAGAATTTATGGAGAAACATGCCGTTTCCCGCTTAGTGGGGGCTCCTCCAGGCTATGTTGGTTATGAAGAAGGGGGCTATCTAACAGAAGCTGTCCGTCGTCGCCCTTATTCTGTGATCTTATTGGATGAAGTTGAAAAAGCGCATCCTGATGTCTTTAACATTTTATTGCAAGTGTTGGACGATGGGCGTTTAACAGATGGGCAAGGTCGTACTGTCGATTTCCGTAATACGGTGATTATCATGACGTCGAACCTAGGTTCTGATTTGATCCAAGAGCGTTTTGGTACAATAGGCTATTCAGAAATGAAAGATATGGTCATGGAAGTGGTTTCTCATAGTTTCAGACCTGAGTTTATTAACCGTATCGATGAAGTCGTTGTGTTCCATCCATTAGGTAAAGAGCACATTACTAATATCGCGAACATTCAGCTTGGTCGTCTATATAAACGCCTTGAAGAGCATGGTTATGAAGTGAGTGCAACACCCGCTGCGCTGGAGAAAATTGGAGAAGCAGGGTTTGACCCAATCTTTGGTGCTCGTCCATTGAAACGAGCAATCCAACAAGAGATTGAAAACCCACTGGCACAAGAAATATTGTCAGGCAAATTAATTCCAGGTAAACCAGTCGTTCTGGATGTTGAAAATGATGAGATAGTGGCTAAACAGTAAAACTCAACATTTCAATTAGTAAATAGAAAGGCGATCATCAGATCGCCTTTTTACTTTTGATAGGCATAAAAAGGCGATTTTGCTGTAAAAACCGGCGTAAAGTTTAAAAAGTAGTCGGTTGTCATTTTTTTTCAAAAAAACACTTGCCAGAATTTTCTGACTCCCTATAATGCGCCTCCACTGACCGACGATGAGCCGACACTGAAGGTGATGGCAAGCCCAACAGGG
>NZ_JAMPLW010000037.1:0-19871 GCF_028477805.1 Providencia sp. PROV268
TCAATCCCCTAAATCAACAATAACCACCTTATTTTCATGATGTTTATTTAAGTATCAATGAAAAACCGCATTAAAATTCTAATCAAACCCACTGTAACCGCTTTGCGATCATCGAACCCTGCTTATCGATAGCGTTTTTGTCATGTCTGCGAAGCTAACAAACAGAGATTTAGCCAAGACACTGAGCTTATTGATTTGCTAGCTTGTAAAATTGATAAATAACCACTCACATAGATAATAACACTTCAACCTCTCATTTTTATTCAATTTTGCTCTAGTACGCAGCGTGCTGGATAAAATAACAGAAATTCATTTCTCGGATAGCTCCATTAAATTTCCCGCTGTAGAGTGAGCTAAATGCGCATATTTCAGCATTTTAGTCTTAATTGACTGTTAGCTGGGCATAATAATAAAAAAACTTGTAAACGCGTTGAGTGCAAATTGAATGCAGTCATTAAACTCGCTGAAAGCAACGTCTAAACCTAAATTTAGATATTAAATATTACCCAATGTGCTAATTGATGAAAATAATCTCTTATTAATTCGAGCACATTATCTTTGCTTTATTATCACTTACCGTTATTTTATTTAATGAAAATATTAATGATAATTAGTTTTAATATTTACAATATCGAAAAATATTCATTAAGTTGCTATTAGTCACTAATCAGGTAATTAATAAACCACCTAAAATATGTATTAATAAAAATGCTTGGTTCAAAAATGATCATCAATAAAAACTTATCAATAAATGATCGTCATTAAAAGATGATTTTGCATGGTGTTTATTTGTCGCTATATCTACGCTGTATATGAGTTATAAGGAAGGTAGGATCAAAAAAGGAAATAAATTTCGAATGATTATTGCTAGAAATACTCTTCTTATTGGGCTAAGAATAATGGTTAGATAAAATCTACATTGTTACTCTTATAATGCTGTAGATGTTCTTTTTGTTGAGGATTAGATTTCATTTGTCTATATCAGATGCTAAAAACAAAAAATTGTAGGAGTATCAGTCGAGCTTAACATGATAAAAATCTGCCGATAAAAATTTTGTAGACATAAACTCCCCATGTTTAATATATGTAAAAAATCTATAAGAAAAATATCACTTTTAGAGTGTTGTGGCGAGATAAAAACCTGTTTATTTGTGGGAATTTAATTTTTTGTTTTTTGTGATATGCTTCATGTATAGCAAAGCAAAAAGATACTTAACGTTAATGTTTTGTTATGTTAGCTATGATAGCTGTAGTCTGTTTTTTTTGTGCTGCTTTAAAAATTAAGTATTTTCTGCCGATTGTAACAAAAGGACTATTGTTATAAGTTATTGATATTTAAGTTATCAAAATGATAATATGGGAAAAATTTCCATTTTTTACTTTGTTTTACAGTATTGCTGTAATTATCCTATTATGCGTATTCATAAAATGAATATTGATTTGAAAAATCATTAATAGTGTTACAGTATTAAATTATTCTGTTTATTTCTTTTATTTTTAGATTTTTTATCGGTTAAATGAGGTTAATTTAGATTATAACTCTACCGCTACCTGTTAGACTATGTCTGCATAGAACAACAACTATTAATTGTTAAACAGATTAACTTATTGAAATTAAAGAATAATACTTAGGTGGTGGGCTTTTTGTGATTCTGATAATATTTAGTTACACATTTGCAATGTCATTTTTGGATTAGTTGAAACTAATTATATGGCTAGTATATCATCCCTCTCAAGATATATGCTGAATCGTCGTTAATACACCCAAATGGCTATATCATAAATAAAGATAACAATAGAAAAACACAGAGAATCACCTGCTGATTTTTTATTTCATTAATAATATAAGTTGAAGCGAGAATGTTTATGAATACAAAATATCCTGTCGCTTGTGCAGTTGGACAAAAAATTAAATCGTTAAGAAAATCTCAAGGCTATACCGTTTTTCAGTTAGCTAAAGAGATTGATATCAGTGAGCAACAACTATTTCGTTATGAACGTGGGGTAAATCGTATAGATATTGATTGTCTAGTTAGAGTACTAAAAGTATTAGATGTAAATATGGGCGAATTCTTCAGTGAAATCCTGCAAGATGATACTCATGCTAATGAGGACAAAGAATCTAAAGGGTTTGATGACTCTATTTATTCACTCATTTAATCATCAGTTATTATGTTCCAAAGTGGAACTTAATTAAGCAATTAAAACTTAATTGTTTCAATTAAGAACATTAATATGCTAATAACAATTGAGAATTCTCTCTATTGAGTATACTGATAATTTATTGTAGCTATCTTTATTTATACTTTGCGAAATAAAAGCCCGTTTACGGGCTTTTATTTTTTGTAGCTAAGAATCTAGAAAATTATATGAGTAAAAATAACAACTCATCAAATAGTCTAAAGAAGATAAAGCTATCAACAATACACCCAGATAAAATCGCACATCCAGACAATAAAAGAGGCTGGCAGATATAAACATCAGTTAATTTCATTGTAAATCGAATTAACTGATGTTTGCCGTTGAACTAATTATCTTCTTGTGGAAGGGGCTCTAATACTGCCGTCACAATTCGAGAGCCGATCATCTCACTAATTCTTATCTGTAATGTCGCTAAGCTAATGACGGTGTCTTGTACTGGCTCATTTGCTGAAATGCTATAAATAAATTGATCCAGTGTCTGGTTATTCTCATTATCGATTAAAATGCCATAAGACTCATAAATCTCATCTAACCTTGTTGTGCCCTTTAGACTGAGCCCAGAAGTGGGTAATTCTATCGGGGTTAAATCAGGAGAGACTTGTTCAGAGAACAGCCGTTCGAGGAATAAACGATTTTCTGGTTTCAAGACGACAAACAAATGGTCATCGGCAATTAGTCTTGTTGAACCACGAGGGGGGAGCACGCTTTTACCACGAGTGATCATTGCGATGACAGTTTGGTCAGGTAGTGCCAACTGAGATAGACGGCGGCCGACAGCAGAACAGTCCTCACCCAACGTATACTCTACTAGGTCAGCATCAATTTGATCGACAGCGGTAATGTCCAAAGTTGCAGCGGGCAGTAATGGTGGTGGCTGCATTAAATTAAGTTTGCGTGCGACATAAGGTAGGGTAGAGCCTTGTAACGTCGCTGAGATTAATACCACGAAGAAAACCACATCAAAAATTAAGTTAGCACCTGGTAGACCATAAATAAAAGGGAAGATCGCTAAGATAATAGGAACAGAGCCACGCAGACCAACCCAAGAAACCAGAGTGATTTCTTCACGACTGAATTTAAAGAATTTTAATACAGGCACGACAGCGATGGGGCGAGCGATAAAGGTGAGTACCAGTGCGATCACCAACCCTTCAAACCAGACCTCTAATAAAGAGCTTGGGTTAACTAGCAAGCCTAACATAACGAACATGATGATTTGGCTGAGCCAAGCCAGCCCATCATGGAATAAAAAGGTATTACGTTGGAAAACAAAGCGAGCATTACCAATCACAACGCCTGTAACGAAGATAGATAAAAAGCCACTACCTTGTAAGTTACTGGCTAGACCGAATGATAATAGACCACACGCCGCCACTAATACTGGGTATAACCCTGTTGCCAGTAACTTAATTTTATTAATGATCTTGATTGAAATCCAACCAACACTTAGGCCGACAAGTGTACCGATCCCCATTTGGCTAACGAACAGTAATAATAATTCGCTACCAGAAGCGCTTTGATTCATGAGGAGTTGCAGTAAGCCCACGGTTAAGAAAATTGCCATTGGGTCGTTGGTAGCACTTTCAATTTCTAACGTTGATTGTAAACGTTCATTAAGGTAGATACCCGCGTTACGCAATAGGGAGAATACCGCCGCCGCATCTGTTGAGCCGACAATGGCGCCAAGCAACAGCCCTTCAAGCAAGGGGATGCCAAGAATATAAGCCGCGGCGAGTCCGGTGATGCCCGCGGTAATTAACACCCCAAAGGTGGCCAAGGTAAATGCAGGCTTCCAAACAAGTCGAATCGATTTAACTGATGTTTGTAGGCCACCGTCGAACAAAATCAAGGCTAATGCGAGTGAACCTACAGCATAGGAAACATTCACGTTGTTAAACGCGATTTGGCCTATGCCATCTTCACCCGCTAACATTCCTATAAACAGGAACATAACAAGCATAGGCAAGCCTAGCCGAGCAGAAAGTTTGCTAGAAAAAATACCCAGTAAAATCAGTATGGATGTCAGTAATATCAGTTGTTCTATTGTTGGCATAATCAGATTTAGGTTAGAGGTTAATAAAACGCTGATGATGCAGTAGTGTTGCGTATAAAGTAATCAGCAATAAGAAGAAAAAACTCAGATTAACATGGCATTGATAATGTTTTTGTTTAAAACGACTTAAAAACATTTCCATTGACATATCATTATGATTATACAACAGATAACAACAAATAAATTGACGATTAACTGCATTTTTTTAAATTGTTATGACATGCTTATGCTATTTTTATAAGCTTTTGAACGCATTGTTTGGTGGAATCAGCGGTTTCATTTATATTTTTTTGTGGGATTTAACTTTAAAGTTAGTAAAGGTTGGCGTTTTGTGTAATTTTCACGCTAATCAATAAGCTATAAATTAGAAAAATAATTATTTAGAGGAAAACAGGCGAAAAAGATGCGGAGATTATCAATAAAATGATGCATTGGACGGAAAAGAGTAGATTGACCGATATAATCTGATATATCGGTCATCTAGAATTAGTGGAATCTTGCTTTCTTAGCAAGATAATCACCAATCATTTGTATTCCTTGAACAATAATGACTAATGTAACGACGGTGATTGCCATAGCAACGTTGTCGAAACGTTGGTAACCGTAGTTGAGTGCTAGGTCACCGACACCGCCACCACCGACCGCTCCAGCCATGGCTGTCGCTCCCACTAAAGTGATACTGGCTGCGGTTAAGCTTAAGATTAGCGATGATTTAGCCTCAGGTAAGATAAAGTGCCAAACAATTTGCCAATTGGTCGCCCCCATTGAATCTGCGGCTTCAATGATCCCCGAATGCACACTTAATAATGAGTTTTCAATTAAACGAGCCGTATAAGGTGCAATATAGATAACTAAGGGCACAATGGCAGCCGTAGTGCCGATAGAGGTGCCAACCATAAAACGTGTTAGAGGGATCATTGCAACGAGTAGAATAATAAAAGGCAATGAACGGACCGTATTGATTATTGGGTTAATAATGCGATAAACCCATTTATTTTCCCAAATCCCATCAGGGCGCGTCACAACGAGTGCAATCCCCAGCAAAACCCCCAATAGGGAACCGATAACCAGTGCAATTGAAACCATAGTGAAGGTTTCAGACATCGCGAGTAAAAATTGTTTACTCGTTAATGCGGTATCAAGCCATTGTGTCATAGTACCCCCTTATTGACAGCAACACCGCGCTGACGTAAAAATGCGATCCCTTGGTCGATATCTTCATCATGGCCGACGATCTGGACAAACATACTGCCTAACACGACACCACTTATCTCTTTCATATTGGCAAACAAAATATTGATTTTAACTTTATCCTGTAAGATCAGTTCATTCACAACGGGTTGCTGTGCGGAAGCACCTAAAAACTCTAAGCGGTAAACATTGCTTTGATGCTCTAAATTGTGCAAGACACGTTCAGGGATTTCTTCGTTAAGTACGGTACGGACAAACTTTTTTGTCGTCGGATGTTGTGGCTCTGAGAAAATCTCTAAAACAGTGCCTTCTTCGACAACTCGACCCGCCTCCATTACCGCGACACGATTACATATCTGCTCAATCACCTCCATTTCATGAGTTACCAACAAAATGGTGATATTTTGTTCACGATTAATTTTTTTTAATAATGACAAAATAGATTGTGTCGTTTGTGGGTCCAGTGCAGAAGTGGCTTCATCACACAATAAAATTTTCGGGTTATTGATTAATGCTCGAGCAATACCAACACGCTGTTTTTGTCCGCCTGATAGTTGCCCAGGATATTGGTGTTTTTTATCACTCAGCTCTACATAGGCTAAAATATCATCCACGCGTCGCTGAATTTCTTTTTTGTCGACTCCTGATAGCAATAACGGCATGGCGATATTCTGTGCAACGGTCTTCGTTTCTAACAAATTGAAGTGCTGGAAGATCATGCCGATGCTTTTTTTATGGGCTCGAATTTCAGTTGCACTATGGTGAGCAATATTTTTCCCATTAATGATCACTTCACCTGACGAGGGTTTTTCAAGTTGGTTGACGAGACGGATCAAGGAGCTTTTTCCTGCACCGCTATAGCCAATAAACCCAAAAATATCACCTTCATGAATCTGCAAATTCACATCCTGTAAGGCAGTGAGTGAATGGCCTTCTTTTTCATAGACCTTCTGAATATTTTTAAATGTAATCATCAATCACTCCACATTGCTCGTTTGTGGTGTTCGCTGGCTATAGGGGAGAGCAGGTTGCCATTCATCACCTAGTAGCTCCGCTTCAGTGCTATTTTTTACCTGCTCTAAATGTTGCTCATGATGAGCGAGGTACAACTGAGCAGCGATATGTTCAGCCAGTTTCTGCGCGCCTGTATTGGTATTAGGGATCAAACCAATAAGTGGCCCCATACTTAAGGATGCAGCTAAGTTAAAGCAGTAAATATTACTGAGCTTAGGTAACTCACAATCGGTTTTAGGGAGAAATTCAAAGTGATGGCCTAAATAGGGATAGGAGGCAAACTCACTATTTTGTTCAGCTTTAGAAGGGGTATACACATCACCCCATTTACGAATAAAAGGCGCGATGTGATTAAATGCACTGTGGCGCTGCCAATTAATGCGATATCCGGTCGCTAAGATCAGGTAATCGACCACATATTCCCCTGTGGTTGTGGCGATATGCAGTTTCTTACCATTGATGTCTATCTTTTTGACCTGTGTATTAAAGTTAAAATAAGCATTTTCATGCCGAGAGACTCTCAGCGTGCTGCCATGCGGGGCCGGCGTTTTTGCTTTAGCAACATAATCACTGTAATGCCATTTTTGTGCATCGGTAAGCTGGTGATAAGCTTGAGTAAAGCCGGGGTTGCCTGCGACTTTTCCGCGATTCACCCTTGGCATATCTTTCGCTCGGATCAATAATTCAACAGAGCGCGCACCCTGTTCAAGTGCTGTTGCCGAGCTATCCATAGCACCGGCACTGTATCCTACGACCGCAATATCTAACCCTTTAAACCGGCTGTAATCACTACCGGCGTAAGAGTGCTCCCAGTAAGCAGAAGGGATCTCCGCCATAAAGCTTGGAATATTAGGTTCGCTAAAGGATTCCATACCTGTCGCAAGGATCACATGCTGTGCTTGATATTGCTGTTTACCGTTAGGTGTTGCAAATGTGAGTAGGCAACCTTGTGGGTTGACTTGAATATCAGTTAATTGATATTGATTGAAAACCACTGGCGACGTCATGGTTTTAAACCATTGTAGATATTCCCCCCATTGTAAACGAGGAATTTTATCGAGTGCTTCCCACTCATCGTCACCAAACTGAGCTTTAAACCAAGCTTGAAAAGTTAAAGAGGGTGACGCGAGTGCAGGGCCAACCACCTGTTTTGGTGAACGCAATGTTTCCATCAAGGCCGGCGTTTGCCATGGGCCTTCTTGACCTTCTGGGGCTTGATCAAAAACTATCGCATCAATCCCTTGTAATTTAAGGGCAAAGGCTGCCGTGACCCCTGACATGCCCGCACCGATAATTGCAACATCTAATTGATGGTCATCAGACTGGTTTGGCGATAATGACCAGCGGTTTAATGGCAGATTAATGTTTTGTAGGTCTTGAGTGATTTGCTCTTCCAAAGCATTTAACCCTTTTAGCTGTGTCACGAGATCACTCCTTGTCCTGTTTAAGTTCAAATGGTTCACCGAGTGAGAGCATCAGTCGATTAGCCCAAGAGAAAAAGGCGGTTGATTGGATCAAATCAAGTAGCTCTAGCTCACTTAGCCCTAGTTGACGTAGTGTCTCAACCTGTTGATGCGTGGCTCGTATTGGTGTCGTTGATAGCGCTGTCGTGAAATCCGTAATCGCCGTTAAACGGTCATCAAAACCCTCAGCTAAAATCGCGCCTACTGGCGTTGCGATAAGCTTCTCAACATCCGCTTTATGCTCTTTGGCATATTGGCTGGCTTTACGAGCATGTACCGAAGCACAATAGATGCAGCCGTTCACCTTGCTAACCGCCGCAGCAGCAAATTCACGTTCCCAACGAGGTAAGCCGCCGAGGGTATAAAAGACGCCACGATCGATAAGCGTACGTAGTGTTAGAATGTGACTTTGATGGGCGAGCAGCAAAAAATATTCAGAATTAAGTTGGCCGAATTTTTTCATCACCTGAGCTTCATCTGCTTCTAGCGTCTGTGGATCTCTCGCTTGTAGCCATGATTCCCATCCAAGTTGATCTTGAGTGAAGGCGGTCGGAGCCGGTTGGCCTTGATGAGTGTGTGAGTTGCTATTCCATTGTCCAGCAGTAACTGGCTCAGCAGATTTGGTGATAGTACTGTTACCTTGCAATAATCTTAACCCTTCAATTAAACGGGCTTGATAGGTGACAAAAGTTATTAATTGCGCAAGTAGGATAATATCCGCTTCGTGCCACCCTTGTTCAATAAGGGCATGAATGAGGGAGTAATGAGTTTGTTTTGGTTGGCTCACCAATATGCGTAAATAGTGTTCAGCGGCTTGAAGCGCTGGCGTATTCAAGTTAGGTGAGCGCTGCCCTAATAATTGATTGTAAAAATCGGCTAGCACATGGCTACCTGTCTGTTCAGCGATAATTCGCGCAAATAAAAACTTAATTTCTCCGGTTAATTGGGGTGACGGTGCGGAAAAAATCGCTTCAAAAGCAGCTTGCGTATTTTCTGTCGCGTTTGAACGTTCTTTCCTTGCGTCTGCTAAGGTAGACTCTGGTGTTATATTGATTAGCGCATCAATTAAATCATAATTTAAAATCGGCATTTCATAACTCACTTTTTTTTAACGTTTTTTATCTCCTTCATTACATATCAAGCGAATCGTTATTCGAACGAACAAATTATTATATTCATATACCTAAAAGGCATATAAAATAGGTTATATATTCTTTTTGTATTAAGTTATAACGAGATGATCTAAATAAGATGTAAAAATATGATTATACTGGCCACATTATTTACACAGGGTCGTAACATCATGTTGAAACAAAAAATAAAATACTTATCGCTTATTGCTACCGCTGTTATTGCATTAGCTGCATGTAATGATAATAGTGAAAAGGATAATCCGAATAAAAAAGAGATCACTATAGGTTTTGGGGTTGGTAATTATATCGACCAAGTTGAGAAAGGGATTGTACCCATCTTGGAAAAGAAGGGTTATAAAGTCAATTTACGCCAATTTTCGCAAAATAGACAAATAAATCCCGCCTTTGAAGAAGGTTCTATCGATGCCTCGGTAAACCAGAGTCGTGCATATATGGAAGCTTATAATAAGAAAAATAATATTAATATGGTGGCATTAACCGATTCTCCGAGTGCACCACAAAGCTTACGTTCGAATAAACATAAATCATTAGACGAAGTGAAAGACGGTATGATCGTTGCTTTATCCAATGACCCCGTAAATGCAGAGCGCGGCGCACGTATTTTAGAAGAGTTAGGTTGGATAAAAATCAAACCGAATATCAGCACATTAACCTTTAGTGTTAATGATATCGAACCTGCTAAATATCGTTTAGATATACGTGAAACCGATGCAGCTCAGGGGTTACGTTTATTAGATGATGTTGATTTTGTTGTTGTTAACGGCAACTATGTTGCCAGCGCTGGTCAGCGTATTGCCGATGGGCTGGTTGTAGAAAATTCACCATTAGAGCATCGGGTGATTGTGACTGTTATGCAAGACAATGTGAATTCCCAATGGGCAAAAGATTTAAAAGAGGCTTTTGAATCTAAAGAATACGCTGATTACATTCGTTCTCAGTCTATTTATGATGGTTTTATTGAACCTCAAGCATGGGCTAATTATCCAAAACCCTAGTCTATTTATTATTTTTTATTATGTTACATTTGACCACCTAATATTTATATTAGGTGGTTTTTTATTTGAGTGATACGATTTTCTCTTCTATTTTTAATATGAAAATTCCTCTCTTTACTGATCTAGACAAATTGTGTTTTTTTCGTTAATTAGTTATTGAACAAGCTAAAAATTAAAAATTGAATTAACACATCATCAGGGGAATATTATGGAAAATGACTTAATCACAGCACTTAAATTATTAAAGTCAAAAAAATGGGTTGATTTAACGCATCCTTTTGATAAAGATTCACCGCATTTTTTTATGTTTGAATCGGCAAGCATAAAGACATTATTTGATTATCCAGATGGTTTTTTTGCCCAACAATTTACTTTTCCAGGCCAATATGGCACACACATTGACGCCCCCTGCCATTTCGTTGAAGGGAAACGCTATCTGCATGAATTAGAACTAAAAGAGTTAGTTTTACCCCTAATTGTGATTGACCAATCAAAAAGAGCGAAGCAAGACCCTACGTTTGCATTTTCACGTCAAGATGTACTCAATTTTGAACAAGAGTACGGAAAAATAGAGCCTGATACTTTTGTTGCACTACGGACTGACTGGAGTCATCGTTGGCCATCTCAGGAGGCGATGGATAACAAAGATGCAGAGGGAAATAATCAGATACCGGGTTGGGGGATTGATGCATTGAAATTCTTATTTGAGGAAAGGGGGATCAAAGCAATAGGCCATGAAACCTTTGACACCGATGCGGCTAAGGATTTTCGTCGCCATAATGCATTATTAGGTGAATACTATGTTCTAGAGCAGGACACCTATCAAATTGAATTGATGACCAATCTGGACAAATTACCGACGAGAGGGGCGGTTATTTTTAATATTGTTGCCAAACCTAATAATGCGAGCGGTTTTCCCGTGCGTTCTTTTGCTATCTTACCTTAATGCTTCCCTTATCTTTATCAACCTGTTGTGAGGCAGGTTGATACCTTTTAGCGATAAATTTATTCGCGACCTCCGTATTTTGCTGAATATCGTTCCTTAGATCGATGGTCAACGAAGGTTATTTATTTCTATATTAATAAATAAATTAACGTTGCTTTAACAATTCCAGCGATAGGGGGGTGAATGAACTCAAGATCCGTCATCATTACAGGAGGTGGCACAGGGATTGGTGCGGCGTGTGCGCAACTATTCACACAGCAAGGGGATCAGGTTTTTATTGTTGGACGGCGTGCAGAGCCGCTAAATGCAGTTGCACTTGAAACAGGTGCCATTGCTATCGTTGCTGATGTCTCAACTGAAACTTCATGGAACGAAATTATTTTGCCACAAATTAAGCAACATACGAGCACTATTGATGTGCTGGTGTGCAATGCAGGCGGAATGGGGTTGGGGCGTGTTGAAGATATGAATGACCAACAGTGGCATCAAGCGATGAAAGCTAATCTTGATAGTGCTTTTGCGAGTGTTCGTGGTTGTATACCCCTATTAACGCAAAGTCACGGTAATGTCTTATTTGTCGGCTCACTGGCATCGTTGGCCGCAGGTCCGGAAGCGTGTGGGTATGTGACAGCCAAACACGCCTTAATAGGATTGATGCGCTCCGTTGCACGTGATTATGGTCATCAAGGTGTCAGAGCGAATGCAGTTTGTCCCGGCTGGGTTAGAACACCAATGGCAGATGAAGAGATGCAGCCTTTAATGGAGCAGCATCAATTTACATTAGATGACGCTTATCGATATGTATGCCGTGATGTACCGTTACAGCGCCCTGCAACGGCAAAAGAGGTCGCATTGGCATGCCGATTCTTATGCTCTACTGACGCATCAATGATTACAGGTGCTGCACTGGTTATTGATGGTGGTGCAAGCGTCGTTGATTTACCTACACTCGCTTTTACTTAAGGAGCTATTATGATTGAAGAAGTGGCTTTTATCCAAGTTGGCGCATTGTCAGATGGTTTTGCTCCAGATAGCTATATTTTAGAAACCAATAACCAATTAACAGGTAAAACATTTCAATTGAGATTCGCTGACAAAGACCGACAAGAAGATATTTCTTTTCCAGCAGATCAACAAATTGAATGGCAAGGTGTGACAATTGATTGCCGTGTTACCTCAATTCGTTCAGGGGTTTATTTCGTCAATTTTATCTCCCCAGATGATTGGCAAGCCAGTGTTACCTTAATTATCAATGAAAAAGACGGTAACTGTGTATTAGTGCAAGGTAAACTCCCTGACGAAGCAGATATTCGCATTTCTGCCTTTAGTAAAGTAGAGCAAAATCGCCCTTTGACAGATGTCGAGGTGGAGATTTATTTTGGCACTTTAGGAGAGGCTCAACGCTCTTTACCGGCCTACACATCTGAATTAATTGGTATGCGCAATATGTATACCTATAATCCAAAAGAGCGCTATGAACATGTTTATCTTAACGAACAGTTTTATGCGTGGCATTGTTTAGATGGGGTCGAAAAGGGGTTAGCTGATGTTGACCGCTGCCACTATATTAAGGTGTCAGAGCAGCTATATTTATTTATTTGGCGTGAGAAAATTATTCCAACACTCGGCATTATCCTGATTGATTTAGATATGATGAGGACGGATGGTGGGATCATGGGGTATCAGGATCAGGCCTTTAGTGCGGTTAGCCTATTTCCCGTTGGGGCGCATGCCACTATTTTAAATAAAACCAGCTATCCGAAATAATTATTTATATGCCACTCGCTATTACGCGAGTGGCATTCTGCTTAAAGCACCAAGACTATCCATGCTGCTGCTAGTAGCATACATAATAAAGCGACGATCCCACCTGATTTGGCAAATTCCGAAAACGAAATTTTCACACCATAAGCGGCAGCTTGTTCGACCACAATGATACCGGCAAGGCTACCAAAGACGAATAAATTACTTGAAAAACCCGAGCCAAGTACTAAGGCGGCACCTAATGAGTCGGTATTACCGCTGGATGATAAGAAAGGCACCAGTAACATTACTGCGGGGTTATTACCAACAATGGTACTTAACACACCAGTGATCAAGAAAAGTACGATAGGGTTATTTAGCTCAACACCGTTATTCCGTAAATCATTTAACATTTGCTGAGGCAATCCCGTTGATGCAAATGCAGCATTGACGACAAATAATCCCATAATCAGTAATAACAGATTACCATCAACTAATTTCAGCATATCACTTGATGCAATTGAGCGATTTAGCAATAAAAACCCAGCCGCAGTTAATGCAATAAGCTCTCTTGGAATATCACTGATGACGAAAGCGATAATAACAATTAACGTAATAATGCCCGCTTTACTGGTTTCCCATACATCAAGTTTTGTTGCAGGATCAGTAGATGGAGTAGGGGTGGCCGCGGCTCCATCCACGGATGTTTTCGCCAGATACCAACGGTTCCGATAAAGAAAAACTAAAACAGCCCAAGTCAGTGGTAATGAGAGTAAGGCTGGTACAGCCGAAGCTTGGAGTAACCCAACAAATGAAATATCTAGCCCTTGGGCTGCGATCATATTTTGTGGGCTACCGATCAAGGAGCCAGAAGCGCCATTATTTGCAGCAAAGCAAAACCCTAACAAAAAAGGCACAGGGTTTAATCCCCGTGACAATGTAATAGAAACTAATAATGGGGTCATTGCCACCACAACAACATCATTGGTCAATAAAGCAGAAAGTAAACCACCTACAGCAATGAGTACAGCGAGTAACACAGGGGCACTGACTTTGAGCATGGCAACGCGGTTTGCCGTCCAGCTGTAAAATCCAGATACGACAAAAGAGGCGGAAACCACCATCAACCCAAATAACATACCAATAGTACGATAATCGATCGCATTCCATGCTTGAGGAGGGGTAATACTACCGACAGCCATCATGGCTAAGGCACCAATAACAGCAGCACCGGTTCTATCCACTTTAAAACCGGGGAGCTTACCAAACCCCATCGCAATATAAACAAGTAAAAAGATAATGATTGTGAGGCTCATAAACCATTCACTCATATTAGTAAAATTACGGGTAATTTAGCGGTGAAGGATCAATGAAGCAAGTTAGAATAACCTTTAAATAATAATAAGTTGTGAAAAGTCATTTAATGATAATCCTAATCAGTCTGGGTTAAATAAAAAATATTCGATGGATGGCGATCATAACCGTTGAATAGCATTCACAGCAGGTTTATTGGGCAAAGGTTCAATCACATAACGTAGGCTATGGTGTTAGCATGAATAGGCAGCAAATTGCAGTAAAATTTCTTACTGATGGGAAACCAATGGTCCAATAAATGACGCGATAAAAGGGTTCCATTGGTTAGTGCGGAATGTAGATCAAACTAGAATGGGAGAGTTCACTCGATTGCCATTATACTTCCGTTCTCCCAATATATCTTTCTTTCAGTAATGAGGCGTGGATTGCAATATCTAATATCGGTGATGGTGGCAAATAGTTCGCTTGCCCAAGTTGCTGCATGGCATCAATTAAAGGGTTATCAACTCCTAAAGCATAATCTGCCAATAATGTTCCTGCTATGGTTTGTTTTGAGATCCCAGCGCCATTACAACCGCCCGCGCTATACACGCCTTTCATGAGTTTGCCCCAAATAGGAGCACCATTTCTGGTAACGCTGATTGTTCCGGACCAAGTATTTGTTATCGGAACGTCGGCTAATTGCGGGTAGATTTTATTGAATAGCTGTTGATGCTGTTGTGTCACTCGATAAGTTTGTTCTGCACTGATCCGCCCACATATCGCAGGGGTAACATGCTGGCGGATCAATATACGCTGATCTTTGGTATAGCGTAACGTTGCGCCAGCAATAGCATTCACAGGTGTTAAGCCCCAGCTCTTCATCGCTGGTAAGCGTTGTTGTTGTTCGAGAGAAAGTGGGGCTGTGATACTGGCAAATGTCGCCATTGCTGCTTGGTTATGATTAATTGGTGTTAATTCTCTAGAGAGTGCATTCGTTGCTAACATAATGTTTGCTGTACGAATATTGCCATAAGGAGTCAGTACCTGTATGGTGGCGCCAGGCTGTATTGCCATAACGGGAGTGTAATTATACACTTTCACATTCTCAGGTAATGAGCGTGCTAAGCCTACCACCAATTTTGCTGGATTAACGAGAATTGAATTTGGTGTGTATATCCCTTTATGATAAAAATGCGTACCTAATTTGTGATAGAGCATCTCCTTATCGAGTAATTGATAAGGTTCACTCATTGTATTGAGATTATCGACATACTCTTGTAAAACACGTTCATTCTTTTTATCAACTTGGCAATGATATTTGCCGGCACTTTCCCAGTCACACTCAATCGCAAACTGTTCAGTTAATGTCGCGAGCTGATGAATGCCTTCTTCAAGCAACGTGCGATAAAATTGGGCTTTCTTTAGTTCGGCCGTTGAACTGCCAATATTATGAGGTAACCCAATAATAAATCCTGAATTTCGAGCAGATGAACTTTCGGCTGCCGTTGCGCAATCAAGGAGAATAATTTTAAGGTTCGGATTGTTGTGTGCAAGTCTTCTTGCAAAAGATAAACCCGCGTAGCCAGAACCTATAACTACCCAATCTGCGTCGGTATTTTGATTTAAGGTCGGATATCGGGGAGTGCGTGAAGTTTCATTTAACCAACCATTTTCGTTTTGATTAAATGGCACGGATGCGTATTTCATCTAATTTTGCCTAATAATATCTTGTGCTAGCGACGATATATGATGGGTATTGACATCATAATCAAAAGGTTAAATAACACTTAAAGATCATGACTATAACGTAAATTTGATTTTTTGATAGTGAAGAAAACTCAATTTCACATAAAACAGAGCGATGCTCGTGTGGTAACAGAGTGATAAAACGCGGCATATTGTTTTCATAAACGCTATCTATATCGAACGTATAAATATTCCATTAATAATCAGTTATATGTTGATTTTTTTACCAATAAGGCAAATAGAGAATCTCCATATTATTGGGGATTCTCTATTCAGTGATTGATAAAAAGGGATGTTAGCGAGGTGATTAGTGTTTTTTATCCTGACTATAGGGTTTAGATGCATCTATCGCATTTAAGCGCTCTTTCCATAGAGGATGGGTACTTAATAGCTTACTCTTCATTTCAGGTGATATGTTAGCCAGCTTGATAAATATTGATTCCATCATCTCTAAAGGGCGTTCTTGTTTTAACATATACTCAATAGCAAATTGGTCAGCTTCTAATTCCATATCCCGAGAGTAGCTCAATGTCATTAATTGATTACCTGAATTTAACAATATGTCTTCAATCCCTGATGATTTGCGCAGTATCCACATGCTGACAAATTTTAACGATGATGAACTCACTAAAGAATTCATTATATGATGATGATAATGATGGCCCATTTCATGTAATAAAACGGAAACAAGTTCATTTTCATCTTCAATTAAGTTAACTAACTCATCAGTAATGATGATTGTACCGTCAGTTAATGTTAATGCGTTGGCTTGTTTCGGGTAGTCTCTAAAAATAAGCCGTGGTTTTAAATCATAATTATTAAATTCTTGAGGTGTAATTCTTTCAAATAGCGCCTTAAGTTTTTGCTGCTTTTTTAATGGCAATTTACTTGGTTCAAGTACACTTTCATCTAAGAGTACGAGTGTTTCTTGGCCAAGGTGCATTTGAATTCGAACAGGAGTCTCTTTAGCAATAATCGATGCCATTGATGGTAGAAAGAATTGGAAAAAGAGATATACCATAGGAATAATACAGGCTAGTAAATACAGGCTAGCCATTTTATAACGTTCTAAAAAGTGAATAACACCAAAATGGAGTTTGCCTTTTTTCAGAACGAGTTTGTTACGTAAATGTTGCTCTTTATCACAGGTAAAACATCCACCATCAGAAAAATAGATAGAGTCTGGTAGTGTTCCTAGTGGTTTTGATAAATGAATATCTTGGTATAGATATGTTTTAACTTCATCGTTAACGTGAAGAGTAATTTGATGCTTATCATTATCTAACTCAATAAAGGCACTGTGTTTCAGTGCCTTTTTATTATAAGTATATTCACCCACTATGTTCACAACGATAATCCAAAGTCGAAGGAATCAAGCGTTTCATCATGAAAAGAATTGGAGTGAGTCTCATCATGAGCGAGTTCATTCTCTAGAGACATATCGCCTGTAATTTTAGTGTTCATGGCGAAATATCGTGCATGGCGAATTTGAGCAATAGGTGTAGCTAACCCTAGCGTAAATATAATAATAAGACTATTAGAGAACAGTAGAATTAGGTAAGAAAAATAGGTGATGGATGAGCTAAATTTTAGCTCGTTACTGAATTCTAATTTATTGAAAAACTCACGTCTCATCATGATATGAATGTAACTATAAGAGAAGAAAAACCCTACGTATAAGTATAAATATATGAATAAAAACAAAAAAACAGGTGGTTCTAACTCACTGAAGTTGCTTTCGTGTATGATAACGGTTTTTATCATAGAGATGATGCTAAACCCGCTTAAGATGATGAAAGGAACCAGTATTAAAAAAGCGATACTATAAATTTTAGCCACTGCCCGATAATTCATTTTTAGCTTAAATGCAGATTTGCCAAAGTAAAAGTTATTTGCGAAATACTCATACAATTGTTTGGTTCTTATTGCAAAAATGGCATATAAAGAAATCGCTATTAATAACAAAGTCGCGTATGTGCCGATAAAGTATCTACTCAGATTTATATGTTCATTGGTATTCGCTGAACTAAAGATAGCGATTAAACCTATGACTTGTCCTACCAAGAATGAAAAAGCAATTGCACCTAATAAAAGTAATAATGGAAGGATAAAAAAGTACCAATACCCTTTTTTATAACTGCCGAGAAAATTAAATCTTACATTTCTATAGCTTGTCATAATGGCATGGAAACGACATGAGCGAATAATAAAGTAAGGTAGCATCAAGAAAAATAGGGACAGAATAACATATGCTATTGGTTGGAAAAGATAGTTAACGGCTAAATATAATGCAAAAAAGAAAAATATAATAAGCCTAGATACTAGAATCCTTACAGGTGAAGCATGATACTCAAGACGTGAGCCATTAACCTCAGTATTACCTAAGAAGTAGCGTCGGGTTCTGACGGTGGCCCAAGCTGAATATATACCTAGAGTGAGTATCGTCAATAAAACATTCACTATCCATATAAAGAAATACTCAGTATTGTCACCATGAAATTTAACATGATGAACTTGACTACGTATATCTTCCTTTTCAATATCGATATCCAAAAGGTTTTTTGTTGCGTTTTCCATAAGGTTACTCTATTTATGTTTTATTTACAGTGTGCTGGGGATATAAAAAGTAACTTACATTTTAAAACGCTATACGTAGACAATTAGGCTGAAACTAATGAGATATAACGCATAGTGATGTGTATTTAGATGAAAATGACAGTGGTTAGTGAATTTTCAAGTATAAAATACAGCAAGCTAAATATGATACAACGGTTTATTCGTTAAAAATGTAAATTCCCAGCTTTACCAATCACAAATTTTGTGACTTAATCTAAATTATTATTAAGTAAAACTCAATATAAATAAATCATCATATGAGAATTTTTATCTTCATAAAGGAACAACTTGTGGTTGTTTATTAGCTTTAATAGAGTAAAAGAGTTAATTCAAGAATTATCCTATTTTGAGTGAATATACTGTATGATTCTCACTTTATATGAGACATGTCTGGATTTGATGATTTTTATCATGAAATGGAAAGCTTTCTTTTTTAGATTATTGGGGTTACCGATACTATAGCGGTTCGTTTATAGCGAGTGACAATAGCATTTTTGATTTATCGACTCTGTTGGTTCAACATTGATAACAGTAAAAATCTCTTTATCTAAGGAAATAAAAATGATAGGCCGCACAGTTAATAGGGAGTGCAACAACTACCAAAGACAAAAAATATATTCCATCGGGATAGAGGATTTGTATTGATGTTACTTAGCTAATGAATAGTAAAAAATACGGATACGTTATTTAGATTAGAAGATATGTAATTTCAGATATTAATGATGGTTACTTTCACTCTCCACACAAAATGGAGAATGAGTTAGAAGTAAGAAATATCCGAACGTTGTAAGGTAATTTATATCCCTTTAGTTAAATGGACATAACGAATCCTTCTTAAGGGCTAGTTGGAGGTTCGATTCCTACAGGGGACGCCATGATAAGCGGAATAGGTGATAAAAGGTAATTTGAGTTTGTTGAAATGCGTATTAATAATAATTTTTACTAAGCAGTAATCCCTTTCGTGAGGCTGTTATTAAATGCTATACATAATACAAAAGCTCATAAAATGTTTTAGATGCGTTATCAGAAAAAACAGTGATAAACTTAGACGTTGCAAAGCATTGCGTTAGGCAGGTGAATGCATTCATGGAGGATGCTATTTATCCTGTAATTAGATTTATTTTCTATCGACCCAAACTTCGTGGATTAGTCGGGATAGCTAAACCAGCTCCTTAATGAGTAGGCTTCGCCAATGTAATGATAGTGCGTTATGGCATTCGTTCTTCTCGCTCATATCTTAGCGATGGCGTAAACTTATTTTAACTTAAATGCGGTTGTATTGTGTTTTTTCACATATCGGAGATGGTCATGTCGGCTTCGTTATTGACAAAACAGAATCATGGAGATACCGCACGACCTAATGTAGCAGTTGAACAAGATTAGTGATGATAGCTGAGAACGAACAGCAGGCGATGTATTTGCTAAATTACATTAGAACGGAGTGTTTACAAT
>NZ_JAMPLW010000038.1:0-4720 GCF_028477805.1 Providencia sp. PROV268
AATCCATGAAGGACAGCCACAGATATACATTACGCCTACACCAGATGCGAAAGATTTACGTGATTATATCCTGATAACACCAATACCATCGCTACCAGCGATATATGTTTATATGCAAGTTAAGGGAAAAAGAACTAAGAATAGACTACCAGAAGGTAAGAATGGAGATCTAGGCCCCAGTGATGGTATATTAGAAAAACGGAATCCAGAAACAAATGAATTACAACAAGTGAGGAAATATGACTCAGAAGGTAAGCCAGTAAAAGATATCGATTATGGTCATGATCATGGCGCAGGAGATCCTCATGTTCATGATTGGGAATATCCATCAGAGTTTTCACCAAATAAAATCCGATCAAATGGAAGGCCACTACAACCCGGAGAAACTATCAATGATTAACATGGTAAACATTCATGATGAAAATATATATGGAATTTTTTATATAGATAAAGAAGAAACTCTTGAGTTTTTTTTATCAAATAAGAAAAAACTACGGTTTAAAGAAGTAATTCATTGGGATTTTTCTGAATTCGAAAAACAAAATATAATATATGAGATAGAACAATATAAAGAGATCCCTATATGGATTAAAGATGAGTTCGGAATAAAAAAAGCATTGCCTTTAGATTGTTTTTTATACTATATAAATTCTAGTGTAGGTCTTTCTGGAATAGTAATAGCAAAAGATGCAAACCTTTCTGATGAGGTAACCTCCTAAAATAATTACCAAGTATATGTTAAAATGCTAGTAATATATGTTGATTTATAAAAATAAAATGCTTCCCACTCGGCTAATTTTTTATATAAATCAAAATAATCCTTATAATCGATTAGAAATTTATATGAAACAAAAATTTTTTTATGAAATAGAAAGTACTAGCATAGATAAATTTACACTTGTATTTATTTTGGGTGTTTTGACTGGGCTAAAGTCAAAAACACTATCTATAGATGAAGCTAATAATTTAATATTTAAACCTTATTACGTTAAGTTTTTTTCAGAGCATAAAGTATCCAAACATGTTACTGAAATCATTTCTAAAGGTTGTGAACTTGAGGATGTGCTAGATCTTGCGCCAGAGAAATTTGATTTCAATATTAATGAATTACTTGATGAAACTACTCTTGAACTAGCTAAGTTAGAAAAATTTGAATACTCAAATATCAGATAAATGGTGCAATGATGCGAAGTATTGTAAACGGCAGAAAAATCATTTTAAAAAATGATACGACGAATACTGGAGGTAGTGTACTTACAGCTTCTTCTCTAGCCAAACAAACCCAAGGAGTCGCCTGTGTGGGAGACTCTGTTTATTGCCCTTTATGTAAAAAAACAGGCACTATCGTTGAAGGAGATAGTTTAATGAAAATTAACGGTATACCTGTAGCATTAGAAGGCCATAAAGTCGCTTGTGGATGTTCAGGTGGCTGTATACTTGTCGCAGTAGGTTAAATTATAGCGCGATATCAGTACTTAGGAAAAAATAAAGTCTAGGTAATGACCACCTTTACGAATATTCGCAAAGGTGGCTAAATGATATTATTCAGTTTGATTTATGCTCTAACTCATCAATATAATCCGCATACCACTGCATCATTTCCCTTCTTCCTTCCAAATACTGACCATGATTATAGGTTCCACGAATGGAATTTTTATCTTTATGCACCAATTGAGTTTCAATCCAAGTGCTGTTAAACCCTTTTTCATGCAGGATCGTACTCATAGTGTGGCGGAAACCATGCCCCATTGCTTTACTATTATACCCCATTCGTTTTAATACCATATTGGCTTCATCACGTATAACGCGGGCGTCAGCAAGAGAAATATCAGGGCAAACACCAATCGATAATTATTTCTTTTTGCTCGTAAAGCAATCAGTAACGGCAACTATTAGGTTTGCTCGGAGTACGCTTACCAGAAGCCTTATGTTCTTTGTTTTAGGCTCATATCTGTCGGGAGTGGTACGCTATAAAATGGTCTTTAAATTATATCGAACAAGCTATGCTTAAATAGCAAATATCGTATTGAGTTTGTTTAGGTGGAATAGAAGATAACTTAATCATTATGAGGAACTAAACTAACTGAGGAGACCACTGTAGAAGTGAAAGTGGTGCCGGACTCGGAATCGATTTTTCATTATAACTAGTTGTATTTAAAAATATTAATTGAATTTGATTTTATTTATACCCTCTTTTATACCCTCTTTTGTACCCTCGGTCCGTTTGGTGGGTTTTGTTGAGCACGGTTGGGGCGATAGAGCGCAGCAAATAGATTGTTTTTTGCACAGATGACAGGTGTAATTATAACGTATTCGAATCCTTTTTAAGTATACATTTAATGGGGATCATATTCATGTTAATTGTTTCTAGTATGAATCATGGTATTGCCAATTTGACATGTTTAATGATGTCTTATTGTGTCATTTTTGTTTAATTCCTCAATGTCTAATTCAGTTAAGATCCAACGGTTTGATATGTGCCATTGAATACTAATCAAAGTGGAAGTAGGCTTAATTTATCCATCCAATATAGGATAAACTCAAAGTGATCAGTACTTATTCAATTTAATGTCACACACATGACACACGCATAAGGGCCATCTCTGTCTTGGCGACGTTCAACATAAACAGCTAACACGCCACGACAATCTGGCACCTCCTTACCAATATAATGCTCGCTATTACCAACCCATTCATACTTTCCTGCACAATAACGAGCAAGGCGAGAGTCTAAATGTTGCTGATGGATCTTCATTGCTGCAGATTTACGGATGATATTCATGGTTCACCTCATACTAAGCCATGCTCAGCGAAAGAGAAGATTTGCTGACCACCGATGATCAGATGGTCAAGTACTCGTACTTCAATTAGCTGCAATGCTTTTATTAATTGTTGCGTGATAGATTTATCCGCTTGGCTTGGCGTGATATCGCCTGACGGATGGTTGTGTGCAAAGATAACGGCAGCAGCATTAAAATGAAGTGCTCGTTTGACGACTTCACGAGGATAAACCTGTGTGCTGCTAATCGAGCCAGCAAACAGGGTTTCACTGCTTATCAACTGATTTTGTTGATTCAAGTAGAGCACAATAAACGCTTCACGCTCTAATGCTGACATTTTTAGCCGTAACCAATCCCTCACATTTTGCGTTGATGTAAAAGCAATACCCGGTTCACGCAGATACTTATCCAGTATGGTCAACGCACGTTTGATAGTACGTTGTTCATTAGGAAGCAGTGTTAAGGTATTCGTATAAGTATTGATACTCTCCATCGTTAATATCTCCATCATTACGAGGCTAGTTGAAGCATATTTTCAGCCATCACCCACAAGGCTCGGTTAAGCTTCACATCACCATCAATCCCATTCACTGAACGCGTGCGAGCGCGTTTACCTTTCGCATTTCTGCCTGATAATCCCCCTTTAATTAAATTTTCTTGCAAACGTTGGTACACCGTCCAAAGATCGTCCTTCTTATCTTCTACACGGCGTGGCTGTAATACTTGCGCTTCGGTCACAGGTTGATGCGCTTCACCATAACGATATGTGAGAGCAGATTGAGCAAAGATGTGTTGGGCTGGTGGCGGTAATAATAGGGACTGCATGGCATCACGTTGCTCATCCATGCGTTTAAATAGCCCTAACACTTCATAAGCCCCTTCAATCACTTTTTCCACCACATCGCCCTTGTGCGGTACACGCACCTCACCAAAGGTTTGTCCGCAAATTAAGCCATTCTGACAAACGAATCGGAACATCCCCGGTAACATCTGATAACTCGATGAGCCATCATGGCTATTGAGTAAGATGATTTCAGGCACTAGGCTGCCCGTAATTTGGTCATGGCGTCTCAGCCGTAACAGATGCTTAGTATGATCACGACGGCTGTCATCTCGCACACGCGTTTGGCAAGCAAAGAACGGATAGAAGCCTTCTTTTTGAAGACTATCCAATAAGGTAATCGTAGGGATGTAAGTATAACGTTCACTTCTGGATTCGTGTTTTTCTTCTGAAAATACGCTAGGTACTGTGCGGAATAATTCTTCAATGGTTAACGGGCGGTCACGACGAATAGAGCAAGCATTGCCAAAACGGGAAGTTAAACGAGACATAGGGGGTCTCCTCAATAATTAAACTGATAAATCATTCGATAAATGGATTAAATGAAGATTGCTGGTGGGGAAAGATAAAACCGTGACTGATAAATCAGTCTATAAGGCGAAAGATTTGAGCTTGCTCCGGATGCTGTATAGCGTAATCACGCAACAGGTAAAAATATTCCACCAGCACAGGACTTTCGGTTTTAAATGACCAGATGCTATACACCAGTAAACAGACAGCAATACCGGCTGCTTCAGGGCTTAACTCAGCTTCATTTCCGTTATGCGGGTTAAACATTTGCAGGGAGGTTTCGAGCATATCAGGCCAGATAAATGCGCCGCCATTAGACAGCATACTGAACTCCCAGAAAGCACCTTGATAGCGATTACAAAGCTTCGCCATCATGTTAAAGATATCGCCTTCAATACGTTGCCAGTCTGGCACAGTACTAAAGTAAAAACGCCAGAAGGTACTACGACCACGGGAATTGACGAGGTTGGTTTTGATAACCGTTGATTCTTGCTCTTGTAAAGTAAACATAATAGAACTCCAATTCAGTCGATATTGATAGACAGTAATAAGCAAAAAAGCCCTACACCTTGCGGTGCAGAGCTTTCTC
>NZ_JAMPLW010000039.1:0-14617 GCF_028477805.1 Providencia sp. PROV268
CGCCGCATAATCACGCAACTGATAAAAGCGATCGACGAGGGTGTCACTTTCCGTTTGAAATGACCATAAACTGTACATCATCAAACACACAGCAATGCCTGCCGCTTCACAGCTAACGCTCGCCTCATTGCCGTTATGCTGATTGAATAGCGTAAGCTCCTCTTGATTCAAATCGGGATAAATAAAAGCGCCGCCATTAGATAAAGTGCAATATTCCCAATACCCGCCGTGGTAGTCCTCACAAAACTGGCCCATGGTAGTAAAAATCACCACTTCAAAGGTTGAAAAGCCTTTAACGTTGCCAAAATGAGTTTGCCAGAAATCTGAACGTTGCATAAGAGGAACTGTAGAGCGATGAATAGTTTCCATGTCATTGGATGATAAAAAGGACTGAGTCATGGTATTCTCCAGTAAGTTGATGATAAAAAAACGCCAACACGGTTTCCCCTGTTGGCGTTAGTGATAAAAACAAATGGGTGTGATGATAATGAGGGAATTTATGTGAGCTTATCAGCGACAGCTAAGGCGCCTAATAACCAACCAATACCTTGTGGACCTACCGCCCAAAACAGTTTAGCTTTCGCGAGGCCGAGTGTGCCTTCACGGGTATAAATCGCATCGGGCATCAACCACTGTCGTATGAGTGCACCGAGCGTCATCCCTATCGTCGGGCTTAACGTGAGCCAAAAGAGGATACTCACGCCATGCCAGAATCCATGAACATGATCCGTAGCGCTAAACACATTAAAAATTAGGATGATAAATGCAATACCAAAAGCGATGCCCAGATACTTTAGAAAAAGGGAGCGCATGAGTGAAAATCTCCAAGTAAGACCGTAAGAGCCGTTATTTCGAGCGATGGCATTGAATAAAAGCATTGAGCATTTCCTGCGTAAAACGGTCAGGCGGGATAACATTGCCTTTACCGACCGCCACTAAATATTGAGTTGAGTATTTCTCAGACATTTTGTCCCATGCACATTCACACAGTGCACGACTTCCCCCTTGAAGTTTGCACTGTGTGATGAAGGAGGCATTTTCACCACATCCTACCAGTAGAGTACTGAATGATAGGGCTGCACTAAATAGGACAAATTTTGCTTTGAGTGGTGAGAATATAGGATTTAGGTTCATTGTCATTCCTTATTGGTAAGATGAAAAATGATGTATTTGATTGATAATGTATGAATCAATGAGAGTTAGATGAGTTTCGGTGAATAACGGTTAGAATGATTAAAATAGCCATCGCCAAAGTGAGACGACAGCAGAAACCAGCGTGTCTTTGATTTGGATAAAGGTGTCTTTTATCCCCATAGGGAGAGGCAGTTGATAAATCAGGTCATCCATCGCCTGATTCACACATTGCCCAAAATCTTGTTTCGCCTGCGAATTGATATGTTCTGTCCGGTAGACTGGCTTTAATTGCGTTAAGGTACTGCTGCTGGCTTGCGCGGGTAAGGCGCGAATAAAGTGCTCAACTAACACGCCAATTTGGTAGCCTTCTTTCGCTGAGATAGCAATGACAGGATGATGAGGGGAAAATGCTTTTTGTACGGCATCGATTTTTAACTGTAAATGGTTAGCTTGTTGGTGGGATGGGCGGCAAGCATGAACATCCCATTCACGGCAAGGCTCAATTTTATCAGCTTGATTAATAACAAATAAAAATTGCGCAGCTTGATACCCACAATGCTGTGTTAAAAAGCGGTAAGTTACCTCATCCGACGTCCACGCCCTATCATCCGCTTTTAACACCCAGATAATCAAATCCAGCTCCGGTAACATTTGCTGATATAACGCTTGATACGTTTTATCACACGACAGTGACTCGCCTATTCCCGGAAAATCAATCAAGGTTAACGTGCGCTTCCCTAATGTCATTTGTAGTCGTTTAGCCGACTGAGTACGACTTTCGACATCACTCACCGTAGAAACGTCAGATTGGAACAGGGCATTGCATAAGCTCGATTTACCTACGCCTGTTTTGCCCATGAGGCCAATGGTAGGGGAGTAGTGAACAACTTGGTTAACTTCATGTAAGAGGTAGGATTGCAGGTGTGACAGTGAGTTAGGTAGAGTGGCTTTGATTAATGATGAAACAATATGTTCATTTGGCATATAAATCTCCTTGTGATTTTACAAGGAGATAATATGGCGCTGAAAAAATATCTAACTGAAAGGGGTTGTGATTAAGTGATAACTAAGAAAGTACCATCAGTTGCTTAGCTTGCTCTGAACGGTTTTTTATACTGATATTTTTATCATCAATGTAGGCTTTAACTTTCTGTTGATATTTTTCTTTGATTTCACATAACACGTCATCACGGTAAATGGGGGAATTGAGTGCCCTCAAAAAATACCCCCCTTTTCGCGTTATTTGAACACAGAATAATTTTTTTAAATGATAAGCTCGATTTTCTTGAAATAACTGGGCAAATGTATAGTGTTTAATGTCTAGAATATTTATTTCTAAGATGTTATTACCTAAATACACAGGGACGATTTCTGCCTCATAGTTCAAGGCAACTCTAATTTTTGGCTGATATTTTTTTTCATCATGATCACTTTTTTTTATGTCTAAGATATTCACATTAACTTCTTTTATGAGTATAAGCGTTATATCAGCAAGTGGCTTGATGAGATTATCAGGATAATTTTTTAGATTGATAATTTCATCTTTAATTAATTCAGATACAGCCGTTCTGTTGATTCTCTTAGATTTAATGAATCGAGCATTAAACTCCTCTACTGTGTAATCTTTATTTACGCCGCCGGGCCAGAATTTAGTTGGTCTCGACATCAATCCTTCTTTCGACTTTACACATGTGATTTCGTAATAGGCTCCCTTCAAATCGATATCATCATTTTTATAGTGCATGATAGAACGATTAATTTCTTTCTCAATAAGCTGTTCTGCAAATTTTCCTGGTTTTGTATTAGCGCGCTTCGCACCTTTGAGTATGTGATCATAGATGCGCTTGTTTTTAAAATTAATATGAACTCGGTATTTACTTGGCATCGTCCCTTCCTCACCAACCTAATGAGCCAGTATGACATACTGAAACGAACTCCAATAGATGCATTATGCCGTAAAAAAATATGCGTTACTTGGCAGAAACGTTCAGCACCCAAAGCAACGGATAAGCGATAGGCTTAATTTTTACGTAGATTATCGCGCATCTCAAAGTGCGCACATTTATTAAATATCATTATTATCATATATCTATAATTTTCCATCTTTGTTTTTGATGATATTGGCTGGAAGGCTTCAGGGCTTACGGTATTCGTGATGACCCGCGAAAAAATGAGGGTAGCAGTTAAAATTTGCATGTTTTTTAAGGGGGAAGAGTATAAAAATGAGGTCATTGAGAAGTGAAAATAGGGGGCTAATATCAGAGTAGTGAGTTGTGGTTTTTATTGAAAAAATGCGCTCAAACTCAATTTAATTTCAGGTTAACGTCCATACGCTTGAGTACTTACTAAAGCTTTTTAACGAAAATAGCCTAATCGGTGTGTTGGTATAGTTATATAAATATACATGCTACATATAAACAATACATTTAAATATCAACACGACTATTCTAATACAAAAACCAACCTACACATCTAAAACGATACCTATAGACCTAGATTGTCATCATCTTCCATAAACCTATTAATGCATAGATAACCTAAATAGTTAACACATGCCTTATAAATCTACAGTGACTTACCAACCTCATCTTCCCTTAAAAGTTTAGTCAGTATGATGATCTTGCTGCCTTAAGCAGCAGACTTAGATCGGTTAGCTTATTCTCCTAATAACGAAACTGTAATTAGCAACAAGCCTTCCCATTGATATGACATCCAACCAACATAAGAGGAATTCGTCATGTCAAAAAAGCTAAACCAACACTATGTAAACCAAATTAACCGTACCATCAATAAAGCACTAGCGGTACATAAACGCTTAACTGCCATACACCTTGATTTACGCTTTCCAATTACACCAGAAGATGTTGCAGATGACTCCACAGCAATTACCCGATTCTTTGAATCTCTTAAGGCTAAAATCAAAAATGACCTTAAAAAGAAAAAAGAGGCTTGGAAACGTAATCTTTCCTGTGAATTACATTATTGTTGGGTGAAAGAGATTGGTGAAAAGAATAAACAAAAGCACTACCACGTGATGTTGCTGCTTAACAAAGATATCTATCACTCCTTAGGGGATTTCAAAAAAGAGAGTGGAACCCTTTATGTCATGTTACAACAGGCTTGGTGCAGTGCCATCAAAATAGCGTATTTACCGTCTCGCCCATTAGTCAACATTGCGGGTAAAAATGTCACGCATTTATATCGTGTCGAGCAAGAAGAAACTGAAGATGGCGTTTATACCTACATTGTGACGAATCAATCCCAAAATATCATTGTAAATCGAATTCGGTATCTCGCTAAGTTGCATACCAAGTTTTATGTAGAGGGTGAGCGGTCATTTGGATGTAGTCGGTAATTAAAAACTGGAGAAGGGATGTCATGACTTGAAGTGATATCCCTTTCATCAAACCGGTATCGCTTCTGACTTTAATTTTAAAGACAGGAGTTTTTCCTCATGACAAATCCAATTGAAACATCAACAGTAACAACGCCATCGCTGTTAAATGACCAATTTATCGATATGAAATTCATCACTAAGCTCACAGGCTTAACGGATAAGTGGTTTTATAAGCTCATTCAAGACGGTGAGTTTCCCAAACCGATTAAACTGGGACGCAGCTCAAGATGGCTGAAAAGTGAAGTAGAACAGTGGTTACAAGCACGCATTGATGAATCGAGAGGGGGCAACTCCGCCCTTGGATCCTAAGGCACTAGCGCGAGTCGCCGTGCATTTTCCATAGCATACCCACCCATTACCCACCAACTCAATTTCAACCACACCTGGTGCGATTGAATGCGCTCTAGGCAAAGCGACGCCCTAAACATACGAACCTAGCTCGATACGCATGTAGGCACAGCTCAGTGGTCTTCTAAGTTTCAAGGTGGGTTGCCGAGTGTGGATCATGAATGTTGGGTACTCAGAACGTTTAGTTTAAATTTTACAGAAGGAGCACACCCATGCTTAAATTACATGAAGTCAAAATGTCGCTAGCCTTAACGCAGAACAATCGTTTCGCGGGAGCCACCCAAGAACCGAGTTATTCACGAGAAAACTATTACTGTGCTCACTGCGGTGAGCCCGTCACACTGCATAAGACGCCAACGGAGTCATGGTTTACCCATTCTAATCCTCAGAGCGCAGAGCACTGTCCACGGGGCATCAGTAAGATCAAGAGCTTAGAAGACAAGGCACGACTGAGCACACAGGTTCGATCAGTTTCACCAATATTAAAGATCACGGATTAGTTTTGTGTGCAGTGTCGTGAGTATTTTACAAACAATCAAAAATGTTGCCCGAAGTGCCATGAGGGGATTTGGTGTATTCCTGCCCAGAATGTAACAGAGGAACATCAGCCTAAAACAGAAAAATCGTTTCCATTATGACCTTTTAATGCTCATGGTGTTAGGTTAATCAATCACGTTTTCGCTAAATGTGACCACGGTACTGCCACCAAAAGCCTACCCTGATAAGCTCACCGAAGAAGAGGAGTTAAGGCTGAATTTTCATATCGAGGAACGGCTGTTACGCTACCACCCTATGCTGGAAGGTATACTGCTCAGTGAATGTGTGCGTCTTAAACAGCACGCCTTTGCTAACAAGTTAATCAGTTTATTTCAGCAATTTAATGATCCGGAAATACGCCCGAAATTGGTCTGGTTATGTTGGTATGATTTGCTGTTAGGGGCACAGTTAGACGATTGGAACCATACACTTAAGTTGAAATCCAAAGAACAACTCGTAGAATGGGTGATTGATAGGCAAGCCGAAAATTGGTGATTAACAGCTATCATGGATGAATATGTATTGTTCAGCCGATAAGCACGGCAAAGTAATATGGAGGATAAAAAGGATTAATATCATTAGCGCGTGCTACTCACTGTGTGTTGATATTCCTTCTCATGACAAATCTCATATCTGATAACGCTATGCCTTCACTTTACACACTTTTATAATTGCCTTGCGGATGGCAATCAATCAGGCAAACTGATGCAACTGCTATATATACAACCGTCCTCAGTAGCTTAAGTCATGCTGTTGTCGAGGGTAATGAATTCACTGACATGAAAATCCTCCTAAGTTGCCTAATACTCACCTTTTATCTGTTATTGACAGGGTACGTATAACTCTATATGTGAGTATTTATATCTATTTAAAATAAATAGAAAAAAATATTGCTGGGTTGCCTTGCTATGCCTATAATTCAAACCGTTTATTTAAGATAAGTTGCTTGTATTGTTTGATGTGAAAGTGAGTTTTTCGTCGTCTTTATGGCCTGTGAGGACGGATTTGCTTTGGAATAATTTACCGTTTTACCTTATGAGCCTCGGGGGCGGTAGCATATCAAAGTATCAATAATGCAAATCTAAGAGGCCAACCTATATCAGCTGTTAGCTGAAAATAATGGAATATCAAAAGGGTGCGGAACTAAAGTGGGGGGAGGGGAGCACAGTAAGATTTATCTGTAAGTATATCTGATTTATAGATAGTTTAGTTAACAACTATCTCACCCGAGCTTATTTGGGTATAATAGCCAAAATTAGTTGAGTAAATTAAGAATTATCAGTGAACAGGTAGCTGTAAGCCCGGGGCGGTAGCGTGCCAAAATCATGAAATAACCACTTTTGGCACTCTGTTTTTTACAATCAAAATACGACTTATTACTCCAAGATGAAAATATTAGTTACTGGTGGTGCAGGCTTTATTGGTTCTGCGGTTGTTCGTCATATTATTAATAATACCAATGACACTATTATTAATGTCGACAAACTAACTTAGAACCTATCCCAAAAGGAATTGCCAGATAATACATAATGATAATTTCTGAGGGCGAAGCATAGTGGGCAACAAGTGGCAAATCAGTGATGGACTCTGGGAGAAAATGGCTCCTCTCATCCCGGAGCATAGAACTCAACACCCGCTGGGTACGCACCGCAAGCGGGTTGATAATCGCGCTGCAATGAACGCCATTTTCTTCGTACTCAGGACGGGTTGCCAGTGGAATGCGCTAAATGCCACCGATATATGCTCGTCAAGCTCTGCTCATCGCCGATTTCAGGAGTGGCGGGATGCTGGAGTATTTGAACGCTTCTGGCAAAACGGGTTGCTTGCTTGCGAACAGTTGGACGCTATTGACTGGTCGTGGCTGTCGATGGATGGTTGTATGACCAAATCACCGCTGGCAGGCTCAAAAAAACAGGCAAGAACCCAACAGACCGGGAGAAACGGGGCGTAAAGCGCAGTCTGATGACTGATGGGAACGGATTGCCCCTCTCTGTGGTGGTAGCGGGAGCGAATACGCACGACATAAAACTGGTTGCAGATACACTCGATGCCCTCCAGACAGGAAAGACGGGCAAAAATCTACGCCTGTGTATGGATAAAGGCTACGAAGCTGAATGGCTGGAATTGTATCTGAAAAACAAGGGCTATGAGCCTCATATCCAGTCGAGGAAAGACGAATCTGAGGCGATCAAAAACAGCGATTTTAAGACTCATCTTTGGGTTGTGGAAAGAACGCATAGCTGGATGAACCGCTTTCGGCGTGTTCTCACCCGCTGGGAGAAAAAGGTCGAAAATTCACGTGGAATGTTTTTATCAAGAACAAAAGATTTCATAAAATGTATTAATTTGCAAAGTTGACACAATTATTTATTAATATAAATACATAGAGCATGTTTCTAATGAAAATAGCAATTGTAGGTACAGGCTATGTGGGTCTGTCTAACGCCATGTTACTGTCACAAAACCACGAAGTGGTGGCCGTCGACATCGTGCCTGAAAAAGTGGCGATGCTGAACAATAAGCAATCGCCGATTATCGATACCGAAATTGAACAGTTTCTGCGTGAAAAAACACTCAATTTCCGTGCAACCCAAGATATTGTTGAAGCCTATACGGGCGCACAGTATGTGATTGTAGCCACACCGACTGACTATGACCCGAAAAGCAATTACTTCAATACCAAGTCAGTTGAATCAGTCATTCATGATGTGCAGAAAATTAACCAAGCAGCCACCATTATTGTTAAATCCACCATCCCTGTTGGCTTTACTGAGCGCCTGCGTGAAGAGTTTGGCTATACCAATGTGATTTTCTCCCCTGAATTTTTACGTGAAGGCCGCGCGCTGTGGGATAACTTGTACCCATCACGTATTGTCGTTGGTGAACGCTCTGAGCGAGCGGAAATCTTCGCGGATTTGCTGCTGGAAGGCGCTATCAAAAAAGATGTTCCTGTGCTGTTTACCGATGGCACTGAAGCGGAAGCGATTAAATTATTCGCCAATACTTACTTAGCGATGCGTGTGGCCTATTTCAATGAATTAGATACCTATGCAGAGAGCCGTGGCTTGAACGCACGTCAAATCATCGAAGGGGTGTCTTTAGACCCACGCATTGGCAGCCATTATAACAACCCTTCATTTGGTTATGGCGGTTATTGCTTGCCGAAAGACACCAAACAGTTACTGGCTAACTATGACGATGTACCGAATAACCTCATTAACGCGATTGTGGAATCTAACCGTACCCGTAAAGACTTTATTTCGGATGCGATTATTGCCAAAGCGCCATGTAAAGTCGGGGTATATCGTTTAGTGATGAAAGCGGGTTCGGATAACTTCCGAGCCTCGGCGGTACAAGGTGTGATGAAACGCATCAAAGCCAAAGGCATTGAAGTGATTGTGTATGAGCCGGTGCTTAAAGAGGACGAATTTTTCCGCTCCAAAGTGTATCGTGATCTTGAAGCATTCAAAGCCGATTGCGATATTATTTTGGCTAACCGCCTTGTAGATGAATTGGAAGATGTCGCTGACAAAATTTATACCCGCGATCTGTTTGGTAACGACTAAAATTCAATTAATTCAATGATAAATAATATGACTAATCCATCTGCTGATATAACCGTTTATATTACGACCCATAATCGTGTTGAGATGCTCAAAAGAGCAGTTCAATCCGTATTAAACCAAACAATGCAAGTTAATGAAATTATTATTGTTGATGATTATTCTACTGATGGTACACAAGAATATTGTTTAGAGCTTGCAAATAATTACAATAATATCAAATACATAAGAAATGCAACCAATCTAGGTGCTCCTGAATCTAGAAATAGAGCTATTATATCAGCTAAATCTAAATATATAACTGGACTCGATGATGATGACGAGTTTAAATCTAACAGAATTAAAAAATTATATACTTTCTATACCTCGAATAATTACTCATTTATTTGTGATAATATAACGGTAAATAATAAAATAATTAATAATTATTCTGGAGAAATAGATTTAGATAAGCTACTTTATTTTAACATAGTTGGCTCTCAAATATTCACTTTAACTAACAATTTAAGGGCAGTAAACGGATTTAATGTAGAATACCCTGCATGGCAAGATTATGACACATGGGTAAAGATAATAAAAAGATTTGGTGTTTGCTATAAGATGAAGGGTAGTAGTTATATAGCACATACTGAACATGAAGAAAGAATAACAAATGGAAAAAAACAAACAGAAGCATTTATTATGTTTTTAAAAAACAACATCCACCATATGAATACGAAACATATTATATCGTTATTTCTTATTTTTAAAATGCTAGCCTCTGAAAAAGTTAAGTATTCTGATTATAAATATTTATTAATCACTGGGAATATAAAAAGATTTCTAGGGTTCATAAAAAGATCAATTAAAAAATAAAAGAAGGTAAGCTCTCAATGACAATTTATATTTTTAGTGAGATTAATTACAATGATAACAAACATATAAATCAATATCTTTTTGATTATTTAACTGAGAATAATGAGGATTGTTATTTTATTGAAAGAGTAACAATGAAATTACCAAATAAAAAAAATATTTTAAGAATAATAAAATCTTTATTTGAATTAAATAAGTCAAAAGGCAATGGCAATGGTAATGGCAAAGTTATTAAATGTAATTTACTTCCTCCTTTTAGAATATTTAAAGCTTTAAACCAATATAAAATAAATAAGTTAATAGATAAAAACAAAAAATCATCTATCATTAGCTTTGTCCCTCATGAACATATTTTTAATTTCAAACACAATAATAATTATTATTATTATTGTGTTCATGATTCAACTCAGCAAGGATTTACTAGAAAAATAAGAGACTTTGAGCAGAAACTAATAAAAAACAAATATACTACTGTCTTATGTGATAATGAAAATGTCATGAATAAACTAGCACTAGAATATGAAGTTTATCCGAACTTTACTAATTCAAATCTAGCTATATTAATGCCACCGCCTGTTCCAGATGATTTTTTTAATATTCCATCTATAGATAAGTATAAATATGATTTCTGCTATTATGGCAGTTTTCATCATGATATAGATATAGATATTATTCTAGAGTTATCTAAAAAATATAAAATTCTCATTATCTCTAATAATCCCGATAATAACCTTAGAAATAATGCCAATATATTAATTATCGATGCTATTTTCGATATGAAAATTCTTGCTAATACAATTAATCAATCAAAATACTTATTGCTCCCCTATAAAAACAGCGAATTTATGAATACAATAACCCCTGCAAAGGCTTATCAAGTTCAAGCCTTTAATAAGCCAATTTTATGCTCAAACAGATATTTATCTAAAAAATATAATTTTGAGACCCATGTGGAAAATTTACATAACAAACAATGTTATAAAGTAGATCAATCTTTATCAACAAGTGAAGTGAGTAAATTCATACTTAACATAATAAAAATTAAATCATGAACCTAGTTATTTTATCAGTTGTTTATTATATAATTGCTATATTTTTATTCTATAAAACATTTAATAGCATTTCTTCTTCTTTAGTAATATCATCTTTATTATTAAATATAACACCAATAGCTACGTCAAATATCCAAATACCATTGATTCTACTATCAATGTTGTTGTGTTTAGTAAACAAACAATTTTCTTTATCACCAAAAAGGTTAATTTATTTTATTTCTGTTATAGTATTGAGTTATATGATTTTAATACTTTCCTTCAACATGAGTCTAATTCATATACTAGGAAAATTAGGGAAAATAGCCTCCATTACATTTCCTCTTGTTATGCTAAAAAAAACATATTCCACATACAATTCAAAAATGCTATGGATAAGTATAATAACACTATCTATTATAGGAATGTTTTTTTGGTTCAACGCTGAGCAGTTAAACAGTGGAATATTCAATACATATCGATTACCAAATCTATCTCTAGACCCAAATTATTCAGCAATTATTTTATTATCTTTCCTTATGATAAAAAAAATAAATAATATTCATATGTCTTCAACAGCTGCTGTTTTTGTTTTCATATTAATAATATTAACTCAAGCAACATCCTCAATGTTTTTAGCACTTATCTTCTTTATTTTTTTTGATTATATAAAAAACAAATCGACTTCATTATTTTTAGTTTTGTTCCTAACTATTTTGATTTATCTTCTGTTTATCCTTTCTTTAAGTGATAATGATAGTATAATTGCAATTGAAGATTGGCAAGATAATTATATCAGCATGAAAATTAATTCATTAATGTTTAGACTAAACGCCCAAATTCTAGGTGCACAAATGTTGATTCATGAACCAATGCATTTTTTGTATGGCTTTGGTTCTGGATTAAGCATTGAGTTATTCGGTAGAGTTATGCACAATTCTTATATGCAAATATTATTTGATCATGGTATTATTTTTTTACTTTTAATGTTTTTATATTTCAACTTGATTTTAAAAAAAATGAATGTATATATTGTTGCTATATATTGCCAGTTAATGAGTTTCATGTTTGATTCATATTTCATGGGAATAATAACTATTATATACGTTTTCTATTTGTTGACATCAAATAGAAGAACTAATTACTGAGTGCATTATGATTAAATTTACAGTATTAATTTCAATATATAAAAATGAAAATCCATTGTATTTAGATAAGGCATTAGCTAGTATACTAAATCAAACTTTATTTCCTGATGAAATAGTAATTATAAAAGATGGATTATTAACAAATGAATTAGATAAAATAATTTCATTATGGAAAAAAAAACATACTGAAATAATAAAAATTATTGCACTAAAAAAAAATGTTGGATTAGGCCAAGCCTTAAATGAGGGACTAAAGCATTGCTCACACGAATGGGTATTTAGAATGGATGCAGATGATTATTGCACCCTTGATAGGTTTGAAAAACAATTATCATACATACAATTAAATCCGAATATAGTTCTACTTGGCTCTTGTACAGAAGAATTTGACTCTACGTTATCACAATCACTGGGATATAGAATTGTCCCTAGCACGCATGAAGAAATTGTTGAATATACAAAAAAAAGAAATCCTTTTAACCATATGACAGTTGCTTTTCGCAAGGATATCATTGAGGCCGTTGGTGGTTATCAGCACCACTTATACATGGAAGATTATAATTTATGGATTAGGGTCATTGCTGCAGGTCATAGGGTAGAAAATCTACAGGATAGATTAGTCAAAGTTAGAGGAGGTAATTCAATGCTTGAAAGGCGTAAAGGACTTAAATATATAAAAAGTGAATTTCAGTTAGCCAAATTAAAAATTAATAAAAAGATTGATACCCCAATTAGTGCTTATTTAAATTTCACTTTGCGTAGCATCCCTAGATTATTACCTACATCATTACTTTCAATGATTTATAAAAAGCTAAGAAAATAAAGGTTTATTATGCTAACAATTATCGGTGGTTCCGGTTTTATCGGTACACGTCTGTCTAATCAATTAAAATCTCAAAATGTCGACTTTAAAATTGTTGATATTCAAAAAAGTGAAGCTCACCCTGAAAAATGGGAGTTTGGTGATGTTACTAAACCTGAAACACTTATTGAGCCATTAAAAGGAAGTGATGTAATCATTAACCTTTCCGCCCAACATAAAGATAACGTTCATCCTATTAGCCTATACTACGAAGTAAACGTGGATGGAGCGAAAAATGTCTGTGATGTTGCTGAACAACTTGGTATTAAACATATCGTATTTACCTCTTCTGTTGCTGTTTATGGATTTGTAGAAAAAGAGACTGGTGAAGATGGTGAATATCATCCATTTAATGATTATGGAAAATCAAAATTACAAGCCGAACATGTGTATGATGCTTGGCAAGCTAAATCAAGTGACAATATACTAGTTACTATTCGTCCAACGGTGGTATTTGGCGAGAATAATCGTGGAAATGTTTATAATCTATTCCGTCAAATTGCTTCCGGTCGTTTTTTAATGATTGGTGGTGGTAATAATCAAAAATCGATGGCTTATGTGGAGAATGTTGCAGCATTTATCTATTTCGCTACAACTTTCTCTGAAGGTAAACACGTTTTCAACTATATTGATAAACCTGATTTTACAATGAATGAGTTAACAACCGTTATCTGTAATGCATTAGATAAACCAAAATCAAATATTCGTATTCCTTATCCTATTGGTATTATAGGTGGATATTGTTTTGATGTTTTATCTAAAATTACTGGTAAAGAATTCCCGGTAAGCAGCATCAGGGTGAAAAAATTTTGTGCTAGAACGCAGTTTAAATCAAATTATATAGCAGATACATCTTTCAAGGCACCAGTGACACTTGAAAAAGGTATTGCTAATACTGTTCAATATGAATTCAAATAAATTAAAATATTTTCTTTTATCATCATCTTGCTAAAGGAATCGCGAGTGTCTATGAAACGCCTTTCTATTGCTGCACTAATGCTTACAGTATTAACCGGCTGTACCGTTACCCCTGGTGTCTATATGTCTACATCAGGCAAAAATGTCGTCGACACTGGCGATCGTGATATCTATAAATTTGTGGATATCTATCCGATCTCGCCAAAACTGTTAGATGAGATGTACGTAGCACCTGTTATCGCCAAACCAAACCCGACACTTGATAAACAACTTTCCACTTATGAATATCGTGTGGGTGTCGGTGATGTATTAACCATCACTGTCTGGGATCACCCTGAATTAACTATTCCAGCGGGTTCTTACCGTAGCGCTGCCGACTCAGGTAACTGGGTTCATTCCAATGGCACTATTTACTACCCTTATATCGGTAACGTGAAAGTTGTTGGTAAAACACTGTCGGAGATCCGTAATTTAGTTAGCAGTAAACTGGCTATCTATATTGAATCCCCACAAGTGGATGTCAGTATTGCGGCATTCCGCTCACAGAAAATGTATGTGTCAGGTGAAGTGGCTAAACCCGGTACATTACCGATTACTAACGTACCGCTAACGGTTTTAGAGGCCTTTAATAATGCAGGCGGCCTGACTGAAAAAGCCGATTGGGACAATGTCGTACTCACCCGAAATGGCAAAGAGATAAAAATCTCACTGCAAGCATTAGTTCAGTATGGCGACCTAACCCAAAACCATCTGATGCTACCGGGTGATGTACTATATGTACCACGTAATGACGGGCAAAAAGTGTTTGTGATGGGCGAAGTAGG
>NZ_JAMPLW010000040.1:0-8624 GCF_028477805.1 Providencia sp. PROV268
TTTTTAAATAAGCTGTTCACCAACATAAAAGGTTAGAAAATAGGACAGTTATAAAGTCTTAGTAATAAAATTTGTGCGCGCGCAAAAAAGGAATTAATCTGTTAATACTGAGCGTTTTCAATCAGGTCAATTATGAATGAATCCTTAATGAATAGGACTGATGTTTTTTACTGATTAATGAAACTATGTTTATGAAAAGAGTATTTTACTGAATGAAAACTTTATCTCTTTGTTATATGCCTTTTATTTAAAATAATGCTTATCAATTATTCAGTATGGTTCAATAAAGTTATCATGGTAAAAGAAGCTTTTATTAGAACACTTATATAAAGTGAATAGATTTATGCCTGACAAATATGAATGGTGGGAGCCAATTTTGCGTTGGCTACAATATTATCTTCCGCTTATTGGCGGATTTTCTATTGCAACAACGATTGCCTATATTCGTGAACGACGCGAAGGGATGCTTTGGAAACAATCTTTATTGGAAGCGTTGATGTGTGGTTTGCTGAGTGTGGGCACAATCCGGTTTATTGAATGGTGGTTAGCACAAAATGGCAATACCGAGTCTTGGAGCTTATTAGCCGAATTTTGTGGTGTTGTGATCGGTTTTTTAGGAACAAAAAAACTCTATGGCATCTTTGAGATGATCATCCAATTTATTAAAAATCGATTTGGAGTTTAATGATGAATCAATTTTTTCTTAGCCAGCGTAGTGAACAAAACTTACGGGGTGTGCATCCTGATTTAGTCAAAGTGGTGCGCCGAGCGATCAAATTGAGCCGTGTTGATTTCATGGTTATTGAAGGAAAACGCAATGAAGCTCGCCAACGGCAATTAGTGGCTAATGGACAAAGTCAAACGATGAATAGTCGGCACCTAACAGGGCATGCCGTCGACTGCGCTCCATTAATTCACCGTCAAATTCCATGGAATGATTGGTCTAAGTTCGAGCTGGTTGCTCGAGCAATGAAAAAGGCCGCGGCGGAATTAAACGTGGAAATTGAATGGGGAGGTGACTGGGTTAATTTTAAAGACGGACCACATTTTCAATTGTCATACCGCGCTTACCCTCTATGACATCGCTAACCAAGGTATTTACGGCGACCAGCCTGATCCTGGCTTTTTGGTTGTGGTGGGTAATGCGTGATTATGACAAGTTAAATCGCCAATATATGTCACTGAATCATCAAATGGCAGCGCAACAGGCTTTATTTAATGGGTATTTAAAATTTTCAGCACAACTCAATAAAATTACCAAAAATCATCTTAACCAACGAAATGAGGTGGATCTTAGTTCTGAACAAACCAAAGAAGTTATTAAAAAGAGGCTTTCTGACACTATTTGTGCCACTCATCGTGTGCCTAGTGATGCTACTGTCCAGTTGCACAAACATTCAGAAAGAATACGTTCCACAGCCGCAAATGGCGATCCCAGCTTATTTACTCGATGATTGTTTACCCCCGATTATTCCTCTCGAATTAACTTGGGGTGATTCGCTTCTACTGAATGAGACATTATTAACTATTATCGAACAATGTAATTTAGATAAGCAAGCCATCAGAGTGATTGAACAACAACGCCACGCCCTCTTTTTCAAGTAAGTGTTTATTACATCTTTAACTAATTGAATAGCAGATAAAACAACCGACTATCACCGATAGCGCGGAAGATTGTCTATGCCTAATTATTGGGAATTCACATGGAAACAACAACGCTTTCACGGCTCAACCTAGATAAATTGCGCCAAATTATCGTGCTGCTCACACGACTACCGGAAGAACGCGTTCTTGATGGCAGTGTTTATACCGATGTATCGAAATGGGATGACTTTATCACTGTCACGCCATTGGTATCTCATTCTATCGGTACGGAAGTTAAATTCGAAGCAGAAAACAGTAGAGAAGTGGTGACGACGACACGGGAAACCACGGTTTCGATTACCGCACAAGGTAAGCAGGCGTTCTTATTGATTGAAGATTTAGCCGCGCAAATGCACACATACCTTGCTTTGCAACAACTTAAAGCCATGGGGGCGGGATTAGTTCACGGATCAGAAATTCAATATTTCCCCGAGGAGGAGCCTGAAGGAAAGCAACAAAGAGCACAGCTCAATTTAACACTATCACATATTCATCGTATCGAATCATCACTGACTTATGGTGAATCGGTCGTTATAACCACGCTAAAGGAACCATTATGAGTTTATCTATTAAAGAGATCATTAATGCACAAATTTTACCCCAAGCGGCAGCCGTGCAACGTCGTGATCTAAGTATGATTGCGATTTTTACGTCTGAAATGGGCAATGCGTTTGTTGATGCATCTTCGCGTTATATATTTGTTTCTAATGAACAAGATGTTGCTAATTTATTTGGTACAAAATCGTCAACCTATAAAGCAGCACAAGCACTGTTTTCTGCGCGCCCTAAATTGAAGCGTGCGATGATCGCGCGTTTTGCGAAAGAGAAACAGACAATTGCCGCAACCGCGAATGCGCTAAAAGGCTCAACGATTTCTGTTGGACTGAATGTATTAAAGGCGATTACTGATGGTGCAATGACTTTGAACCTTGCGGGCTCTGATATTTTACTGTCGGCCCTCGACTTTAGTAAAGCTATTGATTTTTCAGACATTGCAAAAGTTATTAATCAAAAGCTACCTAGTGATGCCAACGTACAAGCGGTGTGGGATGCCATCGGTAAGCGCATGATCATTCAATCGAAAACGGCAGGGGTAGATGCAAAAACGCGTTTCGGTTATGTGAAGCCATCCACTAGCGGTACTTATGTGGGTAATTTACTCAAACTGGAAGAAGGCCAAGCTACGCTAACGGTGGGAGCCGCCGCACAAACTGTTAATGCTGAGCTACCTTCCGAAGCCTTGCATAAACTACAAAATGTCTATCAAAACTGGTATGGCGTCTATTTCGCAGACTCTCTCACCGATGAACAGCTTGATGATGCTCATGCATGGGTGACCGCGGCTGACTTAAAAGTTATGGCCTATACCGCGACGCGTGATGAGCAGATTGAGTGGAACAACAGTAACATACTGAAAAAGCTGTTTGATAAAAACAGTGGTCGGTTGATGGTGCAATTCAACAAAACGGGAGATAACCATGCCGGTGCTGAGTTGTTGGCGATTGCCGTTTCAACGGTTTGGCAAGGACAGAACACCGCAAAAACTGTCAAATTTAAGCAACAAACGTCGGTACGCTCTGACGATCGCGTAACTCAAGATGCAGCACAAAAATGCCGTCGTTTGGGGATCAATTTTTATACCGATTATGACGGTATCAATATGCTAGCTGAAGGCACGATGCTCGGCGGTACATTTATTGATGAAGTGATGGGGCTGGATGCGTTTATCGATGCGTGCCAAAAACAAGCCTTCACGACCTTACAAGCAAGCCCTACAAAAATTCCTCAAACCGATAAAGGCCAAGCGATGCTAATTGGCTCCTTGATTGTCATTGGCAACGAATTTAAACGCAATGGCTTCTTAGCAGGGGGGATCTGGCGTGGCAGTGATATTGGCGAGGTGACTTTTGGTGACCGCTTAGATGAAGGTTTCTATTTTTACTCGGATAGCTTTGATGTTCAGTCACAAGCGGATCGAGAAGCACGCAAAATGATGCCGATTATGTGTGCAATTAAGCTCGCGGGTGCGGGTCATTCAGCAGATTTATTAATTCAATTCAACCGCTAAGAGGTCACTATGTCTGTTTATAATCACAAAAGTCTTATGGTCAGTATCAATGGTTATGAAATCACAGCCTTTGATGAATCTGCAGATGCGCTATCAATTGCTCCTGTAGGCGATGATGGTGCTTGGACGTTCGGCGCTAATGGGCGTGGGGTTTATGTTTTTAGTGGTAACCAGTCGGGAATATTAACACTGAAGTTACTGCAACATTCTGCAGATAATCATTTTTTATCGAATCTACGTAATCAAATGCTCAGCAGCCAATCTGCTCCCGCGCCGCTTGAATTGTATATCAAGGATACGTGGAACGGTGATGAGATTGTGGGGCATGTTGGCTTTTTCACAACACCGCCGACGCAAACACGTGGGGCTGGCCATAATGCGCAGTCATGGGTGATCCAATTTGAACGTGTGATCACTAAATTGGGTAAAGGAGCCTTTAACTGATGGAAAAAGATAACATCACTTATGAGCATCGTCATAGCAACTTTATCGAAGCGAAAACCCATGCCATGAAGCTATTGGGGATGCTAAAAGGTTGCATTGCAATGAATGGTGAACAGGTTGATATCGATGTGGGGGGCGTACTTGCCAATATTGGCTCCACAGAAATGCAAGGTGTCGAAAAATTCATCTTAAAATGGGTGATAGCAAAAGATGCCGATGGCAATGTTATTCAGCTTGATAAAGTGGATGTGTTTAATACCCATTTTAATACTTATCGTTCCCATTATTATCCACTTATTGTTAATGGCCTAGTCTTTCATTTTGCTGATTTTTTGCCCGATGGAGTCGCATCCAAGGTAAATATGCCCAGTTTGGTCAATCTGACGGCATAACAGATGTAGATTGGTTAAAAATGCTGCCCATTATGGAAGGCAAATATACCGGTCATGATCTTAGAACGACAGCAACGCTCGGCGATGTGCTTGATTTTCATGAGGCCTATGTCGAGCGTTTGTTGTCTCAGCGGAGGGCAGAAGATGGGAATCGAACAACTTCTAACCATTATCGGTCTTAATGAAGAGCAAGTGGTTAAATTAAAAGGTGTCGTCACTGCCCTCGGCGCGGCGGCGACTTCAACGGCAACAGTTATTGGCCAATTAGGTGAGAAATTAAGTAATGCGGGTTTAACGATTGATAATTTGAAAGCAGTGGTTTCTGGTCTCGTGACGGCTATTGATTTTATGTCGAATAAATTCTTTAGCTTTATTGGTGGCGCGGTAGCAGGGGCGAGAGAGCTCTCTCAGGAAAAAAGTGTGTTATTTACCATTTCTGAGAAAGAATTACAGCAAGCTGATGAATATCAATCAGTCACGAAGAAAACTAGCTTATCAATAGAGTCAATAAAAACGAAACTCGTACTAGGGCTACTCCCTAACTTAACGGAGGTGATTAATCGCTTTAATGAATGGCTAGATGCGAATAAGGCACTGATATCAGAGGGATTAACTCAGCTGGTCGTGTGGGGGAGTAAAGGCATACAAGCGATAGGGAATGCGGGTCGTGCCATTAATCTCTTAGTCGAAAAAACCATAGGTTGGAAAGCGGCAATCATTGGCGTTATAGCGGTGTTAGCGGCCTTTAAAAAAGCCGCTTTAATAGCCTTTGCCGCGAATCCTGTCATGTGGGTTGCGGCTGCGGTGGCTGGACTGATGGTGCTGCTCGGGGATCTCATGGCTTATCTAGACGGTGGTGAGTCACAATTTAGTGAGTTTTGGGCGCCAGCCATTGAATGGATACAGTCAGTATTAGCTTGGTGGAATACTTTTTATGCTGAAAATAAACTGATTTTCGATGGCATTGCTCAAGCATGGGCGCTCACTATCGATAGTGCTGTGATGATTTTCCGTGGCTTCTTTAAATATATAGGTAATGCCTTAAAGCTACTCTTTGGCTTATTCAGTGGTAATACGGCGATGATGGGGGAAGCATGGGAGGGCATGACCGAGGGATTGAAGGAGATTTGGGCAGGATTTGAACACTACTTTCATGGTTTTGCCACGGCATTTTTAGCATTATGGCAAGTGCTTATCCAAGGGGTTATTCAGGCTTGGGATGTCATTAAAAATGCAGCGAAAATGGCTTTTGAATGGGTATTGAGTGTTGCAAAAACCTTTATTGATGGTTTGAGTTCAGTATTTTTTGCGATTATCGATTACCTATTGGCGCCATTTCAGTCAGCGTTTGATTTGATACAATCGTTATATGAAATATTCACCGACGATTCAACGTCATGGACGGAAAAACTTAATTTAGCATTTGCCGCAATTCAGGAATTCTTAACCGCACCATTTAAAGCGGGATGGGAATTTATTAGAAATCTTTTTGATCTCAGTGATACCGATATTGGCAAGTTTATTCATGATCTTGCGAATACGTTTAATGGGGTGACTGAATTAATTAAAAAGCCTTTCGAGTTGGCATTTAATTGGGTAAACCAAAAGCTTGATGAGTTGACATCGGGTATTATTTCAATATTAACAGCACTGGGTATTATTGACGATAAATATCAAAGTGAAAAAAAATTAGTACAAATCTCAAATCTTGCTGGCGGCTTAATTAAGCAAAATCTAGCTGATCCCAATTTATCTAATGTCACAACTAGCAATCATAAGAGCATTGTTGTTAACCAAGGGGATGTTAATGTGAAACAAGATATTCATACCATGGATAGCCGACAAGCGGGTGTATTGGCGGTAGAGGGGATCAATCAATATGTTAATGAGATTGCATACCATTCCTTAAAGAGTGCGAATGCTGATTAACCCGCCGTTTTAAAGAATGAGTTGGGTTCAATTCAACTGATAAGGTCACTTAATGTGGCCTTTTTTATTTAGGCAATAGATTATGGATATTACAAGCGGAATATTTACTGGTCGAGCGTCTGTTATTACAAGAACGATTGGTCAGTTTGAACTTGATTGTACGATCCGCGAGACTCATACCTCTGCATTAAGGATCACAAAAAACCCCGTTGAATCGGGGGCTGATATTGCTGATCACGCATTTCTTGAGCCGAAATCACTGAGTATTACGGGAACGGTAGTGGGCTATGAACCTGCGAAATATTTTAATGATTTTTTAGGGTTCGATACCGAGGCTATGGGGGAATACCCTCTGCCGTTAGAAATATCGTCATCAATATGGCAAGCGGAAGCGATGCTGGGGCAATATATAACGATAGGACGGGTGTTAGCCAATAAAGTGCAGAAGGTGATTGCACCTTGGTATCCGGATGTATTGAAACCTTTTGCTGATAGTTCGCAGACATTAGATCGTGCTAGTCGCGCTTATGAATCATTATTGGCAATACAAAAAATGGGGGAGCCGATTGATGTACAAACAGGACTTCGTTTGTACAAGAATATGATGTTAACCAGTATTGGCGCGACACAGGATAAGCCTGGGGCGGTTGAATTTAGTTTAAATTTAGAGGAAGTGTTTATTGTCGAGAGTCAGACGGCAAAAGGATTACACCCTGATTTAAAACAACAACCTCAAAAAAGTAATATGGGAAGAACTCAGCCCGAGGCCAAATCTGCCCATACTTTCCGTGAAACATTAGGGGGACGTTCATGATTTATGAAATACCCGTATCTAACGAGCCGATCCAAGAGCAATTATTTACCTTATTTGGTAAGGCCTTAAAGCTAACTTTGTACTACAACAAAATTTCAAAAAATTGGCAGTTTGATTTATTCGACACCAATGAGAATAAAGTTATTACACAAATGCAAGGATTAGCTGTTAATGCTCCTTCATTAATAGAGAAAAATCTCCCCTTTATTTTGACGTTAAGTGATAAATCACGTTTTGGTATTAATTCAATATCACAAAGTGAATTAGGTGAAAGGCTTTTGCTCTATATTGTTGATAAAGGATTTTGGTATGAAACAATTAGGCAGACAACTTAAGCTTGTTATTGGTAATGATGATGAATCTTTCGAAATAACACAATTACGCGTCACGTTTGATATCAAAAAAACATTAACACCAGAGCCTAACCCTGCTGTTATCCGTATTTACAACCTTAATGCGTCACATCGAAACTTATTAACCAGCAAGGTATTTAATCGGGCAGCACTTTCGGTTGGTTATGAAGAGCTGCAACTAATTTATGCAGGGGATATTATTGAGGTTAAGGTAACTGAAAGTGCGGAAGATATTATTTGTGAATTAATTTGTGGCGATGGATTTAAGGCTTATACCTGTACGTTAGTTAATAAAACATTATCTTCGGGTAATCGCGATCGTGATATTTTAACAGAAAATGCGCAGGCGATGGATATTGATATTGGTGTTATAGAGTTGCCAAATGATCGTCAACTTCCGCGTGCAAAAGTGATGTTTGGTGATGCAAGGGAATTACTGCATAAAATCGCGAAAAATAACCAGTCAGATTGGTCTATTCAGGATGGGCAACTCATGTTATTGCCAAAACAAAAGGTGATAACGGATAACGAAAGTTTTGTTTTATCGCAAGAAACGGGGCTAATTGGTAAACCCGAAAAAAGTGAAGATGGCTTGACGATAACCTGTTTATGTCATCCTACATTAAAAATTGGTGCCCTCATTCGGCTTCAATCCATTACATCTGAATTTAATGGTGACTATAAAATTACGCAGCTAAGTCATACGGGCGATTTTATGGAGAGGGATTGGTATAGCAGGCTCGTTTGTGTTGATGGTACGTTTGATAAGGTGAAACAATGAAACAGCCAACACTTCTTGATGTGATGAATCAACACGCTCAGAACCAGCGCTACGATATTCATACTGCGTTGCCCGGTAAATTACTGTCTTGCAATGGGCATAGTGCGACGGTTGAATTAATGATCAGCCATGTCACTAAAGAGGGAAAAGTGATTGCGTTGCCGCCGTTAGTCGATGTTCCGGTTGGATTTTATCGGGG
>NZ_JAMPLW010000041.1:0-2165 GCF_028477805.1 Providencia sp. PROV268
CGATGCCTTCTTTTTACCTCAAGGCAGTAGTCAACCCAATAAAATTCCTAATTATTCGAGTGATTCACTATCGCTACAAACGGATGATGGCTCAACGTTTATTCGTATGCAGTCGGGAAAGATCATGATTAAAGGCGATATTGAACACCAAGGTAATTATCAGTTAACAGGTAATGCGTTGATTAAAGGTAACCATTCAGTGAATGGTAATAGTGAATCATCCGGCGGCACACTTAAACATAATGGCAAAAATATTGGCGATACCCACACGCACAGCGGAGTGCAAACGGGAGGAGGCAATACAGGAGGTCCTAACTAATGAAAGTACGTCGGCTTGATGATAACCATGATTGGTGTTTTGGGCGAGGGAGAGCAGATTACAACATTCGCTCGGAAGCTATCGCACAATCGGTGCTAACTCGCCTATTGTCATTGAAACAGGATTGGTTTCTTAATCGCGAACATGGCATTAAATGGTTCGATTATTTACGCAAAAACCCTAATTTGATAGCGATGGAGGCTGAAATAAAAGCGAGTGTATTAAATACGCAAGGGGTTGAGCAAATTACCGAATTTGATATTCAACTCAATCCTGATACAAGGTTGATGGCGATATCAGTCACTTATATTGATATTTACGGTCATAAAAAAGAGGTAATGACAGATGCTCCAAATTACTGAAACAGGCATAGTGATTGATAAGCTGACTGACGTTCACCAACGCTTAACGGAAGGATTTAAACGCATTTATGGGGATGATATTAATCTCGATGCCGATAGTCCTGATGGTCAAATGATCGGTTTATTTTCTCAAGAGATAGATAATATTAATCAAGCAATTGCACTGATAGCGCAGATGCTTGACCCCTATAAGGCCATTGGATCATGGCTAGAACAACGCGCAATGTATGCCGGCATTGTTCGCCGAGGGGCCGATTACAGTTATCTCAATGAGGTGGTGATCACAGGTAAACAGGGCGTTACCGTACATAAAGGGAGCTTATTGTCTGATGATAATCGCACCAAGTGGGTCACATTGGCGGATGTCACGTTAGGGAGTAACGGCTCCGCAAGAGTGGATCTACGAAGTCAGGAGCTTGGCGCTTTTTCGTTGCCAGCAAATCGCTCCTTAACCATGGACACGGTGACCATTGGGGTTGATAGCATCACAACCACAAAAGCGGCAAAAGAGGGCGCTTTTGAGGAAACAGATGGCAATTTGTTATTACGCTTTATGCGTTCGCATGCCATCAATAATCATGATGATTATCAAGGATTAGAAGGCGCTCTGCTTGATTTACCGGATGTAAAACAAGCTAAGGTCTACGAAAACTACACCAATCAAACGGATGAAAAAGGCATTCCACCGCACACATTAAATGCCGTTGTTATTGGTGGCCATGATAATGATATTGGGCGAATGATTTTAAGTAAGAAAGTGGGCGGGTGTGGGGTATTTGGGCGTATCAGTAATACACAAACGTATGCTGGCGCACCGCGAACCGTCTATTTTGATCGCGCCGCTTTGGTGAATGTTAAAGTCAAATTACTACTTGAACGAGTGGGGGGCTTCCATGATATCGATACCGATGCCATTAAAGCCGCGTTAGCCGCCACTGAATTTGATATTGGTGAATCGGTTTATGCGATGCGTTTAACTTGCCAAGTAAATGCAGTACAAGGCTTTTACATTAAATCAATTACCGTAAATGGGCACGATGCTGTTTCAATAGGGGTTCGCCAATGCGCACAAATCAGGCCAGAAGATGTGGAGGTGCTGATTGAGTAAACCACGCGAAGACTTTTTGATTTGGCAGTACCGAGGAAAACCTAAAGCCCGACAAACCGTCGGGCTTTTGCTTTCTGAAACAAAGCAACTCTTTGAATCGGTCATTACGTTATCGACCATATTAAATATCGACACTGCTACGGGGTATGGACTCGATTTAATCGGCAAACATGTCGGTCTTCATCGGGTCATGAAATCATTGGTGCCGAAAGACTATTTTGGCTTTCGGGGGATTGAAGGCGCGCTAGGCTTCAATATTGGGGCCTTTTATCGTTATGGTGATTCACTCAAAGGATCATCGGTATTGGGGGATGATGATTACCGCTTTTTTATCAAAGCCAAGATCATTAAAAATTACCAAAAACCCGATATCGCC
>NZ_JAMPLW010000042.1:0-1722 GCF_028477805.1 Providencia sp. PROV268
GGACAGTGTGCGATTAAACTATCGAGAAATATGGTTGCAGCTGGTACTCCTAGACCTGCAAACTCAGCCGCTCACCACATAGTAGGGGATACATCTAAAGGAGCGAAACCAGCGAGGGATATTCTAAAAAAACATGGCATTGATATTGATGATGCTAGTAATGGGGTTTTCTTGCCTAATAAAAATAACATTGATGAGTCGCTGTCTGGTATTAAACATAACGGTAGACATCCGAGTAACTACATCGATGCGGTTAATGAACGAATAATTCAGGCAGACCTAACTGGTGGAAAACAAGGTGTTTTAGATGAATTATCAAACATCCGTAACATTCTTTCTTCTTCAAGTCGAGATGCGAGTTGGTACAAAATATTATGAGTAATAAAATATATTATTTAAAATCCGATGCAATGAATTACTGCTCTTTTATCCAAGATTATCCTGCGAGAGAAGAAAGCATAATAGCAAGAGCAATGGGACAAAAATGGCAAAAATTTAACAACACATATACCAATATAGTTCTAGAACTAAGGGCTAATGATTTTGGTAAGAAAAATTATCAATTTGACTTTAGCAGCGCTCTATCTCCATTTATGGTTTTTAGTGAGGGTGCATTAGTATCCTTATCTGATATTCTGAGTTCAAGGGGGCAAATATTACCAGTTAAAACTGAAAGCAAACGGAAGAAATTCGTTGGCTATTATCCAACCAATCCGCTTTCAGAATGTTTTGACAGAAAGAATTCTGTTTATCGGGAATATCCCAATGGATTAATGATTGAGAAGCCAGTCCTCATTAAAAGTAACATTACAGATGAGTATCTATTTACTATTGACGAAGATATTAGTCGGGTTTTTGTTACGGATAAGTTTAAACAAAGAGTAGAAGATGCCGGTTTAACTGCTTTCGATTTTTCAGTAGAAGTAGAATTATCGTAAAGATATTGACGAACTTATGATTTAAATTACAAGCTCGTGTAATTACCCGTTTTAGCTACAAATATTACACCAAAGCAAGTAAATTGTCGTTAGATCACTCCCCCGAACAGCGCCTTAATTTTCCACTTAAATGCGGCAATCTGAGCTTGTTGCGCCTGATTTTGCTGCTTTATTGCCCGGATATCCTCATGGTCCGGTATTAATACCCAACAGCCGTTTAAAATCTTAACGGTAAAGGAGAAGCCGGTCTCAAAAACTGCCTCTTTCAGCCACTGACCTTTAAGGTTAATGGCGGGCGGTGGGTGTTGTTTTTGCCCTTCGGCGCATAGCCGACCGTGTAGAATCGTTCTGTTTTCAGGATGTTATTTACGGTGACGACTGACTTAGAATACGCACTAGCTATAGTCAACGCTTTATTCGTTGATTACGGTTTTCAATGCTCATCGAAAACTACTCCACTTTTTATTGACTTTCGACCAATCAAAACTGGCCCACTGTATTATTCGTGAAACCGACTTTACCAGAATGACAGAGTCGCCTGATAACACGGAATACCGCACGGAATATGGGGATAGTCAGAACCCAGTGACCGTGCGTCAGGTGCCGATAGCGCGCTGGCATGAGGCGCAACGGACGGGGACGACGGTGAATGATGACGATAAGTTGCCCCTCACTTACGACACACTGGGGCAGTTAGTCAGTGATCGCAATGCCACCGGGGAATATCATCATCAATACGATGTGTTGGGGAATTTAACCCAGACACAACTGCCGAATAACCGAG
>NZ_JAMPLW010000043.1:0-8004 GCF_028477805.1 Providencia sp. PROV268
CCTCCGTGGGCATGTCACCCATCAAGTTAATAGAAGATGCAGGTTTAACAGCTTTTAATTTTCCAGTAAAATAGAGTTAACGTGTAATTTATTTAGTGAAATTACCTGTTTTATTAATATTAACCTCTTAAACCAAAACAGGTAAATCACAATATATTATTCCTCAATTAAAAAAACAAATTAGAATTAATATTTGTTTTTATTACTTACAATCTCTATTTAACATCTCATTATATTGTTGCTTTCCACATTATCAGATCGGCGATATTTCATACACCAATCCATCGCGATTACCGAGGTCCGGTGCATAGTAGGATTCTACCGGAAAATAGAATAGACGATTACGGACACCATCAAATAATACATTTTCCTGATAGCTTCTCGGGAATTTCTGCATCCGCTTCCAGTTTTTTCCGCCGTTGTGTGATACCCGGATATGCTCAGGGTCGTTAAACCGAAAAGTGAATATCAGACTATTATCTTTCCCTGCATACAGATCAGAAATCGAGTCTGTACCGGTTTCCAGTACTGGCGTGTAATTGCCGTTGCTGCAATCCAGCCGGTTGATGCTGTACCGCATACGTGGCTCGGTTTTGAGAACAAAATAAACCTCTCCTTCCGGTGTCACGGTCGGTTTACTAACTCGCCCCGGCAGCGACAGATACGCTTCCTGGCGTCCCGTCTGGAGGTTAATACAAGTCAGTGAGCTGGTGTCGCTTTCCTGCTTCCAGAAGATTGCCCGTTGTGAGGTGGCGAGCCAGCTGGGATCCTGTATATTGTAATGCTGATAACTACCGAGATCGGCACGTCCCCGCCCAGAGCGGTTCAGGTCGGCGAGTTTTTTCCAAGTCTGTCCAAAATCCATTGTCTGATACAATCGCTCATTCTGCGCCATCACGAAATGACCCGCCCCAGTAATCGCTAGGACATTCTCTTCCGCCCGCGTTTCTGGCGATGCCCATTGTTGTAGCCACTGCCAATGCAGACCACCGTCATTTGAATAAAATGCTGGTCTTCCTGGGGTGATATCATTCTTAAATACGATCAGGCAGCGCCCTTGATTATTACACTGCTGACTCAGTACGTTGCCGATAAAACGGGCCCGGACGCGCAGCTCCCCCTCCTGCTCCGTCATAATCTGAGTTAGCGGCAACCGTGGCCTGTAGGATTCAATTTCTCGGCCACTCCCTTTGCCAATCTGTTTTGCAATGTGCTTGTTGATCACCGCTTTGTCCGGATTAATTTGCAGATTAAGCAGCGGCACAGCGTTGTCATTAACGGGATCATCACGAAGCACTTTGTTGTAATGATACAGGAAATTACTGCGCTCAATATGATTCACTTTAATATCAATCGCATCGCTTAGGCCAGTGATCAAAACACCCTGTTCAACGCTACTGATAAGCAAAGATTTCATGATAATCGCGTTTTTTTCCGGCTGATAAGGACGAGTACGTTCCCATTCTCCGGCAAATCCAGCGAAATCACGTATGTACATAAAAGTTATGCAAATAATCAGCCCGACGGCCAATAAAGCAACTCGGATGCGACGATCAGTAAACATCAGGTCACCTCCTGAATATACGGAGCCTTATTCAAGCTACTTCGGAATGACACCAGATACTGTCGCACTTTCTCTATCCGTGCGGAGGTGACCGTGTATTTTTCGATAAAGCCGTTGGACAGCTCAGTTAACAGCATAATCAGGAAAAATATCGACATACTGAGAAAACTGCAATCAAGAAACATATCCCCGGCTTTCAACCAGTCCCATTTGTCAGGCATCACACCCGCTTGCCACCAGTCATGGAACGAAAAAAACAGCATCAACAACGGTAACACCAGACAGATGAGACCAATGGCTTTGTACGCCCGTTTCATTTGACGGTTGGGCATCATTATGCCGCTGTATTTGAGATATGCCTGTCCGTCCCGTTCGTTACACAGGCCGACGATCTGACCGTTCTCACCGTTAAGGATAAGCGTCATGGGGTCACCTTCGGTCAGAAAAAAATCCGGATGTCGGTAAAATATCGGATTTACATCTTCACTGAATGTATTGTAATAACAGCGGAAAGTGAATAGCACGCCCTCACAGAGAAACTGATAATCTCTATAATCGCGCCGCGATTTACCTGTACCAGTAAATCCTGTGGTCACACTGAGTGAACGAATTTCCCCTTGTAATGTGCTCAGAATGACCTGATCTGCATGGATCATATTATCCGGCGTCTGGGGTTTTGCTGTTTTTACCACTGCCTGTATATTTTTTTGCTGTGCGGCTATTGTTGTCTGCAGATCGTTTTGAGTGTGAAAGAGTGATAAATCTCCAGCCTGTACACGCCGAAGTCCCTCTTGCAAACGGTGTGTTCGTTTACTACTACTGACCAGCAATCCTTGAACACCGGAGCAAAAAAACCAAGCACCGATAATAAATGCGATCAACATGAGCAGAAATATGATAATACCAAATGATAAATTAAAAAAAACATAGCCAAACGCCCCCATCAGTAGCGTTCCTATCAGTGTTTTCAGGGCATTACGGGCTTTATCGGTACCTTTAGTCACGGGTTGCAGTGTTCCGTGGTCTGGAGCGACTAACCAGTGCAACCAGAATGTCCCATCAGCCAGCGGATGTGCACCGATATACACACGCTCGCCCTCTGTTAATTTTTCCGCAACAGAGATATCTTCAAATTGCTTAGCATACATCCAGAATACCTTATCTCCGGCTAGGATCCGGCGGTAATTCGTTTCTGGTTCGGCGTGCTTATCGTGGCGCACAAACGGCAAATCAAAAAAGCAGACATTTTTCATAGGCAACAGCACCATCCATAAGTAATCATACTACCCAGTAACGATTCTGATTGAAATATTAGTTAATATTTATATTTTGAAGATTAAAAATTATAAAAACACTCGGGCATGCTGACCTTTATTGTATATATTTTATATTGCTCCACATAGTGAGCCACATAATTGAAAACGTCAAAACAACGACACTTTCATCATTTTTTGATAATTTACCATACCAAATAGCAACTGCTCAGTGTTTCTTAATACTCAGAAAGGTATTTTCAACGAAATAACGGCATTGATATAAACACCAATCAATAGCTATATTACCTTAATTGCTATTTCCTTTTCTAGGTATTATATAGTGAGCCTTAAGATTTTTAATCGAATCTTGTAAAGCTTGGCCATTAATCTTTATCCTCTCCCATTAAAATGAAACAGCTATAATGAGATTTTCTGCCCAAAATTGCAGAGGTCGTTATAAAAAAGCCGGTTTTACTGAAAGGCGAATCGTCAATATTTTAAAACTCGTTGATTCTGGAATGAAAGTCGATGATCTTTATCGGCAACGTGGTATCAGTGTGCCACTGGCGGCAATTGGAAATCAAAGTACAGTGGTATGTAATCCAATGATGTTAAACCATTAAAAGAGCTTGAAAAAAACTCAACGCTTAAGTCAGCCTTGAAAACCATGCGATTAAAGCGCTTTTTGCAAAAAAGGTTGGTAGTAACTAACGGGGAAGACGTCCTGCGTTCAATCAATAAAAGAGGCAGGTTTATCAGTCAGTAAGGCTTGTCAGATGACTTTGTTGTCCGGGGCAACGTTTTATCGTCGGCAGTGAGATTGATGTGAAAAAAATCGAGCGGTGATCGAGGATATACAATCCGTTTTAACCCAGTCACCACAATCTGGATTTTGGAAATACGATTACCGTTTGCGATTTGAAGGCTATCCCTTTAATCATAAACGCGTTTATGGCCGTTTAGGACTCAATCTAAAATGTCGAGTTAAAAAAGCGCTCTGCGTACGTGAGAAAAGGCCACTAGCAATTGAAAAATACCGAATATTCAATGGGAACTAGTTTTGTTGCTTGATAACATGGGTATCTTCTCTGCCCGATATTCCCCCAGACAAGCATTTAACATATTGACGATAAAATGTGAAACCTGCTCCAACATCCGCTTCTTATTTCAACAAAGAGGTAGGATTACACTATAACACGTACCACTACTACGCCCCAGATTTAGGTCGTTTTATCCAACGAGACTCGATAGTGCTGGTAAGTGGACTGAATTGTACCAGTATGCACCGGACCCTTTAATCTGAATTGACAACTCATTGGATTAAACAAATTAGATATATAAGGGATGACAGAAAAAAGCGAATCCCTGTCTATTTATCGAGGTTAAAATAGTGTATGAATAACTTTCAATTCTGGGTTAATTGTAATGATATCATCAATTATTTGATTATAAATAGCAGGCATCGTTTGTTTCCACCCCACCATATCTGGACGGTGCTCTATAGCCATGGGGGTTCTTAATAGCGTATGATCAATAATAGGCGTTGTTAACCCGTGTCGTGCACGGAAATTTTTTACGGCTTGGTATTCAAACGGCCACGCTAATAAAATTTCCATGTCTATTTCATAGCCTGTTGAACTTTGTTCATCAGTGTTGATACCGAATAGAGCTGACCACTCCACATGTTTATCACATAAAGTAATAAGCCATTCAGCGACAACATCATGATTTTCATGATAAAGTGCTTCTTGGCAAAAGCGTTGATAAAACGGATCAATAGGGATCCCCGCGCTTTCCCAATCTATAGTTTGATTTTTCTCACTAGCAAGTATTTCGATAGCTAGTACACCTAACTTCTGTGGTCGAGTGTACATCGGGAGTGATTCTGCCATTTTACCCGATTGAATACTTTCAATGATTTTATCGTAGCAAAGATGTCCAACTCTAAAATCGTCACAAGCGAAATCCATTAATAAAATTTCGCCTTGCTCAGCAAGGTTAAAAAAGCATTTGTGTCTTTTATAGTTATCATAATAACCCAATATATAGTTTAAATTCTTATGATAAAAAAAACGTTCAAATGTGTAGAAAACTTTATTAACTTTTTTATACAACTGAAACATATATATCATTGCAATTGATGATGCATTAAAGTCCAAAATAGACATATAATCAATATATTTATTCTCATTATTATCATGCATTACATCTTCAATGCTTTCAATAAAATCTTCATTTATAAGATCTTCAATATCATTAACATCCCTAGTTGTTTGATTGACTCTTTTTTCTACATATTTAATTACATCATTTGCTCTGGTCATTTATTTAAACGCCTCAATTATATAGAAAGAATCGTATTTATTATTGCTTGACACATTCAATTTATCATCAATAGCAACCGTTAATTTAAAACCTGTAATATTACTCTTACTGATATCTTTTTTAATTTCAACTAACATTTTCCTTTGAGCTCTACTTAAATTATAATCATTATGTCCTTGAACAAAAGATATATTTACTAGACCAGTATGCTTACTTATATTTCCAATATAATCTTTTTGAGATTCACTTGGCTCACCACTTTTTAGTGTTGCATTTGACCCAAACTTATCCTTCATCGTCGTTTTGATTTCAAACGAGACCCCACTCAGGTGACGGTGACTCAATTTTGCAAATGAAATCATCTTCATAATCATTCTTTATTTAAAGCTAACATACTGACTAACAACTGTATTCACTCATTCTTTATTGTTTTAACCCCTATGATTAAAACACCCCGCTCAAGATACTTTTTTTACTGCTTGCTTAATCCACTGCGACAAGCCCCCCTCCACCAGAACAGCCACAAGCCACTTTGTGACCTTCAAGTGCGACAGGAATTCCGTTGATTTTCATTAAACCGTCGCCCTCGACGATAGCACCAGTTTTTTGCTCGAAGGGCAATAAACTGATTCACTCACACAAGCGAATCCTTGGATTTGTTTGGCAAGGGAAGACCCCGTAAGCACTGTACCACCTGTGTTGGTGGTATCATTTTTTAAAATAATTTTACGACCATTAACTGTGCTACGCATTATTGACTCTATTTTAATGAGTCTATCTACATGGTTCAAAAACAGTTTAACCCGTCTAAATATTGTGCAACGAGACAGAGAAAGACAATGTTCTCTTTACGTATCTGCACTGTATTGATATTTTCCAGTACTTGCTTTAAGAATAACTCTTTTTCTTTATAGTTATCAGTAAATTGTTTATTCATATCCTTTAATAGAAACAATTCAATTTCTGATTTTAGTATCGAGGGTTCATTACCGATAACCAGATAGCATTTTTTGGCATAATCGATGATTTCACTGACGTTGTGTGATAAATCGAGAGTTTGATAATGTTCAATCATACCTTCTAACCATGCTTTACTTTTTGAGTCTTTGAACAAAACTACTTGCTCAAGATGCTCTTGTACCGTTTGAAATAACGGTGACTGTGCGTAAAATTTCCCACAATAGAGCATGAATGTTGTCTGCGTAACACACAAATATTGGCTTGCTCAACCAATAGATTCAAAATACACATAATTTTTCTTTAATTGATTAAACAAGGCCTCTCGCTTAATTTCATGGTGATCTAATGCTACGCGATGTTCTTCTTCAAAGTAGTGAACTGCATCAAGATAAAAAGCTTGCAGCTTATTATCACAAATAATTTGTTTTCTTTCTGCCGTCAGCTTCATGTTCATGACATTATCTATATTAACAGGCGGTAAATCTCCGCCTATTAATCGTAATTAAAATAACTTGTGAATCACTTGAAGCTCTGGATTAATCGTAATGAGGTCATCAATCATTTGGTGATAAATAGCGGGCATATTTTGCTTCCATCCTACCATACCTGGACGGTGCTCTATTGCCATCGGGGTTTTTAATAGCGGATGATCAATAATAGGCGTTGTTAAACCGTGTTTAGCTCTGAAATTTTTTACGGCTTGGTATTCAAACGGCCAAGGAATTAAAATATTCATTGATATCTCATAACCCGTTGAGCTTTGTTCATTGTCATTGTCCGAAAAAAGTGCCGACCACTCTATATGTTTATCACATAGCGTGATAAGCCATTGAGCGACAACATCGTCATTTTCATTATACAATGCTTCTTGGCAGAAACGTTGATAAAATGGATCAATAGGGATCCCCGCACTTTCCCAATCTATTGTTTGATTTTTTTCACTCGCCAGCATTTCGATAGCTAGTACACCTAACTTCTGCGGTCGGGTATACATTGGGAGAGATTTTGCCATTTTACCTGATTGGATACTTTCAATGATTTTATCGTAGCAAAGATGCCCTACTCTAAAATCATCACAAGCAAAATCCATTAATAAAACTTCACCTTGCTCTGAGAGACTATAAAAAGATTTATGCCTTTTATAAACATCATGATAGTCTAAAATTAAAACTAAGTTTTTATGAAAAAAGAACTTTTCAAGAGAGTAAAGAGATTCTTTTTTATTTCTATAAACTTCCAACAAATAAATAAATGCAATTGAAGGCGTATCAAAATCTAATGTTGATATATAGTCAATATATCTTTCTTCTTTATCTAGGCCTATAGATTCCTTAATACTTTTTGCAAAATCATCATCTATGCTGTCATTTACTTTAGATAGATCAGCCTTTGCATTTTTTATTTTCTTTCCTATATATTTTAGTACTCTATCAACTCTACTCATTTGTCTAAACCCTCTAGATAGTAAAAAAATAGATATTTATTGTTTCCACCAACATTAAATTTATCATCAACTACCACCGTTAATTTGTAACCAACAATGTTATTTTTACTCATTCCCTTAGAAATACTATTTAATAAGTCAAACTGTTCTTTATTTAAATTAAAATCATTCCTTCCAAATCTCATTGACTCTGTTGATTCTTTTGAATGATCTCTTATATTTTTCAAGTAATCTTTTTGAGCTTCGCTTGCTCCACTTCCTTTTGGTGTTGTATTAGCCCCAAACTTATCCTTCATCGTCGTTTTGATTTCAAACGTAACCCACTCAGGTGACGGTGACTCAATTTTGCAAATGAAATCATCTTTATAATCATTCATTATTTAAAGCTAACATACTGACTAACAACTGTATTCACTCATTCTTTATTGTTTTAACCCCATTGATTACAACAACCC
>NZ_JAMPLW010000044.1:0-6152 GCF_028477805.1 Providencia sp. PROV268
GGTGGCATTAAACAAAGCGGTCCCTCTGCTGTACAACGCACTGGCGTCCGGTGAAATGCTGCCAAAAGTGGAACTGAAATGGTACCGCACGTCTGTTGAAGGGAAGCAAGAGCACTTCTTCACCACCACGCTGACCGATGCGACTATCGTCAACATCGATTGCCAAATGCCACACTGCCAAGATCCGGCCAAAGCGGATTACACGCAGCTCATCGAAGTGTCGCTTTCTTACCGTAAGGTCGACTGGGAGCACACCGTGGCAGGCACTTCCGGTGCTGACGACTGGCGTGCACCGCTGGAAGCATAATCGCCTCATTCGACGAGCTCACCCGGGCTCGTCCTTGTCTGTTTTAACGTGATGCACTCTCCCCGTTAACCCGGAGCCTGACCATGTTCTCAAAAGATCCGAAAAAATCATCCCCTGATCTGGCGTCGATGCTGAAGGACGAAGCCATTAACCAAGCCAAGGAAGCGGCGATGTCAAAGGCATCTGCGCGAACACAACAAGCCGTCAATTTGGCCCAACAAGCGGCCAGTGCGGCGTCCTCGTTGCAGGCCTCCGCCGCGATGTTGACCCCCGGCGGCGGGCTAACGGGGGGCTCAACCCTGCCGATCCGGATACCGCGCAAGCGGCCTTACGCAGCGCGTTAGGGTTAACCGCCGAGCCGAGCGGTTTAGTGTTTACCTGTGAAATCGGCTTATTTCCTGCGGGCACCTTTCAAGTCACCGATTTTACCCTCACCGAAGGGCTCTCTTCCTTATATCACCTTAGCCTGAATGTGGTGAGTTTGTTGCCTTATATTGAATTCCAAACGCATTTAGGCCAAGCCGCCTCACTGACGGTCAAACGGGATGGGCAGATTGTGCGCACCGTCAATGGCATTCTTGCGGGCGGTGTCCAAGGCAATACCGATGGCGTGAAAACGTGGTACCATTTTGATATCCGCCCTGAAATGTGGATCATGACCCTCAATCAGGACAGCCGTATCTTCCAAGACCAAAACGCCCCCGCGATTTTAAAGACGTTATTGGATGAAGCGCACGTCAAATCAGACTGTCTTTTTTACCGTGAAGCGCTGCATCCGGAACGGACCTACACCACGCAAAAACGGGAATCCGCCTATGACTTTTGGTGTCGCTTAGCCTTTGAGGAAGGGATCAACTTCTGGTTTGAAGAAGATCAGATGTTCTACAGTGATGAGCACATGGGCATGACCGCGGGGATCTCGTTGACTTACAACCCGCAAGCAAACACCGATATCACCGACAGTACCGCCACCACCTGGCAGTACGGAGAGTATCTGTGCCCCGATCAACTGATCCAAAAAGACAACAACTACGTGCGCCCCTCTTACCCGCTGATGCACCAAGATCAGCAAGCAGGCGGTGGGCAGCACAGTGTGTTTGAAAGTTACGGGCGTTTTCAATTGGATGCCGAAGGGGAGCCCCTGACCAAAGCCCGTTTTGAGCAGTTACGCAGCGGCAGCCGCGTGGGCAATGCCACCACGAACTGCTTTGCCTTGCGCCCAGGCAAAATTTTCACCCTGCAAAATCACCCACACGCCCCGATGAATGACAGTTGGCAAGTCATCACGGTCACCCATCACGGCGTGCAACCCTTAGCCGACAATGGCGGGGGCGAAGGAACGCAATTAAGTAACACGGTCTCCTTTATACCGGGTCGTGAGGAGTGGCGTCCGCCACACCGTTATAAACCGACGGCCGATGGGGATGAATTGGCGACCGTGGTGGGGCCGCCGGGGGAAGAGATTTACGTCAATGAGTACGGCGCCGTCAAAGTGCATTTCCATTGGGATCGCTACGGCAAGCCCGATCACAGCGCTTCCTGTTGGGTGCGTGTCGCCATGGGATGGAGCGGCAACGGTTACGGCTTTTCGGCCGTGCCCCGTATCGGCACCGTTGTGCAAGTCAGTTACCTGAACGGGGATATTGACCGCCCCATTATCACGGGATGCACTTACGATGGCCGCAATGCTCCCCCTATTCGTTTTCCTGAGAACAAAACACGCACCACGTTCCGCACTCAAACCCATAAGGGCGAGGGCTTTAACGAGTTACGTTTTGAGGATGAGGACGGTAAGCAGGAAGTGTTTATTCATGCGCAAAAAGACATGAATACGGTAGTACGGGATAATCGTTCGACGACCGTGGGGGCCAACCACAAAGAAGTCATCCTACAAAACCAAACGGTTTCAGTGCATGGCTCTCAATCGACCTCAGTACAGTCTGACCAAAAGAATGTCGTCTTTGGGAATCAACAGTCTATTGTCGATGGTGAAGTGGTCATCGCTTCCGCAAAAGGGATCCGTCTTATCAGCGGTACGTCCGTTCTTCAATTGAGTCCCTCGGGGAGGGTCACCATCGCGTGTGAAAATTTTGATTTTTATGCCAGTGGTTCAGGGCAAATTGCCACGGGTGAGATCCTCGATCTCAATATGGACAATGCCGCGCCAGGGATCACTAAAATAGATCCGAATACCGACACCATTGCCAGCACAAAATCCCAATTTTTTCCTGAAAAATAAGGTTGAGTATGCATTACTTATTTCAAGAGGGTCGCCTCACACTACCCAGTGATAAATATCAAGATAATACCGTGAATATGCTGCGTTTTCCTGCCCTAGAAGGCAGCATCTCCATCACCCGTGAGGCACTGTCGCCAGACATCGAGCTAAGTGATTATCTCGCCGGACAGCTAAGCGCCATTAAACGTGAAATAAAAAATGCCGTCGTTAAAGCGCCAACCGCTTTTCGCACAGAGCAAGGTCTCACGGGGAGTGAAATTTACTGTGAGACCAAACAAAAAGGCATCAGTATTTATCAATGGATAGCGGCATTTCACGTGGAAGACAACGTCTTAGTCGTCACTTATAGCCAAATTAAACCGTTTTCAAATGCAGAGCTCGCACACTGGCGCGCCCTGCGGGACAGCTTTACACCGCACTCAAATTAACCGAAAGCAGACTTGAATTCACAATGACCATACTGACGATTGAATAAGGACATACTCATGGGAAATGAATTTTTCGCGGCGAAGCAAGGCGATAAATTGATGCACTCGTCAATATGGGCAGATATTGTCTGTGGTGTGGTTAAAGGGGCGGTCTATGCGGCGGTAGGGGCTGCTGCAGTTGTATTGACAGGCGTAACTGCCGGTGCAGCAACGGCTGTTTTTATTGGCGCGGGATTGGCGACCGGTTTTGCTCTCGGCAGTGTTATTGATGCTGCTGCGGATTGGGTCGCAGATGGGATTGATAGCCTCTTTGGGCTCAGTTCGCCTGATGGCGAAATAAAAACCGGCTCACCCAATGTGCGTATCAAGGGAAAACGGGCAGCAAGAGCGGCAGGAAAACTCCCTACCCCCTTGTTATTAGCGTCTATTGCAGAAGACAATGCGCCCCCTAAAGAAAAAAAAGGGCTCGATATTGCCTTGAGTATTTTGGAAAAATCCACAATGCTTATTCCGGGCATGCTTCCCTTTGCGTTAGCCAAAAAAGCACTTAGCACCCCGAATAATGCGGCGCCTATTGACCCCCTGTCTGACGAATACCCAGAATATCCATCGCCTAAGCAAGGCTTTTTTGACAGCATACTGTCCCCCGTTAAGGCGAATAAGCACCCTCATGCTGAACCGATGCCCCTCGATATTATCAAATGTGATAAATGGCATTGTGCAAGTGAGCCCTACTTTTTAGCGGAAGGATCAAAAAGGGTTCAAATCAATAGCCAGCCGGCGTGCCGTAATGGGGATAGAAGCACCTGTGAAGCCAAAATCGATGACAATCAAGAAAAAGGGATTGTGCGCATTGGTGGGAACAGTGTGGTGGTACGCGACATCATGAGTGGCCGCAACCCGTTTGCAGAGATGTTCGGTGAAATTCTTGGCGGCCTCTTTGTGGGGGGACTGCGAACCTTAATGCGAAAAGGTGGAATGGCTGTCATTAAGCAGTGTTTAAATAAAGTCGGTTGTACGCTGGTAAGTGAAATTGTCGGCACCGCGGTTGGTTCGATGGTGACGGCAACGGTGGTACAAGCTTTCAATAGTTTACACCATCCCGTTCATGCCGCTACGGGGTCGAAAGTCCTCAATGGTGAAAATGATACGGACTTTATTATTGAGGGGGCTTATCCGTTAGTCTGGTCACGTATCTACCAAAGTCGGAACCAACGCGAGAGCCGATTGGGCCGTGGTTGGGCAATGCCGTTTGATGTGTCCTTGGAAATCGAGTCAACTGGCAAGGGGCTTGAAAATGAAAATATCTACTACCATGACGCATCGGGGCGCCGTTTAGCCCTGGGGAAAATAGCCCTCGGCCAAACAGTGTTTTATCAGGATGAAGGGTTTAAAGTTTATCGCACCGTGAATAATATTTTCCTTGTCGAATCCACTGACGGTGACTATCAACTGTTTGAAGCCAACCCCCATAAAATCAATACGCTGCGCTTAATGAAAAGCGCTGACCGCCATAACAATGCCTTAAATTACCGTTATGCCAATGACGGTGAACTGGTGCAAATTCATGATGATGCGTATTTAACGGATATCCGCTTGCACTATGACGCACTTTCACAGCGATTAACGTCGGTAACGCGTCATCAAGGGCAAGCTGAAAAAACACTGGTGACCTATGATTACGATGAACAGCAGCGGTTAATTCAGGTCACTGACGCGGATAACCGTATCACGCGCCGTTTTGGCTGGGATGAAGAATCCGGCTTAATGGCGATGCACCAATATGCCACGGGGTTGAGTAGCCATTATCGCTGGCAACGCTTTGACACCTTTACCCTTGAAGACAATGAACCGGAGTGGCGGGTCGTTGAACACTGGTTAAAAGAAGAAGGCCAAACGTGTTTAGAGCACACAGAACTCATCTACGATTTAGCCGAGCGCACCGTCAAAACCGTTCAGCATGGTTTAGGAAGCACCTTCCGTCGCTGGAATGAACAACAGCAAATCATTGAATACACCAATGAGCTCAATGAAACTTGGTACTTTGAGTGGGACACCAATCGCCACTTAACCAAAGCCATCGCGCCAGATACCAGTGAGTGGGTTTATACCTATGATGAACGCGGAAATTTAACGCAATCGACGGATCCCGAAAACCAATCCACTTGCTACGATTGGGACAAGGATTTTGCCTTTCCGACCGTGCAAACCTTGCCCAATGGGGCGGCGTGGCATTGGGAATATACCGATAAAGGCGATGTCCGCCGTGTGATTGACCCCTTGGGGCACATCACGGCGTTTGTTTGGGACGAGCAAGGCAATTGCATCGGGCAAGTGGATGCCAAAGGCAATGAAACCCACTATCGCTATAACCCACGCGGTCAGCTTATTCGCCAAACCGACTGTTCCGGTTACCCCACTACCCTCACCTATGATGAGTGGGGGCAATTGCGCAGTATCACTAATGCGCTCAATGAAACCACCTATTACACGTTCAGTGAAACAGGCTTATTGCTGTCAGAAAAGTTGCCCGATAACACGGAAAACCGCTACGACTATGATGATGCGGGGCAACTGGTCGGATTAATCGATGTGGGTGACCAGCACACGCTACTGCGGCGTAATCGTCGGGGGCAAGTCATTGCACGTCGTGACCCCGCGGGGCATTGGCTGCATTTTCACTATGACGCGTTAGGGCGCATGAATGCATTAGAAAATGAGCACGGCGAACAGTACCGCTTTGGCTACGATGCCCTTCATCGCTTGACCCAGGAGCAAGACCTTATTGGTCAACAAAAACAGTATCAGTATGACGAGGTGGGAAACCTGACGCAGATACTGACTACCCCCGCCAAGCCGCTGAACGGAAGTGCCGCCCTCGCGCCAGTCCTGATGCAACTGCATTACGATAAGATTGGTCGTTTACGGTCTCGTGAGAACGGGGAATACCGCACGGAATATGGGTATAGTCAGAACCAAGTGACCGTGCGTCAGGTGCCGATAGCGCGCTGGCATGAGGCGCAACGGACGGGGACGACGGTGAATTATGACGATGAGTTGACCCTCACTTACGACACACTGGGGCAGTTAGTCAGTGAGCGTAATGCCACCGGGGAATATCATCATCAATACGATGTGTTGGGGAATTTAACCCAGACACAACTGCCGAATAACCGGG
>NZ_JAMPLW010000045.1:0-1033 GCF_028477805.1 Providencia sp. PROV268
CACCCGAGGGCGTATCACCCATCAAGTCGCCCGTCGGATGAATGAATCGGTGTTCACGATGCCGGTCCTTGACCGCCGTTACCGCTGGGATAAGCGCAATCACTTGATTGAGCGCAGTGTCAGTTACGGCCAAGGGAATGATTTATTTACGTCAGGGCACTGGTACTATAACAGCTATCAGTATGACCCCTTAGGGCAATTAATCCAGCATTTAGGCTCGGTGCAAACGGAACATTTTCGCTACGATGAAGCGGCAAATTTATTTAAAGATCGTCAGCAAAGTGCCCTGCATAACCAAGTGCACCACAGCGACCAATTTGATTATCAGTATGACGGTTTTGGGCGCATGGTTTCACGTTGTGAAAAAGGCAGCACTTCCGGACAGCATTATCATTACGATGCAGAGAACCGGATTATTGCGGTCGATATTCACCAAGGCCCACTGGGTTATGAGCGCGCGGAATACCGTTATGATATCCTCGGGCGGCGAATTGAAAAACGCTTATGGAAAGCCAGTGCGATAGCCAATACCCTCACTTACCCCACCCGTGAGCCGGATGAAGTGCAAACCTTTGGCTGGGTGGGGATGGTGCTTACCCATGAGCACAGTAGCACCAAACCGCACACCACGGTGTACCATGCGTACAATGACCACAGTTATACCTCCTTAGCCCGTATTGAGTGCACGGATACCCCCGCCAATCCACGGTGCGCCATCTATTACACGCACAGTGGCTTAAACGGATTGCCGGAGGCGCTCACCAACGGTGACGGTCATCTCGTTTGGCAAGGTCAATATGGTGTTTGGGGGAATTTACAGCGTCAGGCCCGCCCTACCGGTGAGTTTAGCAGTGAACAAAACTTGCGTTTTCAAGGGCAATATTTCGACAAAGAAACCGGCCTGCACTATAATACCTTCAGGTACTACGCCCCAGATTTAGGTCGCTTTACCCAGCAAGACCCTATCGGGTTAGCGGGTGGGTTAAATCTGTACCAGTATGCGCCGAATCCACTGACATGGGTGGACCCGTGG
>NZ_JAMPLW010000046.1:0-6180 GCF_028477805.1 Providencia sp. PROV268
AAGTACGTTGTTGCATCACACACTATCTCAATTTTTTTCGATACTGGCGTTAATGTTAAGTTACCTGATAAAGGGAACATACTTGGCGCTGTATCAAATTTATATTCAACATCCACTTCATTTTGGTTATCGATAGTACATGTTGGTGGCGTAATCGAGCCCGTGACTTTTAAATTAGCGACAGGTGCAGAGAATGCCGCATATGAAACAGAAATTAACGACAGTGCACATAATGTTTTCTTAAACATGATTCACCTTCTTATAATAAAAAACAAAAAAAGAAAAATAGAATCTATTACCAACATTTATATTAGTAATACATAGAGAAAAATATTTAAACTCGCTGTCATTTCTTAGCTTAACAAGAGCTATAATAAATAATTTTGGTTACTGGTATTAAACACCTCTAAATATGATAAAACATTCTACTTTTATGTAATTTTAAAATATCTTACTGAAATAATGTTTTTCAGATGTAAGTATTATAGATAACTTTTTTATAATTATCATTACACCAAAATCGAGTAAACTGCACTTTAGCCTAAAAAATCACAAATGTAACATTTTATTTCATCATTAAAAACAATAAAGTAGATTAACATCTAGCTATCGCACCTATGATTAATGAGGAAATAACTCCAAACAAATCATAATAAGAACTAAAGAAAAGAATAAAATACCTAATTTAATGTAGTTTAATAATTAAACATAAATCCTTTTAATTTTAACTCGGTTAGAGAGTAATTATTCACATTGGAAAAACACTTCATAATAATAACCTTTATCCCTATGATTATTAATCACTTTAGAAGAAGTATCGTCAAGGTAATACACAATATCACGAGTAATATTGTTTCAACATCAAGTTTACCTTGCCTATTTCCTTTAGTATAAAACGACTATCACGATTTTTTATCTTATCACTACAAAACTCTAGATGATAAAGTCGGTTTTACTCAATCTCAGGCAGTCAATTATAGGTAAAGCATGAATTGCCCCAGTTAATATCAAGGTGGCATAAGCCGTATAAACTTGCCACCTTGATAAAATTAGGCTGTTCCAAAGCAAACCAACTCTATCTTTAAATTTAAAGGCCTCTTTTTAAAAAATACTTTTCTATCTCTGTATGAGTCTCAAAGTTATAAAACAATGGCTTTAATGTATCATACAATTCATGATTATCTTTTTCTATCTGCTGACGCAGATATGAAAAAAAGGAACTCACATCGCAATCAAGAATGCACAATATATTTAGTAAAGCATCAACAGATATTGTATTAACCCCCCTTTCATATCGAGAGTATTGTTGCTGCGAAATGCCTAATTCACTCGCCATTTTTGTCCCTGAAAATGAACTTGCCTTTCGCAATCTCTTAATTTCTTCACCAATCACTTTGGTGAAAAAGTTTTTAGGTATTACATTATTCAAGGTTAAATTATCCTTTTACTATATATCCTGAAAAATTAAACCCCATTCAATATGCTAAAGATAAATGGGCCTTAATATCTAATTGCCTATAATAGGGAATTAGTGTTCCACAGCTAAAATAGCGTTATCACTCATTTTAAATCCATAACGACTTAAAGGGGAGATAGATATACTCGTTGCATTACCTTTAATATTGACAACTTTGCTTTCACCAGGTCTGATATAAAACTGGTCTAGCGCGTAATCTTCGTTACTCGGTAAAACTTTAAATGAGGGTGATAACCTAATGACTTGCTTTCCATTATTTTTTAATGTTAACTGATTATTTTTTTGGCTCACTGAAAGAGCGTCCCAAGGTGTTTGGCTCACTTTCATATTAGCAGGAGAAACTAACATTGCCACATCCTGACGAATAGGCATTTTAGTGACATTCTCTTTACTTGCCCCAATACCTTGAAATGATGCTTTTAAAATTACTTCATCGGAAATATCAACGCCTTTTTTCAAAATAAAATTAATTTGTTGACTTTGTTGAGGTTCAATACGAACAATCGGTGGCGAAATCATAATATCACCAGCAAGTTTTGTTGAACCATCTAGCTCTTCAACTTTGGTTGATAATAAAATAGGTGAATTACCGGTATTTTTAACATTAAAAACCTTTCGCCCTTCTCCTGCATCTAATATTACAGTCATGGTTTCTAATTGGAAACTTGCATGAACATTTGTGCTCACTATTAATAAAAAGCTTGAAAGAATAGTTGCAAATATTTTTTTCATAAATAACCTCTTTATCAAAATCTATGTTTAGTTTTTTGATGACTTATTGACATATTGCGTCTACTTCTTCATAAAGCAACTCAGATGAAAAATGTTCTGGTACTGTGTATTTCACAATACAATCATCTGAGTTTGGCGAACGAAGAATTAATTCATCACCAATTTGTTCGTTAGTTAAAAAAGTATTCCCTTCACCCATAATGGCACTGACATACTTTCCTTTTTTATTTATTAAGCTTGCACCACTAGGTGCTTTTTGACCGTTTTTAAGCGTAATACTCAGTAATAACTGTCTCATTTCGGTAGCTTTAATTTCTTTTGTAATAACACTTCCTCTAGCAACTGCAACATCGAACGAAGTGGTATCAAGCCGAATATTTAACGGTAAATCTTGCGTGTTCAATTGAACCGTTGTTTTCCTATTTGTTGGTAATGACGAAATGGCAGCCGTACCAAAATGATTCGTGATTGTTGAACCACTGCCTAACGCACTCACCTTAACATTTGGTTGATTTGGAATATATATAATCCCAAAAGTATTACTTAATGGCACTGAAGAGGTTGCAACTAGCCCATTTGAATAAGCAATAGCGCCTGTAGCAGATGACATAAATGAGTAAACATTATTTTCAGTCATGGAAGCATTTAATGATAATTGTGTATAAGCATTCGTATTATTAATGCTCCCGTTAACACGATTTACATCACTGCTACGACCTGCACCGATAGAGTAATTCCACCTATCATTCTGTCTATAGTTATAATTCGCCATTAAAGTACTACGGTCATCGTAATATTGGCTTTGTATACTTGCACTTGAACGGCTATTTATTGGGATTGATGCATTCAGATAAAAGCGATTGTCTTGATCTGTTCCAGACTGAAAAGATAAATTTAATGAGACATCACCGATCTTTCTGCTATAACCGACTAAATGACTTACTGTATCTGAACCGTCTCCATAATAATGGTTATAATTTAAACTATAGCTAAAACTTCCCCAGTTAATATCACCCCAACTTGTATAAAGTGAAGAAGAAGTCTGAAGGTCTCGACTAAACCATGGTAAATTCCATGCATCTTCATCCAATATTGGTTGCTGTTTTTCTAATGTACTATCTAACGTCGGATACTCATGACTGCGATATAGAAATGAGACTCCCAATGATGCGGCACCTTTGGCCAACGATGTATTAAAGTCTAACTGGCTTCCCTCTTTTTCATCATTACGAGAAATTGAAACATTGCCTCCACCATTAATGAGTAGTTTTTCTCCAAATGAAGAATGAACACCACCACTTACAGATTGATATTTATCTGAATATAAAGCCCCTGCTGAATAATCTATTTTTTTATATTGTGCGCTTGCTTCCAAACTACTAATTAAAGGATTATCACTTTCTTGAACACTATTGACTGTACGATATTTACCAATAAAAAATTGATAAGATAAAGGTGATAAATTTTCAGTTGCTTGATTTGAGGTCATTACTTGATATTTCTGACGCTCACCATTATCTTGAATAACTGTTACATCAACTGGTGTTCCATTGATAATATTATTAATTCTATTTAGTTCAAAAGGACCAGCAGGCACTATTGTTCGATAGAGCAGACGACCATTTTGCTGAACCTCTACGGTTGATGGCGAATTTGCAAAACCAGCTATCGGTACAACTAATCGATTATTAAGCTGTAATGCACTGTCCGAATAGAGTTGAATGCCATTAACTGGTATACCAGAATAATAACTGCCTCGGCTATTCAGTTGACCTATTTCAAATTGAGACTTTAATGACTCGATACTACGCGATAATACTGTTTCATTAAATTGATACTCTGAGTTCCCTTTACTTGAAGAAAAACTACTATTATTGCGTAAAACCCAGTTATTCCAGTTTGCTCCCGTTTCAAATTCACCTTGATAAAACTCTTGGTTATTATGGCCATTAATATGCATACCGTAAATTCGATAGTTATTAACTAAACCAAAGCCACCATAAGTCAATTCACGACCTAGCAACTTAGGATCAAAGTTGTTTTCAGCGACTGTAATATCAATAGCAAACTCATTAGGTCGCATTACCACCCGTGAATCAGGATAGACATCTTGAAAAACATGACATCCATCTTCTAAATTTGTCGATTTTAATCTCAACGTCTTCTGCAAACTATCATCAAGGCAAAGATGACCACTATCATCTATTTTGGCATTAACAGAATAAGTTTGATCACCATTTAATTGTATTGTGACATCATGGTTACCAGGAAGAAATTGGCTCCCTTGCATAAAATAATCAGCGACTTCTTCACCGTAACCAAGTGCCTTTAATGAATCAATATCAAAATTCACTTTTGAGTTTTTATCAGCATTATCTTGATTTGATGAATATGAATACTCATTATATAACATGAATATTAAAGCCATAAAAAAATAGTAACGTCGTGTTTTTTTATTAGTATATAACATACATGCTCATTGCTTAATTATAATTAATGTGTTCAGGCATTAAATGCCAAATGAAAAAATCAATTCAGCATTACCGTCTAATTCAGCACCATTAACAATAGGCCCATGGGTTTCTTTTAAAGAATTAAGTTTAGGCGAAACAGTAATATCAACAGAAAATAATTTTCCCGAGGCAATATGACTTTCACCCGTTAACCAACCATAGGTTCTATTTTTTTTCACCGTTATAGCAGATGTTCTTGTTCCTGATAAATTTTCGCTTAAAAACAACTCCGCTTTTTCATTATCAACATTGGCATGACTCAACGTTAATCGATAATCACCTATTTTCCCTGAACCATTTACGTTACCTAACCCAAAATAGCTTTCATCATCCATACGGGAGGAATCATGACGATTATCAATAATTTTTAAAAATAAATTTATCGGTGTATTGCACATCACTTGCCATGTTTGTTTTAATTCTGGAAGCGCTGTGACTTTGTTTAATTTAAAATAATGGGCATGTAACTGGGAAAATTGATAGTTCCCGTTATTTGGTGGGATAATTTCACAACTTGGAGGTGTCACAATATCGGTGATTATATTTTGCCTATATACGCCCTGAGCATTTGAATAATCACAAAAATAGAACATTAACACTACTGTAAGTTGATATAATATTATCCGCATAAGATACATGCCCATTTTTTTCATTATTAAAGACTAAAGCTAAATGTAATTACAGCTTCTGCGTTATAATTAAGTTCATCATTAAGTTCAATATTTGCTTTAGCTAAATCATCTCGTGAGTTAATAAATACACTGTCTTGTTCAAAACTCGCTGAAAAGACTTTTCCAGGTATTAATGATTGCATAAATGCATCTTTACCCCCGGCTTCATGCTTAGTATTAGACCATCCATAGTATTCACCTTTAGTCAATACATAATCTCCAAGCCTAGAAGTGGCATGTGTTGAATTATATAAACGGCGAACATATCCAGAATTATTATCGACCTTAGCATCTTTTACTAAAAATGAGACACCACCAAGTGCGGCCGGTTTACCCCCATTAATATGAAAATATTTATGTGAATACGAGCTTGATACCGGTGTTGAAGGTAAACTCAAACCTTGGTAGGTATCTGTCGCCATAAATATTAAATATGTTTGAGCATCACATGTCACCGTAACGGTATTTTTTACTTTCGAATTTTCGGGAAAAATATACATGCTCGACATAGGTATAACATCAACAGAGAGTTTTCCCATGTCATATATGATATTGGTTTGCTCTTCTCCATTAACCATACAGGTTGGTGGCTTAATATCACCAGATACTTTCAAATTGGCATTTGTATCTGCATAACTAAAGCTAACCGCTAGTAATGGTAGTAAACCTAAATACTTAATTGTGTTTTTCATACTCAGTTAACAACCTCGATAATTAAGATAGGCCAAATAGATGACCTATCTTAGAATCACGTTAGATACCAAAACCAAATGATAGTACCGCGTGG
>NZ_JAMPLW010000047.1:0-1032 GCF_028477805.1 Providencia sp. PROV268
TGACCTTTCCCCGAGATTAGTACCAATCTCTTGATGAGATTTTTCAGCTTATGCTGCTTGCTTGGCATACGCAACAGGCGACATATAGTTCAGAGAATTATGAGGCCGAACATGGTTGTAGTGTTCACGCCATAGCTCGATTTCGTATCTGGCTTCGTCTAAGGTTCTGAACCAATGCTGATTCAGACATTCATTCCTAAATTTACCATTCAGGCTTTCCACAAAGGCATTTTGCGTCGGCTTTCCTGGCTGGATAAAGCCAAGTGTGACGCCCGTTTCCTTACTCCAGAAGAACATTGCCTTGCTGGTAAATTCTGTCCCATTGTCGCAAGTAACCTTCTTGGGTTTGCCTCGCTCTTCCATCAATTGGTCCAAGAATCTGGCGACCTGCCTACCACTAATGGCCACAGAGACTAATTGACCTACCATTTCCCGCGAATAATCATCCACTGACATTCAGTACCCGAAAGCGGCGACCATTGCTGAGTTGGTCTGACACAAAGTCCATCGACCAACGTTGATTGGGGGCTGTTGGCACCTCCATAGGCTGCCTTGGCCGGGTTAGCTTCTTGCGTTTCTTCGTCCTGACCTGCAAGCCTTCCTCCGTGTAGAGCCGATAGGTTCGTTTGCGGTTTTTGACCCAGCCTTCACCCCTGAGCAAACCATGCAGCATCAGATACCCGTAGCGAGGATATTGCGTCGCCAGCGCCTTCAGTCGCTGTCTGAGCCGATTGTCTGGCTTTGTCCTAGATTGATAGCGATATGCAGTCCGGCTAAGCCCTGCCAGCTTACAGGCTACTCGCTCACTTAGGCTGAATCCCTCAATCAGATGTTGAACAACAGGCTTTTTGGCCGCTGGCGTTACCACTTTTTTGACAGCACATCCTTCATTGCTTCGACTTCCAGCATCTTGTCGGCCAATATCTTTTTGAGCTTGTTGTTCTCCGCTTCCAACTCCCTCAGCCGCTTCGCTTCGTTCACTTCCAGCCCGGCATACTTGCTGCGCCAGTTATAGAAAGTGCCCGTGGATAT
>NZ_JAMPLW010000048.1:0-4866 GCF_028477805.1 Providencia sp. PROV268
TCAGCCGTTCAACGTTTTATACTTGGCAAAAGCGCCCCGTTAAGCCACTTGATGATGACACGCTTGAATTGCATCAAAAAGCTTGCTCCCTCTTTAGGGAAAGCCGGCAAAGCTTAGGTTATCGCATGTTAGTGGCTCAATTACGCAAAGAAGGTTATGCTATCAGTGATTATCGAGCTCGAAAATTCATGAAGCAGTTAGGGTTAGTGGTTAAGCAAAGAAAACAATATCGAGTTACATCGAAAAATAAAGCGACTGCGGATAATTTATTAAATCAAAATTTTAATCCGGTAGCAGCGAATGAAATCTGGGCTGGCGATATCACTTATTTAAAGACACCGGAAGGTTGGCTTTATCTAGCTATTGTGATGGATTTATATTCTCGGCGTATTGTGGGTTGGCACATGTCATCCAAAATAGATACTGCCTTGATAAGTAAAGCGTTAATGATGGCCTATAACTTACGTTCGCCTTCAAAGGGTTGTGTGTTTCACAGTGACCGAGGAAGCCAATACACAAGTGGGCAATATCAAGCGTTACTGAAAAGTTATGAAATGCGCTCAAGTCAAGGTGATATAGGGGCTTGCTGGGATAATGCGGTAGTTGAACGAGTTTTTGGAAGTTTAAAACATGATTGGCTATTTAAAAGACCTCATGCAAATCGATCAGAAATAAAACAAGACGTGCTGGATTATCTTCGTTATTACAATTTAACGCGATTACACACGGCAAATAATTATTTATCGCCTGTGGAGTATGAAAACTCTTTCAGAAAAGTGTCCTAATTTTGTTGTGCAGAACAGCATAGTGAAATTCGGTTATCTTCACAATAGTTCAATAAGTTAACTGAAATAAGTTCGGGACATTATCGACTCGGATCTGTTTCGGCACCCCTCTTTCGGCTTTTAAACGATCAAGCCCCCTGATTACTCGTTCAGCTGGTAATGACGTATCAACTTCGATCGCTAGGCATTCATGTGTTCCTTCATCAATAATATTGAGGGTTCTGAAGCGTTTGCCGCAATATAAACTGTTTTGCATAAAATCCAATGCTCATTGAATATTCGGGACTTTCTCTATTACTAATAGTCTTTTTTCACGCTTTGGAAGCACTTTTTTAACCCGTCGTTTCAGATTTAATCATAATCGACAATAAACGCGATAAACTCGTTTATAATTAAAAGGATAACCTTGAAATCTCAGTCGAAAATAGCATTTCCAGAATCCCGACTGTGGCGATTTCGCTAAAACGGATTGTATGGTATCGATGACGATTTAATCTTTCTCGCGCCAGTTTTGAGTCTTTCGATAAAACGAAGCGCGAGGTAGCGATTTTAGTTTACACGCTTTAATGACCGATAGGGTACCTATGTTTTTTAAATGTAGTCACCAAAAGATCATCTTATATTGATCTGTATTTGATGATCTTTATCAGATCATTGTAAAAAGATTTTTATTCTGCATTAAGATCAATTTGTAGATCTTTATTTTGTTATATGTATAATTCAGCTCTATGTTTTGAAGTGTGTTAAATAAATACTAGGAGTTTTTATGAAATTAACTAAAATCTCAGCAGTAATAATTACAACATTAGGATTATCCTGCGCTGCTTTTGCATCTGAGATACCTCAGCCACCAATATATAATCCTGATAGTATTATTAACAAGTTACCTACAGGTGAAGCGCCAACGTCACCACCGATACTTAACCCAGATGGCTCAACAGTTGGTGGTAAATTTACTTATAATCGAGAAGATAGTTATGAAGCGGCGCACGTATTAGGTAAGCAAGTTGATAAAAATACTGATGCTATCAAGGATACTAATACGAAATTAGATACAGCGATTACCGATGGTAAAGCAGCACTAGCAGAAACAAATGAGGCTATCGAAAAGAATAAAGCAGATACTGATAAGCGCATTGAAACAGCGATTACCGATGGTAAAGCAGCATTAGCAGAAACAAATGGTGCTATCAAAGATACTAATACAAAATTAGATAGTTCTCTAGAAGAACAGAAAAAGGTTAATTATTTAGTCGGCAATGCTTTAGCTAGTAATGAAAGTTATTGGCAACAGCAATGGGCAACTAATGATAACTATGCTGCAAGTATCAATAAAAATACATCTGATATTGCTAAAAATCGTCAAGATATCAATAAATTAAACTCTCGAGTTGACCGTTTAGATCAGAAAGTTGATGATCTGAATGATACAATGAAACGTGGATTTGCATCGCAAGCTGCTCTAAATGGCTTATTCCAGCCATATGGTGTTGGAAAGTTAAATGCGACTATGGCTCTTGGTGGTTATGAGTCCAAAACAGCAATTGCTGCGGGTACCGGATATCGTTTTGATGAAAATACAGCAGTAAAAGCTGGGATCGCTACAAATACTGATGATTTTAAAGGTGTTACGTACAATGTTGGTGTAAACTTTGAATGGTAATTATTAACTAATAAACCTCGTTATTATCCTCAATAATTAAAAAGCTCGCAATGCGAGCTTTTCTTGCTTATAGCGTTGTCCTATTTAAACGGCATTAATTACCACTATAAAAATCAAAGGTATTATGTAACAACGGAATATTATGCTATGCGCACACTTGTAAGGCTTAACATGTTGATAAGGTAATCTGATTTGGATTGTTTTTCTTTTTAAAATAATCAGTTATATTTAAATTTATGTTTGGTCGGAATATTACATATAATGAGGTGATATTTATGAATAAAGCTCTATTTGCCGGTATTATTACAATGTCTTTAATGGCGACTTCCGCTTTCGCAACAACGGACACTAAACCTGTAACGGACACTAAACCTGTATCGCAATGGAAGTGTGAAGACTTTTTGGTCATCGATGACAACTTTTATCCAACCGCCATTGGTGCAGCAGAGATTGTGACACAAAAAGGAAAAGTAGAAGACCCCACTTTAAATATTAGTGGTATCGAAACGGTAACTCCCTTGATTGTCGATGCGTGTAAAAAAGCCCCTAAAGAGTCATTTATTCAAAAAGTCGAAGAATATTTGAAAAAATGGTGAGGTAAAAAGTGCTGGGGTAATCAGACAGTAAAAATAAATAATTAGATGATATAAGTGAATTATTTTTCAAGGATTGAGCTTTGTTTTAGGCTTAATCCTTTTATTTTATAGCAGTAAGAGTCCAATAAGGGCAAAAAACGATTATCCTATCGATTAAAAAATCTGTCAATTGTCCTAAAAATAATGCTAACAGACAATTACCAATCAGTAATAAATCTTGAAATAAGCAAAATGAACTCATAAAGGAAGTGATATATGGAAAAACAGCGTGAGCTAGATATACAATTTATGGCACAGGCACTTGAGTTAGCCGCTGAGGCAACAAAGAAAGGTAATGAGCCCTTTGGTGCCGTACTCGTTAAAGACAATCAAGTCGTAATGACAGGTGAAAATCACATACACACTGAAAGTGATCCAACCTATCATGCAGAGCTAGGCCTTATTCGCCAGTATTGTTCTGAGCATAAAATCATGAATTTATCTGAGTACACGCTGTATACCAGTTGTGAGCCCTGTTGTATGTGCTCCGGTGCGATGGTATGGAGTCAATTAGGTCGGATGGTTTATAGCCTTTCTCATGATGAGCTAGCTGAGATTGCGGGGTTTAACATTATGTTAGGCAGTGATGAGATTTTCGCTAAAAGCCCTTTTAAGCCTGAGGTGACTCACGGTGTTTTAAAAGAGAAGGCAATGTTAATTTATACACAATATTTTCAACCGACGACTTAGCATCAAACGTCGGTCAACAATGAAAATATCGGTTAAGTTAACTCATAAGATAACGAGTCACGATGACATGATTAGTAGGTAACTAATGATATTGATTAAATTACCCGAAAAAGCAGGCTTTGCTCTGCGTCATGCGCCGCCGGAACAACAACGCGCTTTTCTTGCTGTGATTGACAGTTGGCCTAGTAATGTGGGGCAAAGTACCCAAGCCTATTCTGAATAGCTTAAGGCCAAAATCGCCCAAATCGTGGCGGTCTAGGGTGGTGTATGGCTTAACCCTGAAAAGGGCAACCAAAAGCTGAAACTGCAATGTGCGCAAGGCCACCTGATTAACACTCGTCCATTCTACTTACACCAAGGGGGATGGTGCATAAGGTGTTATGTTGAAAGCCAATATGTGGCTATCTTGCTTCTACTAGTGCATTTGTCATCACAGTAAGATAAATATCCATTTAATGGTTTACATTAAATAAAAAAAGAACACCATAATAGCCATCTTTACGGATGTCCGTAAAGATGGCTTAAAATAGAGTTTAGTTTGATTAACGTTCTAGATTATGGATGTTATTGGGGTACCACAGCATTCTTTATTTCCCGCCTTAAGAGATGAAAGCGGTTTGACTCTCATTCTGTTGTCCTATCTACCCACCCGTATGATAAACATATCCCCCACTGTGAAAAATTCCGCCTTGTTCAAGACAAACATCACGTCCATAGCGTTCATAGTCAAAGTAATGGGATAAATGCCCCAGTTGTGCTAAATCATAACAACCACTTTCTTCTATCCAGTAATAACCTAAATCATATTCATTATTGACTCCCGCTAATTGCTGGAAAGAATCTAAATTATCCGCTAAATGAATTAAATCATGGATTGAACTCGCTGAAGAACCGATTTCAATTGCCGCCTGATAAAGGTTAATTTCATCAGGCGATAACATGGCTAATCGCGAGGCTAACTCGTTCAACTCATCTAAAAGGCTGTATTCTGAAATGTAAGAAGAAAGGCCATCAATGGAGGATTCATAGTCGGTCAAGAAATACTCTTCATAGTGAATACCATCAATGCCAATCCGCATTAAACAGTGTTCTA
>NZ_JAMPLW010000049.1:0-2606 GCF_028477805.1 Providencia sp. PROV268
TTTGATGTCTGGCAGTTCCCTACTCTCACATGGGGAGACCCCACACTACCATCGGCGCTACGGCGTTTCACTGCTGAGTTCGGCATGGGGTCAGGTGGGACCACCGCGCTATTGCCGCCAGACAAATTCGGTTTCGTTCCCGTTCGCGTCTACACCGCAAACCAGAACTGCAATCTTGAACAAGCTGATTTCTCGCACCACTCTATCTCGTGCACTTCAACAATCGTCTCTCTAAAACACCTTCGGTGTTGTCAGGTTAAGCCTCACGGTTCATTAGTACTGGTTAGCTCAACGTATCGCTACGCTTACACACCCAGCCTATCAACGTCTTCGTCTTAAACGTTCCTTTAGGACCCTTAAAGAGTCAGGGAAGACTCATCTCAAGGCAAGTTTCCCGCTTAGATGCTTTCAGCGGTTATCTCTTCCGCACTTAGCTACCGGGCAGTGCCATTGGCATGACAACCCGAACACCAGCGGTGCGTCCACTCCGGTCCTCTCGTACTAGGAGCAGCCCCTTTCAATCTTCCAACGCCCACGGCAGATAGGGACCGAACTGTCTCACGACGTTCTAAACCCAGCTCGCGTACCACTTTAAATGGCGAACAGCCATACCCTTGGGACCTACTTCAGCCCCAGGATGTGATGAGCCGACATCGAGGTGCCAAACACCGCCGTCGATATGAACTCTTGGGCGGTATCAGCCTGTTATCCCCGGAGTACCTTTTATCCGTTGAGCGATGGCCCTTCCATTCAGAACCACCGGATCACTAAGACCTACTTTCGTACCTGCTCGAGCCGTCACTCTCGCAGTCAAGCTGGCTTATGCCTTTGCACTAACCGCATGATGTCCGACCATGCTTAGCCAACCTTCGTGCTCCTCCGTTACGCTTTGGGAGGAGACCGCCCCAGTCAAACTACCCACCAGACACTGTCCGCACCCCAGATTATGGGGCAACGTTAGAACATCAAACATTAAAGGGTGGTATTTCAAGGTTGGCTCCATGCAGACTGGCGTCCACACTTCAAAGCCTCCCACCTATCCTACACATCAAGGCTCAATGTTCAGTGTCAAGCTATAGTAAAGGTTCACGGGGTCTTTCCGTCTTGCCGCGGGTACACTGCATCTTCACAGCGAGTTCAATTTCACTGAGTCTCGGGTGGAGACAGCCTGGCCATCATTACGCCATTCGTGCAGGTCGGAACTTACCCGACAAGGAATTTCGCTACCTTAGGACCGTTATAGTTACGGCCGCCGTTTACTGGGGCTTCGATCAAGAGCTTCTCCTTACGGATAACCCCATCAATTAACCTTCCAGCACCGGGCAGGCGTCACACCGTATACGTCCACTTTCGTGTTTGCACAGTGCTGTGTTTTTAATAAACAGTTGCAGCCAGCTGGTATCTGCGACTGGCTTCAGCTCCATGGGTAAACCACTTCACCTAATGCCAGCGTGCCTTCTCCCGAAGTTACGGCACCATTTTGCCTAGTTCCTTCACCCGAGTTCTCTCAAGCGCCTGAGTATTCTCTACCTGACCACCTGTGTCGGTTTGGGGTACGATTAATGATAATCTAGAGCTTAGAGGCTTTTCCTGGAAGCGGGGCATGAGCTACTTCGCCACCGTAGTGACTCGTCATCAGACCTCAGTGTATAGCGAACCGGATTTGCCTAATTCACCCACCTACATCCTTAAACCGGGACAACCGTCGCCCGGCCAGCCTAGCCTTCTCCGTCCCCCCATCGCAATTATCACCAGTACAGGAATATTAACCTGTTTCCCATCGACTACGCATTTCTGCCTCGCCTTAGGGGTCGACTCACCCTGCCCCGATTAACGTTGGACAGGAACCCTTGGTCTTCCGGCGTGCGGGTTTTTCACCCGCATTATCGTTACTTATGTCAGCATTCGCACTTCTGATACCTCCAGCATGCCTCGCAGCACACCTTCACAGGCTTACAGAACGCTCCCCTACCCAACAACATTTACATGTCGCTGCCGCAGCTTCGGTGCATGGTTTAGCCCCGTTACATCTTCCGCGCAGGCCGACTCGACCAGTGAGCTATTACGCTTTCTTTAAATGATGGCTGCTTCTAAGCCAACATCCTGGCTGTCTGAGCCTTCCCACTTCGTTTCCCACTTAACCATGACTTTGGGACCTTAGCTGGCGGTCTGGGTTGTTTCCCTCTTCACGACGAACGTTAGCACCCGCCGTGTGTCTCCCGTGATAACATTCTTCGGTATTCGTAGTTTGCATCGGGTTGGTAAGTCGGGATGACCCCCTAGCCGAAACAGTGCTCTACCCCCGAAGATGAGTTCACGAGGCGCTACCTAAATAGCTTTCGGGGAGAACCAGCTATCTCCCGGTTTGATTGGCCTTTCACCCCCAGCCACAAGTCATCCGCTAATTTTTCAACATTAGTCGGTTCGGTCCTCCAGTTAGTGTTACCCAACCTTCAACCTGCCCATGGCTAGATCACCGGGTTTCGGGTCTATACCCTGCAACTCATTCGCCCAGTTAAGACTCGGTTTCCCTACGGCTCCCCTATTCGGTTAACCTTGCTACAGAATATAAGTCGCTGACCCATTATACAAAAGGTACGCAGTCA
>NZ_JAMPLW010000051.1:0-4434 GCF_028477805.1 Providencia sp. PROV268
TTAGATTGTCCCTCTAAGACACGGAATCGGTGGCTACACCACATCAACCAAGCAGTTAAAATTTATTTGCTTGCTTTTTACAGGAGACAAATCAGGGAGATAATTGAGAACATAAGGGAAGTGGTGCTGATAGGCAGATTCGAACTGCCGACCTCACCCTTACCAAGGGTGTGCTCTACCAACTGAGCTATATCAGCACATCTTGGAGCGGGCAGCGGGAATCGAACCCGCATCATCAGCTTGGAAGGCTGAGGTAATAGCCATTATACGATGCCCGCAATGAACTCGGCTACCTGAGTTATCAGCTGCTAAATGTAACCTGAATAAACTTTTTTGAAAAGTTCTTCAGGAGATGGTGGTGGGAGAAGGATTCGAACCTTCGAAGTCTGTGACGGCAGATTTACAGTCTGCTCCCTTTGGCCGCTTGGGTATCCCACCTATCCAAATTGTTAATTGGTGCCGGCACCAAGAGTCGAACTCGGGACCTACTGATTACAAGTCAGTTGCTCTACCAACTGAGCTATGCCGGCATCAAGTGCTGCGCATTCTAGGAAGAGTGAGCGCGACTTGCAACAAAAAATTTTAATTTTTTGTTCGCTTGCTCACATTTTATGCACTTTTTGCGATTTTGCTGCTTTTTTCGCTATATTCAGCTTAAAACATCTACAGCAGAACACCACTATAATCCATTATTATTTAATCAGTAAAGAGCCCTTGCATCATTAAAAAGTGACTTAGGCCATTTTCTAGAGCAAAAAATGATGTTCTGTATCTTCGTTCCCTCTTTCTAACCGCTGCTTTTTTCAGCAACTCGTTCTATTTTTACAGCCTTCGTCAAAAAAAATTCACATAAAACATAAAAAGTTCTACGCCTACTATCTTTCACTCGCTATGATGCAACTTAATTTTACGGATACGGGTGTTTAGGCAACCTGTCCAACCTGCATAGAATAGGCAGATGTTGGTTTATGAAACAGACAGAGAATTTTATTACTACGCCATACTTAGAGTTTGATAGGGAACATTGGGCAACATTACGTGATTCAGTCCCTTTGACATTAACGTCTAGCGAATTGATAGAGTTGAAAGGTATTAATGAAGAACTCTCGATGGAAGATGTTATTGAAATCTACCTACCATTATCTCGTTTACTCAATTTTTATATTAGCTCCAATTTGCGCCGTCAGGCTGTATTAGAGCAGTTCTTAGGAACAAATGGAGCAAAGGTTCCCTATATTATTGGGATTGCAGGCAGTGTTGCTGTAGGCAAGAGCACAACGGCTCGTCTATTACAGGCCTTATTAACACGTTGGCCTGAGCATAGAAAAGTTGATTTAATCACGACAGATGGTTTTTTGTATCCTAATCAGGTACTCAAAGATCGAAATATCATGAAGAAAAAGGGTTTTCCTCAGTCTTACGATATGCGAAGACTCGTGAATTTCGTGTCGCAGATAAAATCAGGGGCGCGTAACGTTGTTGCACCGGTCTACTCACATCTTACTTATGATATTGTGCCTGACCAACAACAGGTTATTGATCAGCCTGATATCCTAATTCTAGAAGGCTTAAACGTGCTACAGAGTGATATGGACTATCCACATGACCCACATCATGTGTTTGTCTCAGACTTTGTTGATTTCTCTATCTACGTGGATGCAGACCCTGAATTATTAAAGCAGTGGTATATTGGTCGGTTCCTAAAGTTCCGCCAAGGGGCATTTTCCGATCCTGATTCCTACTTCCACAATTATTCTAAATTAAGCGAAGAAGAAGCCGTTAAAATTGCAGGCTCTATTTGGGATGAAATTAATGGTTTAAACCTAAAAGAAAATATTTTACCCACGAAAGAACGTGCAAGTTTAATAATGACCAAAGGCGAAAACCATTCTATCCAGAATGTTAGGCTTAGAAAATAAACACTATATGCCGGTATAGCTTACCGGCATCATTTTATTATTTTTCGTTAGATCTTAGTGATATTTCTCCACCGATATAAGGAATAATTTCACCATTATCCTGTTGTAATAAAAGAGCACCTTGTTGATTTATTCCTTTTTCCACACCGGTGATAATTTTATCACCAATCAACAACTTAACCTTCCTTCCCAAGAAGTTATCTAATTCAAACCAACGCTCCAAAAAGGGAACTAATCCTTCCTTCTCAAATAAAACTAATGCTTTTTTCAGTGCATTAATAATATCAGCAGACAATTTATTTCTTTCTATATTTTCTACTTCATCAATTAATGAGGCCCACTCCTGATTAATTGTACCCTCTTTATCTACATTCTTTTTTTCCATACCAATATTAATTCCAATACCAATAATGATATGTGCGGCATCACCTGTTTTTCCTGTTAATTCCACAAGTATACCTGCTAGTTTTTTATCATTAAGATAAAGATCATTAGGCCATTTTACTTTTACTTTACCCCTGCTTAGTTTATTTAAGGTTTCAGCAATTATGATCCCCACAACTAAACTTAGTCCGACTGCAGCTGCCGGCCCTTGATCAAGCTTCCAGTACATCGATAGATATAGATTACAACCAAATGGTGAAATCCATTGCCGCCCGCGTCGACCTCTCCCCGCACTTTGGTACTCCGCCAGACATGTATCGCCTGATTTTAAGCTCGAAATTCTTTCAAGCATATACTGATTTGTTGAATCAATGACAGGCTCCACAATCACATCACTGCCCTGAATATATTGCTTAATTAACTCACCATTGAGCAAATTAAGCGTATGGGGCAATTTATAGCCTTTACCTGCGATAGTTTGCACTTCAATGCCCCATGAACGCAGTGTTTTAATATGTTTATTAATCCCTGCTCGTGTCATCCCTAATGTATCGCCTAGCTGTTGGCCTGAGTGGATTTGAGCATCAGATAAGATCTCTATCAATTGTAGCGGTGTACTGGTTTCTTTCATAAAATGCAGTCCATAGGGTTAATTTCGCCATGTTTACCAATAAACCTCACTTCTGGCTCAAGCATGATACCAAAATGCTTATGCACGGTTTGGCTGACATATTTAGCTAAGTCAACAATATCACGCCCTGTCGCATGGCATTTATTAATGAGGACTAAAGCCTGCCGTGTATGTACAGCAGCGCCACCTAATTCATAGCCTTTCAACCCACATTGGTCTATCAACCAGCCCGCAGCAACCTTTATTGAGCCATCTTCTTGGGCATACTGTGGGCAAGTTGGAAAACGTTGTTTTATTTGATGCGCTTTATCTGCTGTAATAATTGGGTTTTTAAAGAAGCTTCCCACATTGCCCGTCACGGCGGGATCAGGTAATTTTGCTTTCCGTGTCTGGCATACGGCATCAAACACTTGCTGTGGAGTCACTGTTTCGGCATCTAAGAGTGCTAAATCCCCATAGGTGAGTTTAGGTAACCATTGTTTAGCAAACTTCAAACCAACCCCAATAATCACATGAGAATGCTGATAATCATGCTTAAAGATACTATCACGGTAGCCAAAATGGCAGGCCTCAGCCTCTATCCTTTCTGTCTTACCAGTTTGGAGGTTCAGAGTATCGACATACTCACATAAATCCTTCAGCTCAACACCATAAGCACCTATGTTTTGAATTGGTGCAGAACCTACACAGCCAGGTATCAAGGCTAAATTTTCAGCACCATAGATACCTTTACCCATTAAATATTCAATAAATTGATGCCAGTTCTCACCTGCCGCAGAATACACATGCCAATATTCTGGGGTCTCTGTGATAGTAATACCTCTAATACGATTGAGAATTACCGCACCATCAAAGTCTTCAATAAATAACACATTACTTCCCCCTCCAAGGATCAAAACAGGTAACTGCTGTTTTTGCGCATTAAGCCATTGCTGATAAATCTCTTCTGCTGATCCAGCAATACAAACTGACTTTGCTTGTGCTTCAATACCGAGAGTATTAAAGGGTTTTAATTCAAGGGATGGGTTCATTGCAGCCTTCAATAGATAACCAATAAAGATGAGCTAAGTCTATCAGGCTGACCCGCGAGAATCATTAAATAATGAGATGCCTCTCATGACATTAGGAGTATTAGGTTGAAATGGCAATGTGTCTGGAACAAGAAAAAAGAAGATACAGAATAATTTGAATGGGGCTAAATAGCAAAAAGCCACCCTAAGGTGGCTTTTCTATGTTTAAAACCTAGCAGTTCCCTACTCTCACATGGGGAAGCCCCACACTACCATCGGCGCTACGGCGTTTCACTACTGAGTTCGGCATGGGGTCAGGTGGGACCACCGCGCTATTGCCGCTAGGTAAATTCTTTTTTAATACTGATAAATTCATGGTGCTGATACCCAGATTCGAACTGGGGACCTCACCCTTACCAAGGGTGTGCTCTACCAACTGAGCCATATCAGCAATATGGTGCGGTCAGTCAGTACTGACAAAACCTTTAAA
>NZ_JAMPLW010000052.1:0-4248 GCF_028477805.1 Providencia sp. PROV268
ACTGCTTTTGAAAAAGCATCAGGTAAACCTATCCCGTATAAAATTGTTGAGCGCCGCCCTGGCGATATCGCTGAATGTTGGTCTAGCCCTAATAAAGCCTTTACTGATTTAGGCTGGCAAGCTCAGTACTCCGTGCAAGATATGGTAAACGATAGCTGGCGTTGGCAATCGCAAAACCCCAACGGCTATAAATAGATTTATTTGACCTAGGTTAAGATATGAATATTGATTTAGATTCCTTTGCCCTATATATTGGTGTTAAGGCGGAATATTTGGCTATGTTATATAGAACTACATGTGAATTAGAAGGATTACCTTTACCTAAAAGAAATAGGCATGGTAAGGTAAAAATGAGTGAGGTTTTGGTTTTTAAACAACACTTTGAAGATAAAACAAAGAATATCAATGAAAATAAAACGTTAACTTAAACGATGGCTACAGCTCAAAGAGCTGATGGATAAAATATGCAAATTATTACTTTAAGAGCCTATCCCAAAAAGATTAGTTGTATAATGAACTAAGATAATTTCTAAGAATAATGGGCAGCAGGTAGTAAGTGATAAATATTAGCTATGAACGCTGGAATAACATGGCTTCGCTTATCCTAGAATATAAAATCCACCATTCTCTTGTAGCATATCACAGACGCGTAGATAATATGACTGTAATGAATAGTATTTTTATTTGCTCAGAACTGGTTAGCAGTGGAGTATTCTAAATGCAACAGGTATCTGTTCATACAGTATTGCTTATCGTCGTTTTCAGGCTTGGCATGATGCTTACGTTTATGAATTCTTCTAGCTGAATGGGTTACTGGCTTGCGATAGATGGCTGAATGACTAAATCGATACATGCAAGTTCCAAAAAAATGGGAAGAAGTCTCATTAACTGGGAAAATCAAGGCGTAAAACATAATTTAATCACATAGAGATATTTCATCAGTGTTTAAAAAAAAAATATCATTAAAAATAAATAGAAAATTAAAAAATATAGTCAGTAATAAGTTTATTAGAAATGTTATAATTATAGCAAGTGGCACAGCTGGTGCTCAAATAATAAGTATGCTGTTTTCACCAATTATAACTCGCTTATATGGCCCTGAAGTATTTGGTATATTAGGAACATTTACAGCTGTTTTAACAGTATTAGCGCCAATAGCAGCCCTTACTTATCCCATTGCTATTGTGTTGCCTAAATCAGACGCAAATGCTAAAGGTATTGCTATTCTTAGTATTAGATTGGCAATCTTAGTATCGGTATTAATAGCATTGATCTTGTTAATAGAAAATGATTGGATAGCTAACATTTTAAGACTTGGGATTATAAAAGAATTTTTACTTTTTATTCCGATGGTGATGTTTTTTTCAGCATATCAAGAAATACTTACTCAATGGTGCATTAGGAAAAAACAATTTAAACTCACAGCTCGTGTAACAATTATACAGGCAATTATACTTAATGGTGCTAAAGCAGGTCTTGGATTAATATATCCTATAAGTAAAACGTTAATAATAATAACAGTTTTTGGTTTTCTTATTAATGGTATCCTGCTTAAATTAGGTTTAAAAAAGCAAAAAATCAGTTTTTTTGATAAAAAAATTAATACTGAAAAATTATTCCAAATAGCACAGCAATACAGCGACTTTCCTTTATATAGAGCTCCTCAAGTCGTATTAAATGCATTATCACAAAGCTTACCAATATTGATGCTAGCAAGTTTTTTTGGTCCCGCATCTGCTGGTTTTTATAGTATCGGTAGAACAGTATTAGGTATTCCTTCCACTCTAATAGGAAAGTCAGTAGGTGACGTTTTTTACCCAAGAATATCAGAAGCAGTAAATAATAAAGAGAAAGTATCTAACTTAATATCAAAAGCTACCATGCTAATGTCTGCAGTTGGTATCATCCCTTTTGGTGTTGTGGTTATATTTGGACCTTATTTATTTGATATAATATTTGGTAATGACTGGAGGGTTGCTGGTGAATATGCCAGATGGCTTGCCTTGTGGTCATATTTTGGTTTTTTAAATCGTCCTAGTGTAGCTGCAATTGCTGCCTTGAAACTACAAGGGTTTTTCCTTATATATGAATTAATAAGTATAGTTTTAAGAGTAGGGAGTTTATATATGGGTTTTTCAATATATAATAGTGATATAATAGCGATTGCCTTATTTTCAATTTGCGGTGTAATATTGAACATATCTTTAATCATTTTCACCTTAAAAAAATCAAAAGAATATCTTGTTTAAATAACTAAAAACAATCATGAGTAATTGTTATCGTGTTAGTATATCTAGCATAAAAATCGATAGATTACATTATTTTAAATAACATAAGGTTGTTATATGTGTTCGGTTAAAAATTCAAACCAATCTTTATTAAGTAAGTGTAAAAAAATATATAGTGTCTTTACTCCTAATATATTACAAAACTATATTAGTTTTTATAGAACATTTAAAAGATTTCCATCTTTAAAAAATAGTAAATATTTTAATGAAAAAATTTTATATAGAAAAATTTTCGATCGAAATTTTTTATATACATATTGTTCAGATAAGCTATTAGTTCGAAACTATATAAGCCGTAAAATTGGGGAGGGATATCTTATTCCGTTAATAGCTGTTATGGATGATCCTGAAGATTTAAGAAATATCAATGATTTTTCAAATACTGTAATAAAACCAAATCATGGGGCTGGAATGGTAAAAATTATTGGTAATAACAACTTAACCAGCAATGAAATTGAAGATTTAATATCTCAAGTAAAATTATGGATGAAGATAGATTTCTCTGAAATATCATTTGAGCCTCATTATAAAAATATTGAGAGAAAAATTATAGTTGAAAAGTCAATATGTGAAAATGATATAGCCCCTATTGATTATAAATTTCATTGTTTTAAACAAAAAAATGACTCAATTAAAACATTATTACAAGTTATAGGTGGAAGGTTTGGTGACAATGGGTCTCAAGAATTTTATCTTGATAACTTAGATAATTGTATAAGAAAAATTGGATGTAAAACAGAATCAAGCTTAGTTCCTAAAGAGCATCATCAATTATTATTAAAAGCAATGGAGTTAAATAAAGTTCTTTCTCAAGATTTTAATTATGTTAGGATTGATTGGTACATTTCTAATGGATACTTATATTTTGGAGAATTAACTTTTACATCAGGTGCAGGTTTAAGTGTATCTTTCGGTGATGATTTAGAAAAATTGATGAGTGAATGGTGGGTATTATAACTTAGAGCCTATCCCAAAAGGAATTGTCAGATAATACATAATGATAATTTATGCCGGCAAAGCGGTCATGTATTCAATCCGGTGATTAACCTGTAATATAGGGTAATTTATCGGAGAATATTCATGGCTAAAGTCGATGTAAGGTGCCCATTTTGTCAACAAACGCCCCCAGTGAAAAAACATGGATTAGGTAGCACTGGTCATCAACGTTATCGTTGCCAAGATTGCTGCCGAAGCTTCCAACTCGATTATAAATATCGTGCTTGCCAACCCGGAACTAAAGATAAAATTATCAACCTCACGATGAATAATGCCGGTATTCGTGATACTGCTAGGGCCCTTCATATCAGCATTAATGCGGTTGTTCTTACTTTAAAAAACTCTCGCCACGGAATGTAACAACACTGCCCCTAGATAACCTACAAATTCAGCTCATTTGTGAGGTCGATGAGATGTGGTCATTTATCGGTAACAAAAAACGTCAGCGTTGGTTGTGGTATGCATGGGAGCCTCGCTTAAAGCTGATTATCGCTCATGTTGTTGTCCTATCTATCCCACCGTATGATAAACATATCCTCCACTGTGAAAAATCCCCCCTTGTTCAAGACAAACATCACGTCCATAGCGTTCATAGTCAAAGTAATGGGATAAATGACCCAGTTGCGCTAAATCATAACAACCACTTTCTTCTATCCAGTAATAACCTAAATCATATTCATTATTGACCCCCGCTAATTGCAGGAAAGAATCTAAATTATCCGCTAAATGAATTAAATCATGGATTGAACTCGTTGAAGAACCGATTTCAATTGCTGCCTGATAACGGTCAATTTCATCAGGCGATAACATGGCTAATCGCGAGGCTAACTCGTTCAACTCATCTAAAAGACTGTATTCTGAAATGTAAGAAGAAAGGCCATCAATGGAGGATTCATAGTCGGTCAAGAAATACTCTTCATAGTGAATACCATCAATGCCAATCCGCATTAAACAGTGTTCGATC
>NZ_JAMPLW010000053.1:0-2524 GCF_028477805.1 Providencia sp. PROV268
TTCATCATATCTGACCTCCGGCTACAATTAGAAAAAACTAATTGTCAACCGAAGTCCAGATTTTCATATATTACTATATCAGCTGCATTAAAGACAGTCTTAACGAATCCAGAGACATTTAGAGCACGTTTAAGTAGATAATTATCCTATTCTCCTAATTAAAAGTAACAGTTTAAATTAGGAGCAACAGAAAAAAACGGTTAGTTTTTTATTTTTGTGTCATAGATTCTGATATCGCGATCAATTTTTTGTATTCAGGATAAAGCCATTTAGTTTTTTCTTGTTCTCCGTTAGGGTAAATAAAGGTTGCTATTGAATCTTCATTTTTATTTTTAGGTCCAATACTGTACGTTTTCATATTTGCTTTATAATCAATATTTACATTGATATTATTAGCTTTTTTTACTTTATAAGTCATAGTTTCGTATTTGGCGATTAGCCAAAATGACATCTCGTGACCACCAATAAAATCTTCTGTAATCAACGGGAATAACGTTAATGTCTCATTAAAATCCCCTGATTTTTTTTCATAGCCACCATCAAATGTGGCTGGCGCGTTATTGTCTAATACAAAGCTAATTTTTTTACCTAAATTATCTGATATTAAAGGATCAATTTTTGACGGATCTTTGAGTGTGACTTCAAAAACAAAATTGCTGAGTTTCCAGTCACATTTTCCGCCACCAGACTGAGGGATATTCGCTTCCAGTTGATTCGAAGCATTCATCGTTAGGGGATATTGTTCACGATGGTATCCTGGAACCGTGTAGACCTCCATATTGGAGGTTCGGTTTTCTTTGCGGCAGATTTCAGAACGATATACCGCATAAATCGGGGATGACGCTAATTCTTGAGACTGTTATAAACCTTTAGGATGGATTTAGGTGTTATGTGTGTTTAGTGCTTAAAATCGTGTTAAGGCGTTCTAATGGTGTCTAACGGGCGGTTTAAGTGGTAAACTCGCCCGTTTAATATAATGGGTCTTATTGAAATTTGAAAATAGGCATCCTGTTTTTATTTGGCTGACATAGATTCTGATATATCAATCAGTTTGTCGTATTGGGGATTATATTCACCATAAACAATATTGCCATTTGGATATATCATTGTTGGTTTTGCACCTTTTTCTTTCTTTTTAACGCTAACCCAATGACTTATCACATTTGATTTATAATCAATGTTAATATTGATTATATTGGTGTTTTTGACTTTATATGTCATGGTTTCGTATTTAGCTATTAGCCAAAACGATTTCTCGTGACCGCCAATAAAACTTTCTCTAATCAACGGAAATAACGTTAATGTTTCATTAATATCCCCTGATTTTTGTTCATAACCGCCATCAAAAGTCGCTGGAGCGTTATTATCCAATACAAAAGTCGCTTCAGAACCAAAGTTTTTTGATATCAATGGGTCTATTTTTGACGGGTCTTTGAGTTTAACTTCAAATTTAATATTGCTAAGTTTCCATTCACATTTTCCGCCGCCGGATTGAGGTATATCTGCTTCCACTTGATTCGAAGCATTCATCGTTAGGGGATATTGTTCACGATGGTATCCCGGAACCGTGTAGACCTCCATATTGGAGGTTCGGTTTTCTTTGCGGCAGATTTCAGAACGATATACCGCATAAATCGGGGATGACGCTAATTCTTGAGGGAGCGTTGCTGTAAAATGAAGGCTTTCCCCATTGATTGGGGGAATAAAGGTGTCACTTTTTGCACACCCTTGCAAAAAGAATACACTTAATAACGCAGTGAAAGCGGTTTTATGATACAGAAATTTCATAAGTTTCTTCCTTAAAACGTTCAAGTGACAGTTTTAATATATCATTTTGAGCAAATTTTTGTAATTCATCTTCAAGTGCCATAAAAGTGGTAGCTTGTGCCTTTTGTCGATTTCAATGTATTTTTCCATTCAATCTCAAGGTTGTTAAAAACGTCATCAAACACCACAGAAACTGTTATAAACCTTTAGGATGGATTTAGGTGTTATGTGTGTTTAGTGCTTAAAATCGTGTTAAGGCGTTCTAATGGTGTCTAACGGGCGGTTTAAGTGGTAAACTCGCCCGTTTAATATAATGGGTCTTATTGAAATTTGAAAATATGCATCCTATTTTTATTTAGAGGACATAGATTCGGATATTTCAAGTAGCTTTTTGTATTGGGGAAAGCGTTCTCTGGTTACCTCTTGTTCCCCATTAGGATAAATAAAGGTAGCCATTGAATCTTTATTTTTCTTTTTTGGTCCAATACTGTAAGTTTTTATGGCTGATTTGTAATCAAAATTAATATTGATATTCTTAGCGCTTTTCACTTTATAGGTCATCGTTTCATATTTTGCAATTAACCAAAATGACTTCTCATGACCACCAATGAAATCTTCTGTAATCAACGGAAATAAGGTTAATATCTCATAAAAATCCCCTGATTTTTTTTCATAGCCGCCATCAAAAGTCGCTGGCGCATTGTTATCAAGCACGAAGGTGACTTCTATTCCAAAGTTTTCTGAAATTAACTGATCA
>NZ_JAMPLW010000054.1:0-2117 GCF_028477805.1 Providencia sp. PROV268
AATCCATGAAGGGCAGCCACAGATATACATTAACCCGCTACCCGATGCGAAAGATTTACGTGATTATATCCTGATAACACCAATACCATCGTTGCCTGTGATTTATGTCTATATGAGCGTAAATGAAAAAAACAGTACAAATAAAGAATCAAATATTTCTCCAATTGAAGATATTGAAGAGTTTATGTCTGAGCAAAAAGCAAAGATAAACAAAAAATTAGGAAAAAAAATTGGTCAAGGACGATTACCATATGAACCTAGCCCAAATGGCATAAACGAAGCTACACAGACAATAAAAGATACGTTAACAAACCCTACAGAAGTCAGTAATATCATTAAAGCAGAGCAATTAAGAGGAGAATATGATTTAATTCATATTTATAGTGAAAAAACAAATAGTACTGTAAGCTTAAGGGTTTTGTCAGAAGGAAATGTTGAATTTGATACTTTAATCCCTGAAAAGTCATCAAAATTTTAATGAGGATTGATTTATGATAAATAGTATAATGACTAATTTTAGAAGCATGTCTTTTTATATGAACGGCGAGTTAGCAGCATCAAACCTTGTTCTTTTTATAGAATTTGACAATGTCAACTGGTTTTCTTTGACTATAGGCGAAGGGATGCTTGAGTTCATTAAAAAAGAAACAGAACCTAAATGCAGCTCAACAGTTAACTTACAAGATTCATTCTCATATCCAATTACTGAGAATACTCAACTGAAAAAGTATAAAGGATGTAAGTTAATAAGCGCTCACGAATATAGATTAATTAAAAATTTAGATTATAGCTTGGGAATTTATTTTGAAACAGATATAGGAGGGATAAGCATCATTGAAGATGATGATGAGCTCTTTATAACCGAAGGAGTTAATAATGATTTATTGTATGCGTGTAATTTAATTAAATACAATATAATATATTAATGATAAAACATTAAAGCCCCCTGCTTTTGGCATGTGAAATGAAATCACAAAAACACGTCATCACATCAGGGGAGCCGAGATTAAAATTTCTATTGATATTATGTGATACACAGCACTAGAAATTGAAAAATTAAAGCCAAGACTGAATTATTATAGTAAAAGCTACCTTCCATTTGAAAGGAAAGACTATATTATTTATAGTCAAAGATCAATTTTAAATAGATGTGAATTAGATTTAATAAAAGATAAGTTTGAAAAGTATAAACAAGAAACTTCTCTTATAATATCTGAAGTGTTTGGCATGACCTACAGTGGTAAGAAGACTATTGCCTACAAATTAAATGTAGTTAATGAACTAATTTTAAGGTTAAAAATTAACACAATGAAAACTATAACTGTTCCTCTTTCTAAAGAAGCAATGCACAGATTGGATTACAATGAATCTATTGATGGTGATCTACTAGAGCTAGAGTTGAGTGATAACGAACTACATATCTTAAATAAAGTCAATCTATTTGAAACAATTAATTATAAATTAGGTTTAAACATAGATGGTTATGAAGATGAGAGTCTACATGACATGAATAAAATAAAAAACCTGAATGAAATCCTTACAAGTATGATAAACAAAGAAAATGAACATATAATTAATTCAATATTGGAATTATCAAATGCAGCATTAAATAAAAAAACAGGAATATTTTTCTATTTTTAACCTTATTTCCATATGGATTTAGAATAGGCCGTGAGCATTTAAATAATGCACATGGCCAAAATTGAAAGGAATCTAGATAAAGATTGAAATATTGATAACCTTACATATATAACAATTGGCAATTTTGATAAAAGCATCATAGTGTGACTGAAGAAAAATTTATGATTGATAGAGATAAATATGATGGAGAACCATAAAAAATTACATTTTATGAGCTAAATAATGAGTTATTACCTGTAATTGGTGGATGATAAAGGACAACCATTAATTGGTGTGGCGTATACTTTATCCGAACGTGGCACAGGGCGCACCTTAGCGGGCAGCAGTGACCCACAAGGGCTGATTCACGCCGAAGGCATGACGGCACGCCCGTATACTTTAACCCTTGAGCCGCAGTCACTGGCGGATGCACTGACCACCTTGTCATCGCCAGCGGCGATTCAAGGCAAAGATAAGTCGCTGAAAGATTTTTGTCT
>NZ_JAMPLW010000055.1:0-1554 GCF_028477805.1 Providencia sp. PROV268
GATGTTCCGGTGCTGTTTACTGACAGCACAGAAGCCGAAGCGATTAAACTGTTTGCAAACACCTATTTGGCTATGCGTGTCGCCTATTTCAATGAATTAGATACTTATGCAGAAAGCCGCGGTTTGAACGCACGACAAATCATTGAAGGGGTGTCATTAGACCCGCGTATCGGTAGCCACTACAACAACCCCTCTTTCGGTTACGGCGGGTATTGCCTCCCTAAAGACACCAAACAGTTGTTGGCAAACTACGATGATGTACCGAATAACCTGATTAACGCCATTGTGGAATCTAACCGCACGCGTAAAGACTTTATTTCCGATGCCCTTATTGCCAAAGCACCACGTAAAGTCGGTGTTTACCGCTTGGTGATGAAGGCAGGCTCTGATAATTTCCGTGCCTCTGCGGTGCAGGGCGTGATGAAACGTATTAAGGCCAAAGGTATCGAAGTGATTGTGTATGAGCCGGTGCTGAAAGAAGATGAGTTCTTCCGCTCGAAAGTCTACCGTGACCTTGAGGCCTTTAAAGCGGACAGCGACATTATTTTGGCTAACCGGATGGTGCCTGAAATCGAAGATGTGGCGGATAAAGTGTATACCCGCGACCTATTTGGTAACGATTAACCAATAAATAAAAATTATTAACACACTTTTGCCAAAAAATGCTCGGCGCTATAAACTAATTCAAAACTTACATGAAACACGTATAAGTGGGAATGATGTTTCCTCATCACTTATACCTTATCTAAACATTTTAACATAGGATGGTCTTGTGCTTAGTAAGCGTCTCCCACTTACCTTAGTCGCTGTTAGTATTCTCCTAACTGGCTGTACTGTTACCCCTGGTGTCTATATGTCTACCTCGGGGAAAAATGTCGTCGACACTGGCGATCGTGATATTTCTAAATTTGTCGATATCTACCCAATCTCGCCAAAACTGTTAGATGAGATGTATACTCCACAAGTTATCGCAAAACCCAACCCAACCCTAGAGAAGCAACTGGCAACCTATGAGTACCGTGTTGGTGTGGGTGATGTATTAACCATTACTGTCTGGGATCACCCTGAGTTAACTATTCCTGCCGGCTCTTATCGTAGCGCTGCGGACTCCGGTAACTGGGTGCATTCCGATGGTACTATCTACTATCCGTATATCGGTAAAGTGAAAGTCATTGGTAAAACGGTCACTGAAATCCGTAATCTAGTGAGTAACCGTCTATCGACTTATATCGAATCACCACAAGTGGATGTCAGCATTGCTGCCTTCCGCTCACAGAAAATGTATGTTTCAGGTGAAGTGGCTAAACCCGGTACACTGCCGATTACTAACGTACCGCTAACGGTTTTAGAGGCCTTTAATAATGCAGGCGGCCTGACTGAAAAAGCCGATTGGGACAATGTCGTACTCACCCGAAATGGCAAAGAGATAAAAATTTCACTGCAAGCATTAGTTCAGTATGGCGACCTAACCCAAAACCATCTGATGCTACCGGGTGATGTACTATATGTACCACGTAATGACGGGCAAAAAGTGTTTGTGATGGGCGAAGTGGG
>NZ_JAMPLW010000056.1:0-1367 GCF_028477805.1 Providencia sp. PROV268
CCCCATAATCCCTATACCCTATAAAAGAGATAGGTTATACCTTAAACCCTAGCCCTTTTAGCCGTTTATCGTTTTCTTATTATTTTATGGCTTTTATTAAATTTGGTTCTTCCTCTTTCTCAGTAGAGTTTATTGTCTTTTGGATGGCAACCTGTGGTATTTCGAGAATCGGATAATCAGGTTGCCTATCTCGGATTTATTTGCGTTGGAGCAAGGCAAGTTATTATTCCTCCCTTGAGCATAATTATCCTATATTCTATAGCTTCTATTCTATGCATTAGCCATTCATGATTTTGAATGCATAACCTGAACATATAGCAAACCAGATATATGCTAGCTTTTGCTTAGCCCTGCCTAGTTAGACTGCATAAAATTAATGAACTTAGATTGGGACAGTACGGTAGATTTGGTTGATTTCCGGGTGGCTAGTACTGTCTCGATCGATATAATTGCCACCAAATACTTATGTCAAATGAGTACGACTGCAGCTTCTAGAATGGGGATAGACCTAGTTATTAGGTTAATTAACAATGTGGTACCTCTGTACAGTGGTTCTTATATGTAAGTCCTCGCGCAGGAGGCAAATTTATGCCGCGAAGGGCAATTGTGATATTTACCGAGGCGCAGGTAAATATACTTGATTTCGCTCATGAGCTGTGTGTGTGATTTTATGGAAACCTGGTTGAGATGACGTGGGGTCTCTCATCCAGTTCTCTCTAAAAACCCCGAGAACGCCAGAACTCCTCTCGCTGCTGATAACGTTACGTTCAGAGCGCATGGGGACTAGAGTTCACGGAACAGGTACCACTATTGTTAGTAACCTAATACTGGGCCATGACTAAGCTAATGATTATTGGCAAGTTATGGACTACGGGTAAAGCGTACATCTACTGCAGTAGAATATTCATGAAACTATTCGAATAGCCGTGCTCACGGAATTGAGTATCGGGACTCATATGGTACCTGGTTAGAAACCTAAAGTAAGATTTTACAAACTCTTGCTTTAATATTTCCAGATTGTCTATTATTGCTTTCTGCAAAGAACTCCACTCCATGCCAACGCATATCATATTTCCGTGATAACTTGCTGAGTATTGCGAATACTCACCCTTGCTCTTATTAACCCTTTTTCAGATTTGGGTCAAGAGGAGGACCCCTGTGATTATTACTATGATGACCCTGATAGCTTAGAAAATCCCTAGAGGTTATACCTTCCTAGTCAGAATGTACTAGAACTTCCGCTGTGTAATATTAGTACCTATGTTTAATTAGGTGAGTACCTACCCTTGTAAAACCCCTAGTATTGTAAACTTTAACGTATGCAATGAAGAACCAGTTTTATTACATGTATCAATATTTACTGATCC
>NZ_JAMPLW010000057.1:0-1245 GCF_028477805.1 Providencia sp. PROV268
TTTGGACATGGACGGGTGAACATGAATTGATCCTAACGGGCGCTCATAATCCCTTTAAGCCTATGAGCGAAAATACAGTCAATAAAGCCTTACGCGTCATGGGCTATGATACGAAAACTGAAATTTGTGGACACGGTTTTAGAACAATGGCGTGCAGTTCACTTATTGAGTCCGGATTGTGGTCTAAGGACGCCGTAGAACGTCAGATGAGCCACCAAGAACGTAACTCAGTGAGGGCTGCTTATATTCATAAGGCAGAACATATAGACCAACGCCGATTAATGGTGCAATGGTGGGCTGATTATTTGGATGCTAATCGGGAACAAACTATTTCGCCATTCGACTTTGCCAAATTGAATAACCCAATGATTAATACCGGCGGTTAAAAATCAAATAAAAAACAGTTTAATTCTCTCATCCGGGGGCCTATTTGGGGGCCTCTGTATTCGATATAGACAAGAGCCCCCAAACAGTCTAAAAAGCACTATAAATTAAAATGTTAATCAAGATTAATCAACAAATTGCATCTATTTCTACGATTTGACTATGAGTACGATCTTACATGAAAAAGACTTTAACAGCGCTTGTATTGAAACACAGATGGCGCATAGCAATAAAAATGCGATACGTGGAACCTATAACCATGGCGCAATATTTAGAAGGTAGACGAGAAATGATGCAGTGGTATGCCGACTATATCGATTCATTGAGAAATGGTGGCAATATTGTTCATGGGAATTTTCATCGTCAAAACGCATGATAACTAACCACGATTTATCGTAATACATCTCATTCAATAAAGAAGCTTTATCACTGAAAGCCTCTGTCCTCACGGACAGGGGCTTTTTTGCTTTTAAATCAACCTAAAAGGAAATTATCATGGAAAATTACATTCGTTGCCCTGTATGTGACTCAACCCGTATTCGTGAACGTCATATCGGGAAAAAGACCGGAGCTGTTGCTGGTGGTGTATCAGGCGCACTAGCTGGAGCGTCTATCGGCTCTGCTGTTCCTGTTGTAGGGACGATTGCTGGTGCTGCGGTAGGCGCTCTATTTGGACGTTTAGTCGCTGGAGCTACTGCTGGGGCTGTGAGTGGTTCAGCTTTAGATGGCGTGGTATTTGATCGTTATGAATGTATCGAGTGTGAATACACGTTTGATTGATAGCCATAAGTTAACGGAAACCCCTGATGGGGTTTCATCTCTTAGGAGTCTGTGGGTCTGAACTGACCCTAGTTTATTGGA
>NZ_JAMPLW010000058.1:0-1243 GCF_028477805.1 Providencia sp. PROV268
CGGGGTTATCCGAATATTTGGCTCAGCAGGACATTACGCAACCGACCATTCACCATGGTGTGATTGAAAACCTAGATGTGATCTGCCGTGGTAAAAATGTCACTCACTCTTCTGAGTTACTGATGGGAGAACGTTTTAAACACCTGCTCGACACGGTGAAAGGGCAATATGATATCGTGGTTATCGATACCGCCCCAATCTTAGCAATCACTGACTCCGCGATTATCGGTAAGTACGTCGGCACCTCACTGCTTATTGCCTACTATGGTGTCAATACGGTGAAAGACGTTGAGCTATCGCTAAAACGTTTTAAACAAAACGATATCGAAATCACAGGCGTGATCCTCAATGGTATCGATGCGAAATCAGACGACTATAACTATGTCTATGAGTACTAGTCGTACAGGAATTTAAAATGAATCATACAAAGGTCTTAGTCACAGGCGGTCTTGGCTACATTGGTAGCCATACCTGTGTGCAGATGATTGAACAAGGCATGCAGCCAATTATTTTAGATAATTTATGTAATGCCAACCCAGAAGTACTCAACCGCATTGAAACCATCACAGGTAAAAAACCTGTCTTCTATGCCGGTGATGTACGTGATAACGCTATTCTGGATACGATTTTTGCTGAGCACCAAATCACATCGGTGATCCACTTTGCTGGGTTAAAAGCGGTTGGTGAATCCGTTCAAAAACCGATTGAGTATTATGATAATAACGTCAATGGCACGTTAGTATTACTTGCCAGTATGCAAAAAGCGGGTGTCAAAAGCTTAATTTTTAGCTCATCGGCTACTGTGTATGGTGATCCAGAAGAAGTACCATTAACCGAAGACTCTAAAGTCGGTGGTACTACCAACCCATATGGCACCAGTAAATATATGGTTGAGCGTATTCTTGCTGATCTATATATTGCACATAACGATTGGTCGGTTACTTTACTACGCTACTTTAATCCCGTTGGCGCACACCAATCAGGTTTAATTGGTGAAGACCCACAGGGTATTCCAAATAACCTAACACCTTATATCGCTCAAGTAGCAGTTGGTCGTCATAAAGAAGTCATGGTATTTGGCTCTGACTACCCAACTCCAGATGGTACTGGCGTACGTGATTATATCCATGTTATGGATTTAGCTAGCGGTCATATTGCAGCATTAAACAATGTCAGCCATCAAGCAGGCCTACATATCTATAACCTAGGTACGGGTAAAGGAACGAGTGTATTAGAGATGATT
>NZ_JAMPLW010000059.1:0-1208 GCF_028477805.1 Providencia sp. PROV268
TGGCAGGACCCTTGCTGACTACAACATCCAGAAGGAGTCCACCCTCCACCTTGTCCTCCGCCTCCGTGGTGGCATGCAGATCTTTGTCAAGACACTGACCGGCAAGACCATCACCCTCGAGGTGGAATCTTCTGACACCATCGACAACGTCAAGGCCAAGATCCAGGACAAGGAGGGCATTCCCCCGGACCAGCAGCGTCTCATCTTTGCCGGCAAGCAGCTTGAGGACGGCAGGACCCTTGCTGACTACAACATCCAGAAGGAGTCAACGCTTCACCTTGTCCTCCGTCTCAGGGGAGGCATGCAAATCTTCGTGAAGACTCTGACCGGCAAGACCATCACCCTCGAGGTGGAGTCTTCTGATACCATCGACAATGTCAAGGCCAAGATCCAGGACAAGGAGGGCATTCCCCCGGACCAGCAGCGCCTCATCTTTGCTGGCAAGCAGCTGGAGGATGGCAGGACCCTTGCTGACTACAACATCCAGAAGGAGTCCACCCTCCACCTTGTGCTCCGCCTTCGTGGTGGTATGCAGATCTTTGTCAAGACCCTCACAGGCAAGACCATCACCCTGGAGGTTGAGAGCTCGGACACCATCGACAACGTCAAGGCCAAGATCCAGGACAAGGAGGGCATCCCCCCAGACCAGCAGCGTCTCATCTTCGCCGGCAAGCAGCTCGAGGATGGCCGCACCCTTGCCGACTACAACATCCAGAAGGAGTCTACCCTCCACCTGGTGCTTCGTCTCCGTGGTGGTATGCAGATCTTCGTGAAGACCTTGACTGGGAAGACCATCACTTTGGAGGTTGAGAGCTCCGACACCATTGATAATGTGAAGGCCAAGATCCAGGACAAGGAGGGGATTCCCCCAGACCAGCAGCGTCTGATCTTCGCTGGCAAGCAGCTGGAGGATGGACGCACCCTCGCCGACTACAACATCCAGAAGGAGTCCACCCTCCACCTGGTGCTCCGCCTCCGTGGTGGTCAGTAATCAGCCAGTTTGGTGGAGCTGCCGATGTGCCTGGTCATCCCGAGCCTCTGTTCGTCAAGTATTTGTGGTGCTGATGTCTACTTGTGTCTGGTTTAATGGACCATCGAGTCCGTATGATATGTTAGTTTTATGAAACAGTTTCCTGTGGGACAGCAGTATGCTTTATGAATAAGTTGGATTTGAACCTAAATATGTGCTCAATTTGCTCAAAAAAAAA
>NZ_JAMPLW010000060.1:0-1199 GCF_028477805.1 Providencia sp. PROV268
TACAGTGGGTTGTTATTATGCAATGATTTTTGCAACAACACCCGCACCTACTGTACGGCCACCTTCACGGATTGCGAAACGCAAACCATCGTCCATCGCGATTGGGTGAATCAGAGTTACTTTCATGTTCACGTTGTCGCCTGGCATTACCATCTCTACGCCTTCTGGCAGTTCGATAGTACCTGTTACGTCAGTTGTACGGAAGTAGAACTGTGGACGGTAACCTTTGAAGAATGGCGTGTGACGACCACCTTCATCTTTGCTCAGAATATAAACTTCTGATTCGAAAGTTGTGTGTGGCTTGATTGAACCTGGTTTCGCCAGAACTTGACCACGTTCGATTTCTTCACGCTTAGTACCACGCAGCAGAACACCTACGTTCTCACCCGCACGGCCTTCGTCCAGCAGTTTACGGAACATTTCAACGCCAGTACAAGTAGTTTTCGCAGTCTCTTTGATACCTACGATTTCAACTTCTTCACCAACTTTGATGATACCACGCTCAACACGGCCTGTGACTACTGTACCACGACCTGAGATTGAGAATACGTCTTCGATTGGCAGCAGGAATGGCTTGTCAATTGCACGCTCTGGCTCTGGGATGTAGCTGTCCAGTGCTTCTGCTAGTTCAACGATTTTCGCTTCCCACTCTGGGTTGCCTTCCAACGCTTTCAGCGCTGAACCACGGATAACTGGAGTGTCATCACCTGGGAAATCGTATTGAGACAGAAGTTCACGAACTTCCATTTCAACCAGTTCCAGCAGCTCTTCGTCGTCTACCATGTCACATTTGTTCAGGAACACGATGATGTAAGGAACGCCAACCTGACGACCTAACAGGATGTGCTCACGAGTTTGTGGCATTGGGCCATCTGTTGCCGCAACAACTAGGATTGCACCGTCCATCTGAGCAGCACCCGTGATCATGTTTTTAACATAGTCGGCGTGTCCTGGGCAGTCTACGTGTGCGTAGTGGCGAGTTGGTGTATCGTACTCTACGTGAGAAGTAGAGATGGTGATACCACGCGCTTTTTCTTCTGGTGCGTTATCGATTTGATCGAATGCACGAGCGCTACCGCCGTAAGTTTTTGCCAGAACAGTAGTGATTGCTGCTGTCAGGGTAGTTTTACCGTGGTCAACGTGGCCGATTGTACCAACGTTAACGTGCGGTTTTGAACGTTCAAATTTTTCTTTAGACA
>NZ_JAMPLW010000061.1:0-1044 GCF_028477805.1 Providencia sp. PROV268
GGCTTAATGATTCAAATAAATAGGCATTTAAAAATTCACGGCGAAATGAACCATTAAATCGTTCGATAAAACCGTTTTGTTGAGGTTTACCGGGTTGAATATGGCATAAATCAATTCGATTATTTTTACAATAATTCAATAGATTAGCTGAAATAAGTTCAGGCCCATTATCCACTCGAATTTGTTTCGGCAATCCTCTATCGATTTTCAAACGTTCTAGTACTCTAATGACTCGTTCAGCAGGCAATGACGTATCAACTTCAATTGCCAGGCACTCACGTGTCCCCTCATCAATAATATTCAAGGTTCTGAAGCGTTTACCACAGTACAAACTGTCGTGTACAAAATCCAAAGCCCATTGAATATTCGGGACTTTTTCTATCACTAATGGTCTTTTTTCACGCTTCGGAAGCACCTTTTTAACCCGTCGTTTCAAGTTCAATCCTAATCGACAATAAACGCGATAAACTCGTTTATGATTAAAAGAATAGCCTTGAAATCGCTGCCGAAAATAGCATTTCCAAAACCCTGATTGTGGTGATTTCGCTAACACAGATTGTATGGCATCGATCACCACTTGGTCTTTTTTACGCCAATCTAACGGTTGACGGTAAAAAGTAGCTCGGGGCAATGAAGTTAGTTTGCAAGCCTTAATGACTGATAAACCTGCCTCTTTTAATGATTGTGCACAGGACTTCTTTTCAGTCACTACCAACCCTTTTTTGCAAAAAGCTCCTTCATCGCATGATTTTCAAGGCTGACTTCCGCAAAGAGCTTTTTCAGTTTCGCATTTTCATCCTCAAGCTCTTTTAATCGTTTAACATCATTAGCTTCCATGCCACCATATTTTGATTTCCAATTATAATAAGTGGCGTTACTGATCCCATTTTGGCGACAAATGTCTTCCACTTTCATCCCTGAATCAGCGAGCTTTAAAATATTAACGATTTGAGTTTCAGTAAAACGGGCTTTTTTCATCATGACCTCTGCAATTTTTAGGGCAGAAACTCTAATTATAGCTGTCTTATTTTAGGGGGAGTGGAC